>NZ_JABDWM010000013.1:0-225469 GCF_019685295.1 Rhizobium sp. NLR22b
AAGATGGGGGCGATCAAACTCTAGCTCGGCCCGGCATTCGCAAGAACGTCGACCTGCCATTTCACGATCCGTCCCCCATCGCCGGAGAAGGATGGCCGTCCTCTCCGGCGCTTCTTTATCTCAACAAGAAGCGTGGAAATCATAAGACAAGCCTTTTCTGGTCAGCTTGAAGCATCTGCCGGAGCAGGTTTTCGTCCGGCCCACCGGCCGCACCGCTTCGCCGTGGCGAAGCGACAAGTGCGTCCGGCGATTCCAAAGTCTTGATCCAGGCAAATCTGCGGGAGGGTTGGCTGAAACGGGCCGCCTGCTCGACCGGCCGGCTTGGCCGTAGAGACGGGC
Source organism: Rhizobium sp. NLR22b (assembly GCF_019685295.1). Classification (NCBI taxonomy): domain Bacteria; kingdom Pseudomonadati; phylum Pseudomonadota; class Alphaproteobacteria; order Hyphomicrobiales; family Rhizobiaceae; genus Rhizobium; species Rhizobium sp. NLR22b. The sequence continues at coordinate 340 of NZ_JABDWM010000013.1, forward strand.
TACGACACGCGCCGGCCGGTCGACCATCCGACTCCGTTTGAGCCAACAGAATGCTTCAATCTAACCCGGAAAGGCTCTCCATAATCAGCGGACCTGATCGAGCAGACGTTTGCATTCCAGGAGGTCGTAGAGCGCCTCCTGAAGCAGCGCCCTGTCTTCCTTGCCGACGCTCGATTTGCCGATCGAGACCTCCGGCTGCTCGTCGTCGCCGGCGACGAAATTGAAGAACCGGCGGGTGATCGGCGGCTTGGCGCGGCCGACAATCTGATCCTCCTCCGCCATGCCGACACGCGGTTCCCCGGCGCCCATCTCCTGCGCACCCGAGGCAAGCGCCTCGACGCTGGCGAGATCACCGTGGCCGACCGAGATGACGAACTTGTTGCCGTTGGTCTTCAGAAGCTTCTGCACGCCCTTGATCGTATAGCCGTGATCATAGAGCAAATGCCGGATGCCCTTGAGGAGGTCGACGTCCTCCGGCCGGTAGTAGCGACGGCCGCCACCTCGTTTCATCGGCTTTATCTGGGGAAACCGTGTCTCCCAAAAGCGCAGCACATGCTGCGGCAGATCAAGATCGTCTGCGACTTCGCTGATGGTGCGAAAGGCATCGGGGCTCTTGTCCAACGTCATATGCTACGCAACCTCGCAGGCTCGATCCAACAGCGACTCACCATATTTCAAAGGTTTGGCGTCGACAATTCAAGTCATGTCTCGACGTTGCGCACAGGGGATCGACCAGTGCGAGAAAAAAACACCGCTCCAAGAGGAGGAAGGCTGATCTCAGGGAGCCGGATTCTGCGGCTTCAGCTTGATCTTGCGGGCGACATGCGCCTTGAGGATGCGCGTCTTCAGCACGTTCGAAGCCTTGAAAGTCATCACCCGGCGCGGAGAGATCGGAACCTCCTCGCCGGTCTTCGGATTGCGGCCGATCCGCTCGTTCTTATCGCGAACCTGGAAGGTGGCGAAGGAGGAAAGCTTGACGGTTTCGCCACGCACAATGGCATTGCAGATTTCGTCGATGACGGTTTCCACAAGTTCAGCGGATTCGGTCCGGGAAAGACCAACCTTGCGGAAAACGGATTCCGCCAGGTCTGCTCGCGTCACTGTTTTTCCGGTCATGGTTTCCCCGCCCATTACAAAATATTTTTTGAAAGCGAACGAAGAGTATTTGTCTTGCGCCTCACGGTCAAGCTCTTGTTCGCCGCCAGTTTTTTAGGATTCGTGCTTACCAGCGCAGCAGAACAGCGCCCCAGGTGAAGCCGCCGCCCATCGCTTCGAGCATCACGAGGTCGCCCTTTTTGATCCGGCCGTCGCCGGCGGCGGTCGCAAGCGCGAGCGGGATCGAGGCGGCCGAGGTATTGCCGTGCAGGTCGACGGTGACGACGACCTTGTCCGCATCGATGTTCAGCTTCTTCGCCGAACCGTCGATGATGCGTCGATTGGCCTGGTGCGGCACCAGCCAGTCGAGGTCTTCGGCCGTTGTCCCGGTCGAATCGAAAGCGGCCTGAATGACATCGGTGATCATGCCGACGGCATATTTGAAGACTTCGCGGCCTTCCATACGCAGCTTGCCGACGCTGCCCGTCGTCGACGGTCCACCATCGACATAAAGCTTGTCCTTGTGCGAACCGTCGGAGCGCAGATGCGCGGTCAGCACGCCGCGATCGGCAGACGTGCCCTCACCTTCTGCCGCCTCGAGCACGATCGCGCCGGCGCCATCGCCGAAAAGCACGCAGGTGGTGCGATCGTTCCAGTCGAGAATGCGCGAAAAAGTCTCGGCACCGATGACGAGAACGCGCTTTGCAAGGCCGCCGCGGATATAGGCGTCGGCGGTCGTGACCGCATAGACGAAGCCGGTGCAGACGGCCTGGACGTCGAAGGCAAAGCCGTGGCTCATGCCGAGACGGTTCTGGATGTTGACCGAGGTGGCCGGAAAGGTGTTGTCCGGCGTCGAGGTGGCGCAGATGATAAGATCGATATCGGCAGGCGTCAGGCCGCCATTGGCAAGCGCCGCACGCGCGGCGGCTTCGCCAAGCGAGGCCGTCGTCTCGTCGTCGCCGGCCACGTAACGCTGGCGGATGCCGGTGCGCTGGACGATCCATTCGTCCGACGTATCGACGATAGCCTCCATATCACTGTTGGTCATCACGCGTTTCGGAAGTGCGGCTCCGAACCCGCGAACCACTGAACGGATCATATTCGATTGAACCCCATAGCTCATGCCGCTTCCGGGCCAATGGGAGGCAGCCGCTTGGCATGATATTTCTTAAGATCGTTTTCTATTTTCTGATTGAGGCCGTTCTTAGCCATGTCGTAGCCGACCTCGATGGCAGCGGCGATGCCTTCGGCATTCGCCCCGCCGTGGCTCTTGATGACGATGCCGTTCAGGCCGAGAAACACGCCGCCATTGACCTTGCTTGGGTCGAGCTTCTCACGAAGCATATCGAAGGCGCTCTTGGCGAAGAGATAGCCGATACGGGCGAGCAGTGTGCGCGACATGGCGGCACGCAGATATTCGGCGATCTGCTTTGCGGTGCCTTCGGCCGTCTTCAGCGCGATATTGCCAGAGAAGCCTTCGGTGACCACGACGTCGACCGTGCCCTTGCCGAGGTCGTTACCCTCGACGAAGCCGGAATATTCGAGCGAATCGATATTCGCCTCCCGCAACAGCCGGCCGGCCTCCTTGACCTCTTCCTGGCCTTTCACCTCTTCGACACCAACGTTCAGAAGACCGATCGTCGGGCGTTCGATCTCGAAAAGCGCGCGCGCCATGGCGCCGCCCATCAGGGCAAAATCCATCAGTTGCTGTGCATCGGCGCCGATCGTCGCACCGACATCGAGCACGATGCTCTCGCCCTTCAGCGTCGGCCAGATCGCCGCGATCGCCGGGCGCTCGATATTGGCCATCGTGCGAAGACAGAATTTCGCCATCGCCATCAGTGCGCCGGTATTGCCGGCCGAAACGGCGACATCGGCATCGCCCGTCTTCACCGCCTCGATCGAGCGCCACATGGTCGAGACATAGCGGCCGCGGCGCAGCGCCTGGCTCGGCTTCTCTTCCATGCTGACAGCAAGCTCACAGTCGTGAAAGACTGATTTTTCCTTGAGTTTCGGGAACTTGGCGAGAACGGAATCGCACTGTTCCTTAAGACCGTAGAAAACGAAGGAAATATCCGGATGCCGGTCCAGCGCCTTGGCGGCGCCGGGGATGACAACCTGGGGACCAAAGTCGCCACCCATGAGGTCGAGAGATATTCTGATCACGCGTCCCTGATCCTTCTTTTCGCCGAGGGGCGAAATTTCGGCCAAAATACCGGTTTTGGCGTCGCATACAACTGAATTATGTCAAATGCCAGAGGTGCTTCAGTCCTTTTTCCAGTCCTTGAGGACCGCGAAAGCGGAGGGCTTTTTATCGTTCTCGCCGCTATCCTCGATATGACCCTTGAACTCGACACCCTCCTTACGGGGATAGGGATCAATGGCGAGCGCGGCGAATTCGGCAACCACCTCGCCGGCATCGATCGTGTCGCCGACAAAGGCCTCGGGCAGGTCGGGACCGTCGGGATCGAGCAGCATCTCGCCGGCGTCGTTGCCGGGCTGGCGGGCAAGCTTGGAACCCTCGGGCACGAAGATCTGCTCGAAACTTTCGTCGATCACGGCTTCGACCGGTTCCAGCGTCACGACGCAGGACTGGACGATCTTCACCTGTACGCGGCCCTTGACACGCACGCCGTCGCGTTTCCAGCGGGCGATCTGCAGATCGGCGCTGAGATCGTCGACGGAGACAACGCTCCAGGCCTCGGCAAGCGCCTTCAACTCGCTGGCATCGGCCTCGATATGAACCTCGACGGGATTGGCCGAGATGTGGCCGACCTTGACGCGATAGGAGAAGGGAACATCGTCCCGATCGTTCTTCATCGTTTCCTCCTTCAGGCGACCGGCGGCAGCGTTGCCGAACCGCTGGCGATCAGCTCCTCCGGAACGGCGGACAGATGGGATTCTGCGGCCATCATCCAGCTGGCCAGGCCGGACATATCCGCCGGTGTCTCGGTTTCCGGGTGGATATTGCGCATCAATGCAAGCGCCAGCGCCTCGGCGTCGCCGGCGTCCATCGCCTTCGAATAGGTTTCGAGCCGGCCATAGAACATGCCCGCGAGCTTCTTCATGCGTTTCGGCACGCTGTTGTCGCCGATGCCGAGCTCGCGGATCGAATAGTCGATGTCCTGAAAGAAGGCATCGACGATCTCCTGAGCAATCTCCTGGCCGCTGACGGCCGAGGCGCGCGTGCGGCGAAAAAACAGAATCATCACGATCGACAGCATTTCGAAGCGGCCCATGACCGTATCCGGTACATCGAGCCGCTCGTAGAGATCGGGCATGCGCGCGGCTGCGGTCAGCGTCGCATATTGCCTGTCGACGATCGCCTGATTGTTGTTTTTCTTGCGGAAGAGCCCGAGGATCATTGTTTTTTCCGGAAATGCCTCATTCTTCACGCCGGCTAGCGTCCGGCCTTGTTGCATGATTTCGAAAGCTGGTTTACCGAAGCAGGCGCGAATTGCAATGCCGTTCGTGGCCTGCTTCGGGACGACGCCTTCGAGCCGCCAGCGAAGCGAATTCGGGAAACTCGACCCGGAATGGCCACAATGGTTTTGCAGGAGGAAAGCGTGCAAGGCACAAAATGGCTGCTATCGACACCCAAGGGAGTAGATGTCGTTGAAGAAACGGTATTTCAAGTCTGACATGAAATTCTTCAGCAGCGCGGCCATTGCCTTCATAATCGCCTCCACATCAGCTCTTTCAGGCTGCCAGACCGGCACCGTGCTCAACGGCGGCTATGTCGTCGATCAGCAGTCGCTCAATCTCGTTCCGGAAGGTTCCAGCCGCGAACAGGTCCTGCTCTCGCTCGGCACGCCATCGACGACGGCGACCTTCGACGGCGAGGTCTTCTATTATATTTCACAGCGGCGCACGCGCGCCGTCGCCTTCCAGAAGCTGAAGGTCGTCGACCAGACCGTTCTGGCCATCTATTTCGACAAGGACGGCGTCGTCACCCGCCGCGCCAACTACACACTGCAGGACGGCAAGGTCTTCGATACGGTCTCGCGCGTCACGCCGACCGGCGGCAGGGAACTCACCTTCCTGCAGCAGATGCTCTCCGGCGGCAGCGCAGCAAGTGCTGCCCGCAGCCTGTTCGGCGGCGGCGCCGGCGGCACGCCGCAAAATCCGAGCAGCCTGCGCTGATCGGACAGATTTCCAACAAAAACCCGCCGGATCGCTCCGGCGGGTTTTTATATGTTCGGGGTAGCATCCGCGGCGCACCGCGGTGCTTGGACCATCAACCGGCGAGAACGGCCAGCAACAGCAGCGCGACGATATTGGTGATCTTGATTGCCGGGTTGACGGCGGGGCCGGCTGTATCCTTGTAGGGATCGCCGACGGTATCGCCGGTGACGGAGGCCTTGTGTGCATCCGAGCCCTTCATGTGACGCACGCCGTCCTTGTCGACGAAACCGTCCTCGAAGCTCTTCTTGGCATTGTCCCAGGCGCCGCCGCCCGAGGTCATCGAGATGGCGACGAAGAGACCGTTGATGATGACGCCGAGCAGCGATGCGCCGAGGGCGGCAAAGGCCGAGGCCTTCGAGCCGGAGATCAGAAGCACACCGAAATAGACGACGACGGGGGCGAGCACCGGCAGCAGCGAAGGCACGATCATCTCGCGGATGGCGGCCTTGGTCAGCAAGTCGACGGCCTTGCCGTAATCCGGCTTTTCCGTGCCTTGCATGATGCCGGGCTTCATCTTGAACTGCCGGCGAACCTCCTCGACGATCGAGCCGGCGGCGCGGCCGACGGCTGTCATGGCGATGCCGCCGAACAGATAGGGAATCAGGCCGCCGAAAAGCAGGCCGGCGACGACGTAAGGGTTCGACAACTCGAACGAGATTTCGCCGATATTGGCGAAATAGGGATATTGGTCGCCATGAGCCGCGAAATACCGCAGGTCGTTGGCGTAGGCGGCAAAAAGTACCAGTGCGCCGAGACCGGCCGAACCGATCGCGTAGCCCTTGGTGACCGCTTTGGTGGTGTTGCCGACGGCGTCGAGCGCGTCGGTCGACTTGCGCACTTCCGGCGGCAGATGGGACATTTCGGCGATGCCGCCGGCATTGTCGGTGACCGGACCGAAGGCATCGAGGGCGACGATCATACCGGCGAGGCCGAGCATGGCGGTGACGGCGATACCGGTGCCGAAAAGGCCGCCGAGCTGATAGGTGGCCAGAATACCGCCGACGATGACTATGGCCGGCAGAGCGGTCGATTCGAGCGAGACTGCCAGGCCCTGGATGACGTTGGTGCCGTGACCGGTCACCGAAGACTGGGCGATCGAAACGACGGGGCGTTTGCCGGTGCCGGTATAGTATTCGGTAATGACGACGATCAGCGCGGTGACGACGAGGCCGACGAGACCGCAGACGAAGAGGTTGGTACCGGTGACGTCGGCGCCGGCGACCGTGCCAAGCGAGCCCCAGCCGACGGTCAGCGAGGTGGCGGCGCCGAGACCGACAATCGACAGCAGGCCGGTGACGATGAGGCCCTTGTACAGCGCACCCATGATCGAGCCGTTCGAGCCGAGCTTGACGAAGAACGTGCCGATGATCGAGGTGATGATGCAGGCAGCGCAGATCGCCAGCGGATAGACCATTGCTGATTGAAGGATCGGCGCGCCGGCAAAGAAGATCGCGGCGAGAACCATGGTGGCGACGACGGAGACGGCATAGGTCTCGAACAGGTCGGCCGCCATGCCGGCGCAGTCGCCGACATTGTCGCCGACGTTATCGGCAATCGTCGCCGGGTTGCGCGGATCGTCTTCGGGGATACCGGCCTCCACCTTGCCGACGAGGTCGCCGCCGACATCGGCGCCCTTGGTGAAGATGCCGCCCCCGAGACGGGCGAAGATCGAGATCAGCGAGGCGCCGAAGCCGAGCGCCACCAGCGCGTCGATGACTTCGCGCGAGCCGCTCTCGTGTCCGAGCCCGACTGTCAATATCGTATAGTAGATGGAGACGCCGAGCAGCGCGAGGCCCGCCACCAGCATGCCGGTGATGGCGCCCGACTTGAAGGCGATGTCGAGACCGGCGGAAAGGCTGGCGGACGCCGCCTGGGCGGTGCGCACGTTGGCGCGGACGGAGACGTGCATGCCGATGAAACCGGCAGCACCTGACAGAACGGCGCCGATCAGGAAACCGACGGCGGCAGTGGCGGAGAGAAGCAGCCAGGCTGCGATGAAAACAACGACGCCGACAAGCGCAATGGTTCTATATTGACGCGTCAGGTAGGCTTGGGCGCCCTCGCGGATGTAGCCCGCGATCTCCTGCATCCGGCTGTTGCCCTGATCGGCGGCAAGCACCGACCGGGTTGCCCAGGCGGCATAGACCACCGAGAGCAGACCGGATGCGATTACGCATAAAAGAATGGTCATTTCGCTCTTTCCTCCCATAGGCCGGAGCTCACTCCTTCTCCGGCAGATACGCCGCCGACTCGCCTTCCTCTCCACAGAAATGCACAGCTAAGCGGTGCGGAGATTGCGTGGTCGATCACGTGGCGTCAAGCCCGCAAAGGCCGAAAACCATTGCGGTACGAAGAAAGACGTATGGAGATTGTTCGGCGGCTAAAGAGTTACTTCTTCGCCTCGCCGCGGACCTGCTTGGCGATGCGGTCGAGCACGGCATTGACGAGCTTCGGCTCGTCGTCATCGAAAAAGGCTCGAGCGATCTCGACATATTCGGTGACGATGACCGCCACCGGGACGTCCTTGCGATCGAGGAGTTCGAAAACGCCGGCACGCAGGATGGCCCGCACCGTGCTATCGAGGCGCGACAGCGCCCAATCATCCTGCAATGCCGCGGCAATCAGGGGGTCGAGACGAACCTGATCACGCACGACGCCGGAGACGATGGAGCGGAACCAGGCGGCATCGGCCTTCAGATAGGTGGCGCCGTCGAGTTCCTGACCGAGGCGGTGCGCCTCGTATTCGGCGACGATTTCCAGAACGCCGGTGCCGCCGACATCCATCTGATAAAGCGCCTGAACGGCCGCCAGGCGGGCAGCGCCCCGCTGGTTCGCAGTCTTGACCGGCCGTTCCGTCTTGTCGTCGTTCATTCGTTATGCACCCAGTTTCTGCTTCAGCGCGATCATCGTCAGAGCCGCGCGGGCGGCAAACCCGCCCTTGTCCTTGTCCGAACGGCGGGCGCGCGCCCAAGCTTGTTCGTCATTTTCGACGGTCAGGATGCCGTTGCCGATGGCAAGGGATTCGCTGACCGCGAGATCCATCAGCGCGCGCGAGGATTCGTTCGATACGATATCGAAATGATAGGTCTCGCCGCGAATGACCATGCCGAGAGCGACATAGCCGTCATAATGCGTGCCGCCATTGTCGTCCCCATCGAGCGCCATGGCAATCGCTGCCGGAATTTCCAACGCGCCGGGAACGGTGACAACCTCATAGGTGGCGCCGGCTTGTTCGAGCGCAAAGGTCGCGCCTTCGAGCAGCGCGTCGGCCATGTCGTCATAGAAGCGGGCCTCGACGATCAAAATATGGGGAGCGGTCTCTCTCGACATTGTTTACCTTCGGTTGGCGGGACTTTTTCCACTCGACAGCCCGCGGTCAAAACATGCCTTCATCAGAATGGCAAGCACTTTCGGCCAGTGCTGCAAAAGCGAAAGAGGAAATATCGACAGCGGGATAGCCGCACCATCCCTGCCGAGCCTGCCAAGCCTTCGAAATCCGCTTTTCCGGGGGCGTGGAAAATGGCAATTCGAAGGCGGTTTTCATGAAGAATTTTTAATTCTTTTTCAGGTACTTATCCCATTGAATCGCGAAAGTGACAACGCCAATTCCATCTCGTGACGCAGACGATCCCCTGCACGACAGCCGACCGTCAAAGCAGATGAAAGGATTAAATCATGAACCGCGTTGTCACAATAACCATCGCCGCAGCCCTCTCCTCACTCGCTTTTGCCGGCGTCAGTCGGGCCGAGAGCTTCAGAATGAACTCCGCCCAGGGCATCGAGCAGACGCTCAGGACCTTCCGGGGCAATGACTTCAATGTCGAGCAGGTCCGAAACTGGCACAATCTCGACGACGAGACGACAGGTCCGCGCTCGGCCCCGGAACGTTCCGGCCAGGCGATACACGGAATCCAGGCCTCGATCCATGCCAACAGATCGCTTGCACACCGTCTGAACAATGAGGGCGTCGATGTACGCAACATCGTCAACGCCGAACAGGCGGCGGACGGAAGCGTGACCTTCTACGTCCGCTGAGATCACAACCTGTTGCAAGCTCGAAGCATGGGCGGCGTTCTCCTCTCCGCCCATGCCGAGGATTTTCCCGGGTCAGCGCGCGATTGCCATTGAATTTTCCGGCAAGATGATAGCTTCTCTTCCTGCAACAGGAGGACATCATGGCGGCGGAATCGAAAGCGATCATCAATATCGCTGATCTCAAGCTCGATCACTGGAAACAGGGCGAGTTCTACGAAGGCGCCGACGTCTCGTTCGGCGCGCTGCTCGGCCTTGCGGGCCTCGGCATCAGCTACAATGAGGTGCCATCCGGCAAATCGAGCTGCCCTTTCCACAATCACCACGTCGAAGACGAGTTGTTCTACGTGATCGCAGGCACCGGCGAATACCGCTTCGGCAGCGAGCGCCATCCGGTCCGGGCGGGCGACGTACTCGGCGCACCCGCGGGCGGGCCGGAAACGGCGCATCAGCTTATCAATACCGGCACAACCACGCTCGTCTATCTCGGCATTTCGACGATGGCGAAAACCGAAATCGTCGAATATCCCGATTCCGGAAAGTTCCTTGCCAAGACCAACAGGGAGGCGACAGAAACCGGGCGCTTCCGCCATATCGGAAAGACTGAAGGCGATCTCGACTATTGGGATGGCGAGCCCGGCGCCTGAACGCGATTTCCCCAAGGACCTATCGTGATCGACATCCCCACCCTAGAAACGGAGCGGCTGACGCTTCGCCCTCACCGCCTCGACGATTTCGAGGCGCATGCGGCGCTGTGGGCGGATGAAACCGTCGTTCGCTTCATTACCGGCGCGCCGTCGACGCGCGAGCAGAGCTGGAGCCGCATGCTGCGCATCGCCGGCATGTGGCACCATATGGGTTTCGGCTTTCTGGCCATCGTGGAAAAGGAAAGCGGCAGGTTCATCGGCGAAGCTGGTTTCCTCGAAGCCCGGCGCGATATGGAACCGTCGATCGAGGGAACGATGGAGATCGGCTGGGCGCTGTTGCCCGCAGCCCACGGCCGCGGTTATGCCACAGAGGCGCTGACGGCTCTGATCGGCTGGGCGGAGGCGCATTTTCCGGGACAGCCGATGAGCTGCATCATCAGTCCCGAGAACTACGCCTCGCTGCGGGTCGCGGCCAAGCTCGGTTTCCGCGAGACCACGCGCACGCAGTACAACGGCGAGATCATTCAGTTTTCGCGTTAGGGAATTCAGCCAAGCGGGGAACGCAACGCAGAGAGTCCACCGCGCAGGCCCAATGCTCGTGGAACGCGGAGTTGCGAATGCCCGAGGGCGTGCCACCTTTCTCCCAGCAATCATTTATCTATCTGGCGAGATCCGCGGCGTCTTTTGCCGATTTTGCCTGTCCTTCCGCGCAAGCCTCGCGTAACGCCCGAGTTCTATGGTGATGGCAAGCCGTCTGCTTCGGTCCTCCGGCGAGGCGATCACCGCTTTCGCCGGCTGAGGCTGGAGAAAAGCGTTTCAAGGGGAGAAACATTTGCCGCGCGTGTCGATCTGTATACCGGCCTACAAGCCTGATTTCTTTGAACTCACCCTGAAGAGTGCAATCGCGCAAAGCTATACGGATGTCGAGATCATCGTCTCGGACGATTGCCCGACGGACGCCATCGAGGCAATCTGTTCACGGTATTCCAGCCTCATTACTTATAGCCGCAATCCCCATCCCGGCGAATACACCAATATCATGAGGCTCGCCGGTCTCGCCGAGGGCGAATACATCAAATTTCTGTTCGATGACGACGTGCTTAGCCCTTTCTGCGTGCAGTTTCTTCTTGAAGCGCTGGAGGCAACGCGCGGCAGAGGGACGAAACTTGCCTTTTCACCGCGGCATGTGATCGACGAGAGGAACAATTTCATCAACCTGATCAACCATTTCCAGGTTGCCCAGGGTTTAAAGGTCATCGAAGGCCGGGATTTCATCCGCTTGACAGCCATGCATCACCTCAACCTTATCGGCGAATATTCGACCGTGATGATGCGCAAGGCGGACTGCTTCGATGAGAACGGCGAGTTCCGGCTTTTCAGACCGGAAAACGGTATCTTCCGCGGCCTTCTTGATCTCTCAGGCTGGATGGAGCTCGCCAAGGAAGGCGCATTCGTCGCCCATCCGCACCCGCTTTCCTATTTCCGGCAACATTCCAATTCCAAATCAAACCATACCACGAACCCGATCTTCATCTACGCCATCATCTTTTACGAAGACATTCTGAATTATGCGCACGCCAACGGCTTCCTCAGCCCGCAGGATTTGCCGGTCTCCTATCGCAATCTGATCAATGTCTACCAGTATTGGCGCGCCGCCTTTCCGGAACTTGAGGCGAGGATCGCTCGCCTGAGCACACTGCTTGATGATACTGGGCGATGGAGCGCGTAGCGGTTTGGGGCCGCTCGATTCCGGCGAGCTTCGCGGTACCCGCAGGTTTCGCACAATTCTCACGATTTAATTGATGGTCGACATGGAGCGATCATGCAGGCAGAGGATTTCAAATGATGCAGTTGATGGATGCTACAATGGCGGGTATCAGCGGACGCGAGCAGATCGTGCAGGCGTCTTTTTCCGTCGTCGTCCCCGCCTTCAACGCATCAAACGTCATTGGGCGATGCCTGCAGAGCCTATTAAGTCAGCAGGGGCAGACGGCATTTGAAATTATTGTCGTCGACGATTGCTCGGCGGACGACACGATCGCTAAAGCCGAAGAGATAGCTCGTGGGCATAATAACGTTAGTGTCCTGCGCCTCGACGGCAACGGCGGACCCGGTATCGCCAGGAATGCAGGGGTACTCAGAGCAAAAGGCGAATGGATTTGCTTTGTCGATGCCGACGACGTCGTCGAGAACAACTTTCTGGAGATGCTTCAAGCATCCGTCGAAGACCTCACGGATATCCTCGCGTTCAACTCCAGCCTTCATGACGCAGAAACCGGCAATAGCCTGAAAGCCAGCATCCGCGAGGATCTCGCCCGAGTCGAGGGCGCCGACAGGCTGGCGGATTATCTTCAGGATCGCGTTGATCGATCAGTCATCTTCCATCTGTTCCGCCGCCGTTTCCTCCTCGACAACAACATCATGTTCCGCGGCGGCCTTCACGAGGACGTCGATTACATGTTTCACGCGCTGATGCGCGCGCGTTCGGTCAAGAGTCTCGACCGGCAGATCTACCGCAAGCTCGATACACAGGGCTCAATCGTCAATTCTCTCAGCACCCGTCACGTCGACGGCTTCTTCGATGCGCTCGACGCCATGCATGCGCTCGTGGCGGACACGCCTATGTGGCCTGACCTGAAAAATCCTTTCCTGACGGGCATCATCAACGTGACCGCGTCTCGCCTGCTCAGGCTGCTGCCCGGCAAGGTGGTCAAGCTCGAGGATGCCGGCAAGATCCTCTCCACGCTTCACGACCGTGTCGTGCGCTCAATGAAGCTTGCCGAGATCGTCTATCCCCTGCCGGTTCCGCCATCCGGCTTCCGCACCAAATACCGGATCACCTTCGATGCCTTCATGAACGGCATGGAAAAAGGCGATACGACCGAAGATATGCTGAAAGTCTTCGCGGAAATCGCGCCGAAGCTCTGGAGCTGCTACGACCTTCATCATTCCATTCTGCTCGGACCCGGCGAGGTGCGCACCTGCTGCAAGCGCTTCACCTATGAAGGCGAGCTGAAAGGCGATGTGGTTCTTTTTGGCGGTAACGGCAAGGACTTCGAGTTCACCTACGGCGATATCAAGCAGGCAAAGGATGCCCTGTTCCTCGAGATCAACCGAGACAACTCAGATGAATGCCGCGGTTGTCCCTTCTTGAAATTCGAGGATTGGGGGCGGCCGCTCAATCAGGGCGTCAAGTATCTTTCCTTCGAGCATCACTCGCTTTGCAACATGCGCTGCACCTATTGCAGCGAGACGTATTTTGGCGGCAAGAAGCCTGCTTATGATGCGGGCGCATTTATTGACACGTTAAAGGATGCCAAGGCCCTCGAGAACATGGAATATATCGTCTGGGGCGGCGGCGAACCGACGGTCGAGCCGCGCTTCGACGAGCTGCTCAGCAAACTGGCTGAGGGCATTTCCAATGTTAAGCAGCGCGTCATCACCAACGCGACAATGTATTCGGAGCCCCTTGCAGACCTTCTCCGGAAGGATCAGGCTCATATCGTTACCAGCATCGACGCCGGAAATAGCAAGAATTTCAACGAGATTCGCAAGTACAAACATTTCGAGCGAGTATTCGAAAACCTCCGCCGCTATGCTGCCTGCTCTTCGCGCAACGTCGTCATAAAATATATTCTCTTGCCGGAAAACAGCTCCTCGGACGAACTCCGGCAATACGCCGACCTGATCGTCGAGAATGGCTTGACCGATTGCAACTTCCAAATCAGCTGCGATTTCAAAACGGATCGCGTGACCGATGAGCAGTTAGTGTCGATCGTAGAACTTCACCATCTGCTGAGAGTTCGCGGCGCGCGTCTCATTTTCCTTGACGATCTCGTCTGGCAGCGGATCTTGACGGTTACGCCGGATACTCTGGAATTGCTGAAATCCAAGTTGGAACCTTCGGTGCTGGAGACGGCATTCGAGCCGGTCCATCCTAAGGGCGTTGTGGTTTGGGGGATTGGCGGACAAGCTCAGATCATTCGCCGCAAGTCGCAGTTCTTCAAAACGAGCAAGATCGCCTATTTCATAGATCCGCGCCCCGAAATGATCGGCCAGAGGCTCGGCGGCATCGAAGTGCGCGCTCCTCATTCGGCCCTGTCGGATGACCTGCCGATCATGATCGGCGCCGTGCAAAGCGCGCCGGAAATCTATGATCAGATTGAGGCCCTCGGCATAAGCCCCCAGCGGATCCTGCAGAAAGTCATCCTGTAGCGCTGAAACACTGATCGAAGCGATTGGAAGTCAACCGCCTCGATCAGCAAGCCTCGGGAAACGCCCGCAGCTTATGATTTTGATCACCGCGTCCGTTTTCGAGTCTTTGAACACCGCAAGCGGATGGAAGAGAGCTGTTAATCTGCAGCTCCAGCGGTTTGATGCGCAACGCCCCTAACTCGTCAGGGGATGTGGGAGGGATTTGAGAATGACCAAGAGAGCATTGCTGGTCGGCAGCAACTTCAGCGCAGTTCCCCTTCTATTTGCCCTGAAGAGGCGCGGCCTGCATATTTCCGTGTGCGGAAACCGGCCGGATGAGCCCTGCCACGCGCATGCGGATCAGTCGCATTTCATCGACTACAGCGATCCGACTGTGTTGCTCTCCCTCGTCGAGAACGGCGATTTCGATTTCATCGTGCCGACCGGCAACGACGTTGCCTATATGTCGACCACCTTCGTCGCCGGAAAGCTCGGATTCCCGCGCTTCGATTCCATGGAAACCGCGACGATCATTCACACGAAGCAGGCGTTCCGCAGCTTCACCGAGCAGTACGATATCCCTGCCCCACGTTCGGTGCGCTTGCATGGCGACTCGCCGGTCGAGACCGGCGAACTGCGCTATCCGCTGCTTGTGAAGCCAAGCGACAGTTTCAGCGGTCGTGGCGTCACGAAGGTTTTCGACAGGACAGAACTTACCGACGCCGTCGCCGACGCCCGGCGCAACTCGCGCGCGGCGGAGATCGTGATAGAGGAATTCGTCGAAGGCAGCCTGCACAGCCATTCCGCCTTCATCAAGGATCAGGAAATCGTCTTCGACGTCTTCGTCGACGAATATTGCACAATCTACCCATACCAGGTCGATTCATCGAATCATCCGTCGCGGCTCTCCGAAACTGTTCGTTCGAAGACGCGTGCCATTATGGCGCGTGTCGTCAAGCTGCTCGGACTGCAGGACGGCCTCATCCATACGCAGTTCCTGTCAAATGGCGACGATGTCTGGATCGTCGAATGCATGCGACGCTGCCCGGGTGACCTTTACGGCTCACTTGTGGATCAGTCTCTCGGCATCGATTATGCCGACCTCGTCATAACGCTGCTGCTGGGCGAGGAATTTTCAGTCAATCCGCGCTTCAAACCGCCGCTGTTTTTTGGGCGCCACACCATCACCTCCGACACGCCCTCGACGCCGTTTTCCTTCTCACATTCCATTCCATCATCCGATGTCCGCATCGCGCAACTCAAGACCACCGGCAAGCCGATGAATTCGGCACCGTTCGACAAGCTGGCCATCCTCTACGCCCGCTTCGAGACGCGAGACGAGATGCTGAAGGTGGTGCCGGATTTCAAGACCTTCATTTCGCTCCAAACGATGCAAGGAGACTTCGCATGAGCCGATCAAGCCAAGGAGTACCGGAAAAGCTGCGCCTCGCGTTTCTGGGCGGCGCCGTCAATTCTGCTGTAGGCCGCGCTCATCGGGATGCAATCGAGCTTGATCAGAAATTCGATCTTGTCGCTGGCTGCTTCAGCCGCCATGAGGAGATCAATCGCGAGACGGCGGAACAGTACCGCATTTCACCGGAGCGCTGCCATGGCGACTTCGATACTTTGCTATCGAAAGAAGCCGGCAACATCGATGCTCTCGTCGTGCTTACGCCGACGCAGCAGCATACGAAGCAGGTTGTCGGCGCACTCGAGGCGGGTATTCCGGTGATCTCGGAAAAGGCTCTTGCCGGTTCGAGCGCCGAGACGCGCACGATCGACAATGCGCGCAGTAATGGGACCTTTTTGGCCGTAACCTACAATTACACGGGATACCCCATGCTCCGCGAAATCCGTGGCATGGTCGAGCATGGTGTTTTCGGCGAATTGCAGCAGATCCATATTGAGATGCCGCAGGAGAGCTTCCTCCGTTTCCGCCGCGACGGGACACCGATGACGCCACAAGATTGGCGCTTGCGCGACGGTCCCGTGCCGACGGTTTCGCTCGATCTCGGCGTTCATGTGCACTCGTTGCTTCATTTTCTTACCCAGCGAGAGCCGGAAGAAGTCTGCGCGACCAGCCAGAGTTTCGGCAACTTCCCGCAGGTGCTCGACAATGTGCAGGCGCTCGTGCGATGCGCCGGCGGCCTGCATTGCAGCATGTGGTACGGCAAGACAGCCCTCGGGCAACGCAACGGCCTGCGTGTGCGGCTCTATGGCTCCAAGGCATCAATCGAATGGCTTCAGGAAACCCCCGAAGTTGCCCATTTCTACGACCGCAACGGCCGCAAGCAGATCCTCGATCGCGCCAGCCCGGATATCATGATCGCCAACGCTAGCCGCTATGAGCGGTTCAAGGCGGGTCATCCTTCGGGCTTCATCGAAGCCTTCGCGAATTATTATGCCGATCTTGCGGACGCCCTCCTGCAGCGCAAGACCAATAGCGCACGCTTGCCCCATCCCTATGTGCTCGGGCTCGATGAGGCGGAAGAAGGACTGCGGCTGCTGGAAGCGATCGAACGCTCGCGGCTGGAAAAGCGCTGGATCGAAATTGAGCCGCGGGGCGTACGGCGCCCTGTGACAGAGCGGCTCGAAATCCAGGCTCCGCAACTGGCACTCTAATCTGTCGTCTACAGGATGAAGAAAACGGCGTGATCGATGGTCACGCCGTTTTCTTGTGAGTTGCCGGCTGCATGCGCGGTTTCGCAATTTCTTGTTTGGCAGGCCCCGCGTTCCAAATCCTGCTGACAAGGGAGGCCGCCTGGCCTATTGGCGAGGGATACCGCATAGCAGATCGTTTCTATCTGCGGTGCGACATGACATCCGGAAGATCGTGTTTTAAACCGACTGGATCAGCCCGCAGACCTTGTCGACGATCTCCATCTCCATGTCCGGATAGATAGGAAGGCAGAGCACCTGTAGTGCTGCTTCGCTTGCGACCGGCAGGTTCGACGGCTGGGCGGAAGGCAGGCTGCGATACATCGAGAAGCTTGAAATCAGCGGATAGAAATAGCGGCGCGGATGAATGCCGTTTTCCTTCAGTAACTCGTAGAGCCCGTCGCGTGAAATGGGATAGCCAGCGCGGACGAGGATCGGGAAATAAGAGAAGTTGGAGACGGTCTCGCCGGAACGGTCCAGGCATTCAATGCCCGCAACGCCGCGGAGCCGCTCGCGGTATGCACCGTCGATGAGCTCCCGCCTTTCGAGTGCAAACTTGATGTATTTCAGCTGCAACAGGCCGAGCGCAGCGTTGAACTCGCTCATCTTGCCGTTCGTGCCCGGCGCCACCACGGTCACTTCATCGACGTAACCGAAGTTCTTCAGCTGGTCGATGCGGGTCTTCGTCTTGATGTCCGGGCAGATGATGGCTCCGCCTTCGAATGTGTTGAAAACCTTCGTCGCATGGAAGCTCAGGATGGAGAGGTCGCCGTGATTGAGAACGCTTCCCCGTTCGTCTTCCACGCCGAAGGCATGGGCGGCATCATAGATGATCTTGAGATTGTAGAGATCGGCGATCTTCTGGATCGCATCGACGTCGCAAGGGTGGCCGTAGCAATGCACCGGCATGATCGCCGTCGTCTGCTGTGTGATCGCCGCCTCGATCTTCGCTGGATCGAGATTGAGGGTCACCGGGTCGATGTCGACGAAGACGGGCTTTAAGCCGTTCCAGAGAAGCGAATGCGAAGTGGCCACGAAGGAATAAGGCGTGGTGATGACTTCGCCCGTGACGCGGAGCGCCTGAAGCGCCGTCAGCAGCGCAACGGTAGCGTTTGAAAAGAGGCTGATGTGCTTCACGCCGAGATGATTGCAGAGCTCCTGCTCAAGTTGCTCATGGAACGGCCCGCCATTGGTCAGGATGCGATTGCTCCAGATCGCTTCAAGCGAAGGAATGAATTCTTCAAGCGGCGGCAGGCTGGGCTTCGTTACGTAGATCTTTTCGTTTTTCATGACGCCGTCCAGGGTTGGGCCCTATCTCGGAAATGGGCCTGGTACGAACATCAGGGCTTAACCTGTTGCGAAGCTGACCAGCGAAATTCCTGTCAACAGTGTGGCGCAAGCTTCACGTCCAATAGTCGACCCCCATACGAATGCCGTATCGTGAATCACGAAGACGGCAGCCATTCGCGAAGGACGATACCTTGACGATCAATCAGCCCATTTCTTCTTTGCCGGCCGGTCTTCCTGATCTGGCGCTTCTCACGGAGAAAGCTGCCGGGACGGGATCTGTCATTATCTATCAACCTTATCTCGACCCTTCGCAACGCAGCCAGATCGACGCAGCGGCCATGCCGCTCGATATCTCGTTCAATACGCAGGCCACGACCCGCGAATATGAACTCTTCCGCACCCTGTATCAGCATCACGAGGCGATCGGCCTCGGCGACGACGTATTCTGGGGGCTGCTCTCCAGCAAATTCGAGATGAAGTCGGTGACGAGCTTCCCGTCCTTTGTCACGGAGGCGGAAAAGGCCAGGGCAGAAGGTGCGGACGCCTATCTTTACAATCCGCTGATCGGCCACGCGGCGATCTACAGCAACGTTTGGGAACATTCGCTGCTTGGCGGTCATCCCGGCATGGACCCGATCTTCCTGCATATCCAGAACCTCGGCTATCCGATCGCGCCGCCTCAGGACAAGACTGCCTTCGCGTTCTGCAACTATTTCTGCGGCAACCGGAAATTCTGGTCCGGGTATTTCGCCTTTTGCGAACGCATTCTCGAATCGCTGGAACACCAAGCGCGTGCCGGCACGCCGGCGGGTACTGCCTATGCCGGCACGGCTCACTATTCGCGCGATGCCAATGCGAAGATGCGCCCCTTCGTGATCGAGCGCCTGCTCGGGCTTTATGTCCAGCAGGCTGCCGCCTCCGGATTGAAAATCGCCGCCTTCGTGCCGGCCCTTGCCGATTTCGAATGGAAATTTGGTATCCGCCTCGGCCGTCTGCTGCATGGGCTCTTCGCTGCCAAGGAAGCCTTTCTGAAGAGCCTTGACGAGGCGCTCCTGACCTCGTGGCAGGAAGGCCGCCAGCCGCTCATCAAGCAGCCGCATCTGATCTGGATGGCTGATGATCCGCCCGCCTGGATGCCGCGCGGCCAGTTTATCGGCGGCCGCGAATTGATGCGCGCCTATGCTCCGCAGGCATCAGGCGCCACCCCGACGCCGCAGCAGCCGATACGGATGGAAAGGCCCGCTATATCAGCCGCGCCGAAAATCGAGCAGCCGCTCCGCAACCCGCTGCAGCCCTTTGCCGGCGGATGGCAGGCGCACAAGGACCGTCACTGCATCTGGATCGTGACGCCCGAAAACTACAATCACAGCCACGCCTTTGACGAAGTCGCGCTCGGCCTGCAAGGCGCCTTCGAGGAACTCGGCGGCTCGGCACCGATCGTCCGCGACATGAACGCGTTCGCAGGCCGTGCGCCGATCATCTACGGCGGCAATCTTCTCCCCGCCGAAATCGCCGGCCATCTGCCGAAGGACAGCGTCATCATCAACCTCGAGCAGGTGTCCGAGGAAAGCAGCTGGATCAATTCGCGCTATATGTCGATCCTGAGGGCGATGCCGGTGCTCGACTACAGCCCGCGCAACCGCGAAAACCTTGCCGCCAAGGGCATCGATCACGCCGGTGTCCTCGAAATCGGTTACAGCGGTTGCCTGAGCCAAATCCAGCACAACCCCGTCAAGGATATCGACGTCCTCTTCTACGGCTCGATGAACGAACGCCGCCACCATATCCTGAAGACGTTGAACGACAGCGGGCTAAAGGTCGCGCATCTCTTTAACATCTATGGTGCGGAACGCGATGCGGCGATTGCCCGCGCCAAGATCGTCATAAACATCCATCATTATGCGAGTGGCGTTTTCGAGATCGTGCGTATTTCCTATCTGCTCGCCAATCGCGTTTGCGTGCTGACGGAAGGTGATAGCCGCGATCCAGACCTCCAGCCCTTTATCGGCGGCTTGGCAATTGAGCGCTATGACGACATGATCGACCGCTGCTACAAGCTGATCGCAGACGCAGACGAGCGCGATGCCACTGCCGCGACTGGCCTTGCGGCCATGCGGAGCCGCTCGCAGGCGGACATGCTGATGAGCGTCATGAAGGCCGCAGAAAAGGTAAGTCATGCGCATTGAGACCGCAGCCATCGAGGGCATTGTTGCAATCACGCCGCCACGCTTCGGCGATCACCGCGGCTACTTCTCCGAGGTATTCAAGGATGCCTGGTTCCGGGAAAATGTGGCCAACGTCACGTTCATCCAGGACAATGAGTCGCTTTCGGCGCAGGCTGGAACCGTCCGGGGGCTGCATTTCCAGATCCCGCCCTTTGCCCAGGGCAAACTGGTGCGCTGCCTTGCCGGTCGGATCATGGATGTCGTCGTCGATATCCGCGAGGGATCGCCGAGCTTCGGCAGATGGCTCTCTCAGGAACTCTCGCCGGAAACTGGCAAGCAGCTCTGGATACCGGCCGGTTTCGCGCACGGATTTGTAACGATCGAGCCGAACAGCGTTATCAGCTACAAGGTAACTGCACCCTACAGCCCGCAGCATGATCGGGGCATCGCGTGGAACGATCCGATGATCGGCATTCGCTGGCCGTTCGATGAGAGAGAGATAGTGTCGTCCGACAAAGACAAGACGCTGCCGCGGCTCGCCGATCTGCCAAGCCATTTTTCTTATTCAACACAGCAACCCAAGGATTGATCGTCGATGCGCATACTGGTCACGGGCGGAGCGGGCTTCATCGGATCGGCATTGGTGCGCCATCTTGTCAGCGAGATCGGCGCCGAGGTGCTGAATGTCGACGCACTGACTTATGCCGGCAATATGGCATCGCTGAAATCCGTCGAATCGGCGCCGAACTATCAATTCCTGCGCGCCGATATCTGCGACCACGCCAGGATGCAGGAAGCATTCGCGTCCTTCCGCCCTGATATCGTCATGCATCTCGCCGCAGAGAGCCATGTCGACCGCTCGATCTCGGGCGCTGCCGATTTCATTCAGACCAATATCGTCGGCACATTCAGCCTGCTGGATGCCGCGCGGCACTATTGGGACGGGCTGGACGCGCGCAGCAAGAGCGCCTTCCGCTTTCTGCATGTCTCGACGGACGAGGTCTACGGCTCGCTCGGCGACGAGGGCCTCTTCGCGGAGACGACGCCTTACGATCCGTCCTCGCCCTACTCCGCCTCCAAGGCCGCGAGCGACCACCTGGCGGTCGCCTGGCACCGCACCTATGGCCTGCCCGTCGTCGTCTCCAATTGCTCCAACAACTACGGCCCGTTCCATTTCCCGGAAAAGCTCATTCCGCTGATGATCCTGAACGCATTAGAGAGCAAGCCTCTTCCGGTTTACGGCAATGGCGCGAATGTTCGCGACTGGCTCTATGTCGAAGACCACGCCCGCGCGCTTTTCACGATCGCATCCAGAGGACGCCCCGGGGAAAAATACAATGTCGGCGGCCGCAATGAGCGCCGGAACATCGATGTCGTTCATCGCATTTGCGCGATCCTCGACAGCGTCTACGCTGACAAAGCACC
Source organism: Rhizobium sp. NLR22b (assembly GCF_019685295.1). Taxonomy (NCBI): domain Bacteria; kingdom Pseudomonadati; phylum Pseudomonadota; class Alphaproteobacteria; order Hyphomicrobiales; family Rhizobiaceae; genus Rhizobium; species Rhizobium sp. NLR22b. The sequence goes on from NZ_JABDWM010000013.1 coordinate 22,031, forward strand.
TCATGCACATCTGATCGCCAATGTCACGGACAGGCCCGGACACGACGCACGCTATGCGATCGATGCCTCGAAGCTCGAAAGCGAACTCGGCTGGAAGGCGCAAGAGACTTTCGAAACCGGCATCGAGAAGACGGTGCACTGGTACTTGGAAAACGAATGGTGGTGGAGGCCGCTGCGCGAGAACGTCTACTCCGGCGAACGCCTCGGCGTTCTCAAAGGACAATAAGCGATGCGCATTGCCGTCACCGGCAAACAGGGCCAGCTCGTTCAGTCGCTGCTCAGACGTGGCGCCGAAACGGACGTCGACATCAGTGCGGTCGGGCGCCCGGAAATGGACCTCGCGAATCCCACAAGCATTGCGGCCGCCTTCTCGGCTCTGCGCCCAGATCTGATCGTCTCGGCCGCCGCCTATACGGCGGTCGACAAGGCCGAGAGCGAAGCCGAGCTTGCTTTCTCAGTCAACGCGACCGGCGCCGGGGCGGTTGCCGAGGCTGCCGCGCGGATCGAGGTCCCGGTGATCCACATTTCGACGGACTACGTCTTCAGCGGCGACAAGGCCTCCGCATATTCCGAAGAGGATGCCACGGCGCCGATCTCCGTCTATGGGCGTTCGAAACTCGCGGGCGAGAAGGCCGTCGCGGCGGTGAACCCGAACCACGTCATCTTGCGCACTGCCTGGGTCTATTCGCCCTTTGGCACCAATTTCCTGAAAACGATGCTGCGGCTTTCCGAGACGCGCGATCATCTTCGCGTTGTCGCCGATCAGACAGGATGCCCGACCTCGGCACTCGACATCGCCGACGCGATTCTTGCGATCGCAACCCGCATCGTAGCGGATCCTGCGCCATCGCTCCGCGGCACCTTTCACCTGACCGGCAGCGGCGAAGCTAGCTGGGCGGACTTCGCCGAAGAGATATTCGCGGAGCTTCATAAATCCGGCGGCAAAAAGGTCGAGGTCGAACGCATCCCGACGGCGGATTATCCGACGGCGGCGATGCGTCCCGCCAATTCGCGTCTCAGCGGCGACAAGCTCGCCAGAACATATGGAATCCGACTCCCGGAGTGGAAGCAGTCCATGATGGTGGTCATGCAAGACCTTTTGAATAAAGGTCTTTAAGGAGATTGGCATGAAGGGAATTATCCTCGCCGGCGGCACAGGCACACGTCTGCATCCGATCACAGAGGCCGTCTCGAAACAGTTGATGCCGGTCTACGACAAGCCGATGATCTACTATCCGCTGACGACGCTTATGCTCGCCGGCATCAGGGAGTTGCTGATCATCACCACGCCTCACGACGTCGAAGCCTTCAAGCGCCTTCTCGGCGACGGCTCGCAATGGGGAATTTCGCTGAACTATGCCGTACAGCCGAGCCCGGACGGCCTCGCCCAGGCGTTCATCATCGGCGCCGACTTCGTGCACGGCGACAGCTCGGCACTCGTTCTCGGCGACAACATCTTCTACGGGCACGGCTTGCCGGAAATCATGAAATCTGGCACGAGTCGTCGCGAAGGCGCGACAGTTTTCGCCTATCATGTCACCGATCCGGAACGCTATGGCGTCGTCGGCTTCGACGAAAAGATGAATGCGCTGTCGATCGAGGAGAAGCCGAAGGAGCCAAAATCGAACTGGGCGGTGACCGGCCTCTATTTCTACGATCAGCAGGTGGTCGATATCGCCGCCAACCTGAAGCCGTCACCGCGCGGTGAATTGGAAATCACCGACGTCAACCGCACCTATCTCGAGCGCGGCCAGCTATTCGTGGAGTTGATGGGCCGGGGCTATGCCTGGCTCGACACCGGCACGCCGGACAGCCTGCACGATGCCGCGGGTTTCGTCAGCACCCTGGAGAAACGCCAGGGCTTCAAGATCGCGTGTCCCGAGGAAGTCGCCTGGCGCATGGGTTACATCTCGCAGGCCGAACTCGCCAAGCTCGCGGAGAAGCTCGGCAAGAGTGCCTACGGCCAGTACCTGCGGAAGCTGTCCCCGGATTGGTGAACTGTCTGGCCGACCAGACGCGCTGTCCCTTTCAACCCGCATAACTGCAAAATCGACCGCGATTTTCGCAGTTATGCGTTCGTCCGTATGGATCAGACGTTTCCGGCTTCTCGCGCACTCGGAAATTCCGCCAGCCGGGCAGCGTAACGCGCCATGGTGTCGACTTCGAAATTGACAAAATCGCCGGCCTTGCGCTCACCCCAGGTGGTGACGTCGAGCGTGTGGCGGATGAGCAGGACATCGAAATCGGTGCCGTCGACAGCATTGACGGTCAGCGAAGTGCCGTCCAGTGCGATCGATCCCTTGGGGGCGACGAATTTCGCCAGATGTTCGGGCGCACGCAGGCGATAGCGGGTGGCGTCACCCTCCGATGTCACCGAGAGGATTTCCGCCTTGCCGTCGACATGGCCGGAAACGATGTGGCCGCCGAGCTCGTCGCCGATCTTCAACGACCGCTCGAGATTGATGCGGCTTCCTTCTTGCCAGGTGCCGATCGTCGTCAGCCGCAGCGCTTCTTCCCAAGCTTCCACCTCGAACCAGCGGCCATTGCTGCCTTCATCAGGCAGGCCGGTCACGGTCAGGCAGATGCCGGAATGGGAGATGGATGCACCCATATCGATGGTGGAGGGATCATAAGCGGTCGCGACGCGCAGCTTGATGCCCTCCTTCAGGGGGGAAACGGATTCTACTATACCGACATCGGTGACTATTCCGGTGAACATCAAAGCCCTCTTTCATACTCGTCCAGGCGATCGTCGCCAAAGATTCGCGTGCTCATATGCATGAAACCGGATGGTATGTCGGTTGCCTGCAACGGGGATTCAATACCGCCCTCACCGAGGGCGACAGGCGCCTGATAGAGCTGGATGTGGTCGACAAGACCGGCTTCGAGGAATAGCCGCGCCGTCTTTGCGCCGCCTTCGACCAGAAGCGAAGAAATGCCCCGCGTCGCAAGCGCCGGGAGCAGGACCTCGGGGTGATAAGGATTGCAGTAGACAATTTCGACGCCGGCGGCTTCGAGCGCGGTGCGGCGGGAGTCCATGTCGGCGGGGTCAGTGGTCGGCGCCCCAGCATCCGCCCCCAACGGCGAAACCTCTTCCCTCGCCACCACAATCACCGGCACGTCCCGCGCCGTCTGAACCAGCTTGCTCGTCAACGGCAATGCCAGCGCGGGATCAAGGACGATGCGGATCGGCGACTGTGCTTCGAGGCCTGGCGTGCGCACCGTCAAAAGCGGGTCATCTGCTATCGCGGTGCCGATGCCGACGAGGATCGCGTCGGTTTCGGCGCGCAGCGCCTGAACCTCAGCGCGGGCCTCCGGACCTGTGATCGCCACTTGGCCCTTCCCCTCACGGCCGATCATGCCATCGGCGGAAACGGCAAGCTTGAGAGTCACATAGGGGCGGTTCTTCGTTTGGCGGGTGAGATAGCCGGCCAGCGAGCGCCGGCCCTCTGTTTCCAGCACGCCTGGCGTCACCTCGATGCCGGCGTTGCGCAGCATCGCGATGCCGCGGCCCGAGACGCGCGGGTCAGGATCGGTGACGCTGACAACAACGCGGGCAATGCCATAGGCGATCAGCGCCTCTGCGCAAGGTGGCGTCTTACCGTGGTGCGAGCAGGGTTCGAGCGTCACATAAGCGGTGGCGCCACGGGCGAGTTCGCCGGCTTCGGCGAGCGCCTGCGGCTCGGCGTGCGGGCGGCCGCCGAGAGCCGTGACCGCACTGCCGACGACGACGCCGTCACGAACGATCAGGCAGCCGACGGAAGGGTTGGTGGCGGTACGGCCGAGATGCCGGCGCGATAGGCGGATCGCCGCCGCCATGAAACCTTCGTCCTCCGCCGAGACTCTCATGGCTCATCTGTCCAGCGGGTCGCGGGCGATCTTGGCGTTGATTTCGGAAATGACCTTCTCGAAATCCTCGGCAAGCGAGAAATCCCGGTAGACCGAGGCGTAACGCACGAAGCCGACATCGTCGAGGCTCTTCATGGCTTCCAGCACCTGCAAGCCGATTTGCTCGGAGGAGATTTCCGTCTCGCCGGAACTCTCAAGCCGGCGGACGATGCCGGAAACGGCGCGCTCGATGCGATCCCGCTCGACGGGGCGTTTGCGGAGCGCCACTTCGAAGGAGCGCACCAGTTTGTCACGATCGAAGGGCACCTTGCGGCCAGTCTTCTTGATGACCATCAGCTCGCGCAGCTGGACGCGCTCGAAGGTGGTGAAGCGGCCGCCGCAATCCGGACAGATACGCCGCCGGCGGATGGACGTGTTGTCCTCCGCCGGACGCGAATCCTTGACCTGGGTATCTTCCGAACCGCAATAGGGGCAGCGCATCGCTACTCCTTACCCCATGTAGCCATACATGGGGAAGCGGTCTGTGAGGTTGACCACCTTGCCGCGCACGGCGGCTTCAACGGCGGCGTTGCCGTCATCGGAATTGGCGACCTTCAGGCCGTCGAGAACCTCGACGATCAAATTGCCGATCTCGCGGAATTCGGCTTCCTTGAAGCCGCGCGTCGTGCCGGCCGGTGCGCCCAAACGCACGCCTGACGTGACGAAGGGCTTTTCCGGGTCGAAGGGAATGCCGTTCTTGTTGCAGGTGATATAGGCGCGGCCGAGAGCTGCCTCGGCGCGCTTGCCGGTGGCGTTCTTCTTGCGCAGGTCAACGAGCATCAGGTGGTTGTCGGTGCCGCCGGAGACGACGTCGAGGCCGCCTGCGATCAGCGTCTCGGCCAGCGCCCGGGCGTTCTTGACGATCTGAGCGGCGTAATCCTTGAATTCCGGCTGCAGCGCCTCGCCGAAGGCGACGGCCTTGGCAGCGATGATGTGCATCAACGGACCACCCTGCAGGCCCGGGAAGACAGCCGAATTGAACTTCTTGGCGAGATCCTCTTCATTGGTGAGGATGACGCCGCCGCGCGGGCCGCGCAGCGACTTATGCGTCGTCGTCGTCGCGACATGGCAATGCGGGAACGGCGACGGATGCTGGCCACCGGCGACGAGGCCGGCGATGTGAGCCATGTCGACCATCAGATAGGCGCCGACGCTGTCGGCGATCTCGCGGAAGCGCTTCCAGTCCCAGATGCGGGAATAGGCGGTGCCGCCGGCGATGATCAGCTTCGGCTTGTGCTCTTCGGCTTTGCGGGCGACTTCATCCATATCGAGCAGGTTGTCGCCTTCGCGCACGCCGTAGGAAACGACGTTGAACCACTTGCCCGACATGTTGACCGGCGAACCATGCGTCAGGTGGCCGCCCGAATTCAGGTCGAGACCCATGAAGGTGTCACCGGGCTGCAGCAGCGCCAGGAACACGGCTTGGTTCATCTGCGAGCCGGAATTCGGCTGGACGTTGGCGAAATTGACGCCGAACAGCTTCTTGGCGCGCTCGATCGCCAGTTCCTCGGCGATATCGACGAACTGGCAGCCGCCGTAATAACGCTTGCCCGGATAACCCTCGGCATATTTGTTGGTCATGATGGAGCCCTGGGCTTCCAGCACGGCGCGGGAGACGATGTTCTCGGAAGCGATCAGTTCGATCTCGTGCCGTTGGCGACCGAGTTCCTTTCCGATCGCGCCGAAAATTTCCGGATCAACGTCCGCAAGCGAGCGATTGAAGAAGGATTCGGTGGAAGCATTGGTCATGGGCGGGCTCCTCAACTGGAATGCGCTGAGGTATTAGCCTTCCGCCGTGGCAAGGGCAATACGAAGAACGACATTTGCTGAGCAAAGCGCGCGCTCCGGCCATTTTGCGACAGCGCGGCGCCGATGAATGGCGGCCGCATGACGCAGCGCCCTGCCCGGCATAAAAAAACCGCGCCCTCGAGGCGCGGTTCTCAAAATCACGATGCTGAGGTCGCCGCTTACTGAACCGGCTGTTCCATGCCGGCCGTGGTGTCGAGTGCGAGCTCGGCATTGCCGTCCATCTGATAGATGTCGTCGCGAAACTGGACGATGCCGTCGGGCATGCCCCAGGCGGAGATGTAGACGAAATAGACCGGAACTTCGGTGGCGAGCTTGATCGGCGTGTTGACGCCGCTTGCGATCACCTGTTCCATCTGCTGGCGGTTCCAGCCCGGCGTCTCGCGCAGCAACCAGGTCGACAGGTCGCGCACGTTCTGAACGCGGACGCAGCCCGACGATTCGAAACGCATGAGCTTGTTGAACAGGCCCTGCTGCGGCGTGTCGTGCATGTACTCGCCGTTCTTGTTGTAGAAGTTGATCTTCGTCGACGCCATGGCGTTGATCTTGCCCGGGTCCTGGCGAAACATCAGGTTCGGCGCCTCGCCGTTCCAATCGACAGTCTCCGGAGAAACCTCATTGCCCTTGCCGTCGATCAGGCGGATCGCGTTCTTTTCGAGATATGTCGGATCCTTGCGCATCAGCGGCATGATGTCCTTTTCGACGATCGAGCGCGGCGCGGTCCAGTAGGGGTTGAGGATGACTTCGTAGATCTTCGAGTTGACGAGATGCGTCGGTCGGCTCAGACGGCCGACGACCGCGGTGTGGCGCGTCGCAACGCTGCCGTCTTCGACGGCCTCGACATAGGCGGCCGGAATGTTGACCATTAGGTGGCGGCGGCCAAGATCTTCCGGGAAGGTCTGCAGGCGGACCAGATTGGTGTTCAACTGCTGCAGGCGGACATCGGCCGGAATGTTCATCGCCTTCAGCGTGAACTCGCCGAGAACGCCGTCGGACGGCAGGCCGTGACGCGCCTGGAAGCGCTTGACGGCGCCGTCGACATAGGAATCGAAGGCGTTCGACATGCCTGCCTCGCGCGGCAGGTCGCCGGTGATCGCAAGGCGCTGGCGCAGCGCCTGGACGGCGGGAGAGGAAACGCCGAGCTGCAGGCGCTGATCACCGGGATTGACTTCCGGCCAGCCGCCGGCTGCCGCAATCTGCTGATACTGCATGATCGCCTGCTGTGCGCTCGCGACCGATTGGGGACCGAGGATCGGCGTATTGGAAACGACGGCGGTCGCCGTGCGCGAAGCCGCCTTGGCATCGAACTGGTCGTCCCAGTTGCCGCGGCGCGGCGCGTTGATCAGCGTATCGAGCGCCGACTGCGCCAATGCCGGCGCGGCCATAGCGCTGGCGCCAATCGTTGCCGCGGACGCAAGGAAAGCGCGGCGCGAGAGAGCTTCATTTCCGTTTTTCTTCGACATAGTCCCAACCACTGAATGCCGCATGCAAGGAAGCGCGGCGCTTTGCGATATCACTGCGCCGTAACGCAGATCCCTATCCATTCGTTCTCCCGGCACATCGGAAAATCCTGCCCCGCATCACAAGACTGCGATGCGGAAGCCTGAACGTTCCTGGTCCATTGAAAGCGCCGGTTGCTAACCTTCCGCTGCCACACCAATATGGCCAATTCGTGTTGCCGGGACCGCAGATCGCTGCCGATGGCCGAGTCATCACGCAACGAACCATGTGACGAGGTAAATCGTGCCGGTTAATAACGGCTAAAAAACGGCTTGAATACCGGCCCTTACGCTTGCCTGCCATGCGTTGCAAAGATGCCACGCGGGCGCAAACGGCAAAACCGGACGCGCAGGGAACGCATCCGGTTTTCTTCAACCCTGAAAGGAGGTCGAGGGTCTTAGAGGCGATACATGATCGAGTCGTTCCAGAAGCGGTCGAGCCGCTGGAGCAGCTTGTTCATCTGAGTGAACTCGTCGGTGCCGATGCCGCCGACCTTGTCGATCGAGGCGATGTGGCGTTCGTAGAGCTTGGCGACCGTTTCGGCGATGTCCTGGCCGGTGTCGGTCAGGCTGATGCGGACCGAGCGGCGGTCGATGCGGGAGCGCTGGTGGTTGATGAAGCCGAGGTCGACCAGCTTCTTCACGTTGTAGGAAACGTTGGAGCCGAGATAGTAGCCACGGGAGCGCAGCTCGCCGGCGGTCAGCTCGGAATTGCCGATGTTGAAAAGGAGCAGCGCCTGGATGGCGTTGACGTCGCTGCGACCCTGGCGGTCGAACTCGTCCTTGATGACGTCGAGAAGACGGCGATGAAGACGTTCGACCAGATGAAGGGATTCCATGTAAAGATCACGGATGCCCTGATCCTGCTGGTCACGGAAGTTGGATACCGCCTGCGGCTTGATTTTCGTGTTCATATTGACTGCCTCACTGTTTGTTTGGCGGTGTCGTTTTCTTCCCGCCTTGAGTGAGACCCTATCGAATACATATAAAATTCGACTTAAACCGCAGGCTTAATGGAGCCTTACCGGAAACTCCACGTTGTCTCAGGGTAAATCAACACTTACCTGGCGGCGGTGCCGGCGCTTTTCCAGCCAGAGCAACAGGCGGAATATGCAGTAGACCGCGGCGACCATGAGATGCAGCAGAATGATCAGCTTGTTGGGTCCGAAGATATCAGGCAGCAGGCCATACATCAGGATCTGCCCGCCTGCTGCCAGCACCCAGATAACCGGCCCCCAGGAGACGGTAAGCCAGAGGCCGAGGGAGGCGACGGGGAAAAGCACGGCAAGGCTGGTGCTCGCCACCTTCCACGGCAGGTTCAAAAGATCGAAGCGGCCGGCGCCGACCAAGGAATAGCCGACGAGCATCGCCCAATATTGGAGACCGAACCAGAAGCAGGATACGGCCACCAGCCTCAGGAGGAGGATGAAGAGAAGATCCGCCAGCGTGCGTTTCGGTAGTGTCGGGGATTCGGTTTCCATGGCGCAAACATCGGTTCGGGATCGGATCGTTACAAGCAGTTTTTCCGCCGCGGCCAATCGTCCGGTTTGGATTTTCCGGGCGCCATGATAATGAGCGCTCCGATAAATGGAATGGGCCAGGGACAGATATCATGCAAGATAAGACGCATCTCGTCGACGACATCACCGGCCATCGCCGCATGCGGCGCAACCGCAAGGCGGACTGGACGCGCCGGCTGGTGCAGGAGAACCGGCTGACGGTCGACGACCTGATCTGGCCGATCTTCATCGTGCCGGGTTCCGGCATCATCGATCCGATCCCGGCCATGCCCGGCGTCAACCGCATGAGCATCGACAAGGCCGTCGAGGCCGCCCGCGAAGCGGCCGATCTCGGCATTCCGGCGCTGGCGACCTTTCCCAATATCGAGATGGAGCTACGTGACGAGACAGGCTCGAACAGCCTCGAGGCCAACAATCTGATCAATAAGGCCACGGCGGCGATCAAGAAGGCGGTGCCGGAGATCGGTGTCATCACCGACATCGCGCTCGACCCCTTCACCAGCCATGGCCATGACGGCATTCTGAGAGACGGCGAGATCGTCAACGACGAGACGGTCGATCAGGTGGCGCGCGCTGCCGTGATGCAGGCCGATGCTGGCGCCGACATCATCGCGCCGTCGGAGATGATGGACGGGCGCATCGGCGCCATCCGCATGGCGCTCGATGCCGCCGGCCACCAGAGCGTCGGCATCATGAGCTATGCAACGAAATTCGCCTCTGCCTTCTACGGCCCCTATCGCGAGGCGATCTCGACAGGCGGCCTGCTGATAGGCGACAAGAAGACCTATTATATCGACCCGGCCAACGGCACCGAGGCGATCCGCGACGCCGCCCTCGACGTCGAGGAAGGCGCCGACATGCTGATGGTCAAGCCCGGCCTGCCTTATCTCGACATCTGCTGGCGGATGAAGGAGGCCTTCGGCCTGCCGACCTTCGCCTACCAGGTTTCCGGTGAGTATACGCAGATCAAGGCGGCAGCGATGAACGGCTGGATCGACGGCGAGCGGGCGATGCTCGAAACGCTGCTGTCGTTCAAGCGGGCGGGATGCGACGGCATCCTCACCTATTTCGCGGTCGAGGTGGCGAAAATTCTCGCAAAGAGGTGATTTCGGGGCGAATGATTGTATTTCGCCCCGCCGACACCATATCAGCGGCGTCGCTTTTGCGAGAGGAGATCGAGATGAGCTACAACCCCAATCCGCTTTATGCCGCACCGGAGGACTGGCGCGCCTATAGCGGCGTGTTGAGCCGCCGTGTGTTTGCCTTCATGCTCGATTACCTCATCGTGGCGCTGCTGTGCATTCCCGCGGCGATCGTTCTGTTCTTCCTTTCGATCGTCACGCTCGGCCTCGGCTTCTTCCTCTACCCTGCCCTCTTCGTCATCGTCGCCGGCCTTTACTTCGGCCTGACCGTCGGCGGACCGAGCCAGGCTTCGCTCGGCATGCGGGCAATGGGGATTGCGATCGTGCGCGTCGATGGACGGCCGATGGATTTCCTGACGGCGATCGTGCATCTGGCGCTGTTCTGGATCCTGAACTCGGTGCTGACGCCGCTCATCCTGCTTGCCGGCCTGTTTATCGAGCGCAGCCGTCTCATCCACGACCTACTGGTCGGCACGGTGACAGTGCGCACTGCCTGAGATCCTGCTGCCTGGGACCTGGTGGCGGAGACGAAAAAACTCTCCGCCTTCCCTGTACCGGGGATCACGATGCTCCATATCCAAGATTAGAAGACTGAAATGAAGGGCGGAGACCGCCGCGCTGTTGACGTTTTCTATTCTTAGGTCATGCTGTCAGAAAACGGCACTGTCTCGACAAGGAAACTTCCGCGACAAATGAATACGCAGACGACGCCATCCCCGCAGTTTTATCTGACGGCTCCGGCTGCGTGTCCGTATCTGCCGCATGAGATGGAGCGCAAGGTCTTCACCCATCTGGTCGGCCCGCGGGCCGCCGAGATGAACGACATCCTCACCCAGGGCGGGTTCCGCCGCTCGCAGAACATCGCTTACCGCCCGGCCTGCGAATCCTGTCGCGCCTGCGTTTCCGTGCGGATTCTCGCCCAGGAATTCGAACCGACGAAATCGATGAAACGGGTGCTTGCCGCCAATTCCGACGTCATCGCCACCGAATTCGCAGCCCAGCCTTCCAGCGAGCAATATTCACTCTTCCGGCGCTATCTCGATTTCCGCCACCAGCAGGGCGGCATGTCCGACATGACCGTGCTCGATTATGCGATCATGGTGGAAGACACGCATGTGAACACGCGAATCATCGAATACCGCCGGCGCGAGGAAGGCTCCGGGCTGGAGGAGCGGCCGAAGGGCGAACTGCTTGCCGCCGCACTCACCGACACGATGAGCGACGGGCTGTCGATGGTCTATTCCTATTTCAATCCGGCGCTCGAGCGGCGTTCGCTCGGCACATTCATGATTCTCGACCATGTCAGGCGCACCAAAGCGCTTGGCCTGCCGCATGTCTACCTCGGCTACTGGGTTCAGGGTTCACGAAAAATGGACTATAAGACCCGTTTCCAGCCGCAGGAGCATCTCACTCCGCGCGGCTGGGAGCGTTTCGACCCCTCCTCCATGCCCGAAAGCACCCACGATTAGAGCCTTTCCCGGTCAGCTTGGAGCATTCTGTTGGCTCAAACGGAGTCGGATGGTCGACCGGCCGGCGCGCGTCGTAGCCCAGATCTACGGCCAAGCCGGCCGGTCGAGCAGGCGGCCCGTTTCAGCCAACCCTCCCCCAGATTTGCCAGGCAAATCTGCAAGACTAAAAAATCGCCGGATGCACTTGTCGCTTCGCCACGGCGAAGCGGTGCGGCCGGTGGGCCGGGCATCTCTAGCCAGGGCAGAGGCGATCGGCTCGGACGTACTTGGGGGTATGCCCGTCGCCAATCGCTTCTGCCCTGACGAAAACCTGCTCCGGCAGAATGCTTCAAGCTGACCAGCAAAGGCTCTAAATGCTCCCCACCGCTCTTTCCGATCATCGGAAGGGCCTGCTGCTGACGGCGATCGGCGGGCTGGCGCTTTCCATGGATATCCCGCTCGTCCGCCTTGGCGACGGTGACATCTGGTCGATTCTCGGAATGCGGAGCGCAGCAACGGTCGTCGCCACGCTCGTCATATTAGGAGCAATGCGCCTGGTTTCGGGCAAGTGGCCGGTTCTCGTTCCGGGGCGACCCGGTTTGCTCGCCGGTCTGCTCTACGGTCTCTCTTCCCTCACCTTCGTGCTGGCCGTCTTCAATACGGCCACAGCCAATGTCGTCTTCATCGTCGCCTTCAACCCGATGTTCGGAGCTCTTCTTTCCTGGATTTTCCTCAAGGAGAAGCCTCCGGCCGCAACGCTGGTCGCGATGCTGTTCATGATATCAGGCGTCGGATTGATCGTGAGCGAAGGACTTTCCAGCGGCCATGTTTTTGGCGACGCCATGGCGCTTCTCAGCGCGCTCATTCTTGCCGCAGCCATTACGGTCGGGCGTGCCTCTCGCCGGCAAATGGGCTTCGTGCCGCTGCTTGCCGCCATCCTGCCGGCTGTACTCGGCCTCACGCAGGCTCTGCCCTCAGGGCTTGCCATCGTCCATCCCGGCTGGATCCTCTTCAACGGCGCCATCGTGATGCCGGTCGCCTTCTGGTGCCTGGCGACAGGACCACGTTATCTGTCCGCGGCTGAAGTCGGCATGTTCTATCTCTTGGAAACGGTGCTGGCGCCGATCTGGGTCTGGCTGATCTTTGCCGAAACGCCCGCGACCATGACACTCGTCGGCGGCGGCATCCTGACGGCGACAATCGCCGTGCATTCCCTCTGGATGGCGCGACGCAAGAGCGTCAGGCAAGTCTCATGATGTGACCCTGGCCCCATGTCATACAACGATGAAGGAGCGACGCGCTTCCCTTGGGACTTCAGCGTGCCGCTCAACCGGTAGCCTTCAACTGCTGCTGTTCCAGTTCCCGGCCGAGGGCTTCGACGACATGCGCCCAGCCTTGCCGCGTTTTCTCCTCGTGTGCGGCCCATTCGGCGCACATTTCGTGGGTCAATGTAAGGCGGCTGCCGCCGCCGAGAGGCTCGATGTCGATTTCGACGCGATCGCAATTGTGGTCGTGCTCCTCGACGGAAAAGCTGAAGACCATGCGTTGCGGGCGCTTCAATTCCAGAAAGACGCCCTGATGAAAGGCGTCGCCGGTCGGGCGGCGGTCAACGACGAAGAAACGGCCGCCGACACGCGGGTCGATGTCGGCACGGATGACATGTCCATCATCGGTCGCAAACAGGAAGCGGCGGGCAATTTCGGGGTTGAGCCAGGCGTCGTAGACCACAGCGGGCGGGGCCTTGTAGGTCTGGCTGACATGCAATTTGATGGTGCTGGCGGGCATCGATTTTCCTCCGGTAGGGGCACGGGCGCCTTCTCGAGGCGCAACGGACCACAGCCGCTCCGTCCGCCCACGCAACCGGCCTTCTCTTATTTTGATAACAGCAATGAGATAGAGAAGTTCCCACGCCCGCCAAGAGCCGAGCGCGGAATTTAATTCGACAGAAAACCAAGGCGTTACGACGGTCCTTTGCGCGCCTGGACAGGTGCGCGGCGCCGTAAAGCCTCAGCCGGCGAATTTGCCGCTGCGCGGGAAGCCCTTCGGCACGGTGCGGCCGGCGCTAGCGCGATCGCCCAGCCATTCGGCCAGTTCGTCCTTGTTCTTCGTGAAGGTGCGGCCGGCGCTGTCTTCCCAGACGAGGCCGTCTGATATTGCGAAGCAGCGGACATCGGAAATGCCGCCATCCTTGTAGCGCTGCAGGCGCACGCCCTTGCCGCGCGACATTTCCGGCACCTGCGCGAGCGGGAAGACCAGCAGCTTGCGGTTCTCGCCGACGACGGCAACATGATCGCCGCTAACCGGCACCAGCAGCTGCGTTTCCTCCGGCAGCGCGACATTCATGATCTGCTTGCCTTTGCGCGTATTGGCGACCAGCTCCGCCTCTGGAACGACGAAACCGTTGCCCGCCGTCGACACGATCAGTTGCTTGCGCGCGGAATCGTGGACGAAGGCGGTCAGCACCGCCTGGTCGTTATCCATGTCGACCATGATACGCAACGGCTCGCCGTGGCCGCGTCCGCCCGGCAGCTTGTCACCACCGAGCGTGAAGGCCTTGCCGCCTGTCGTGACGATCAGGATCTTGTCCGTCGTCTGCGCCGGGAAGGCCACCTTCAAGCCGTCCCCTTCCTTGAAGGTCAGCGTCGCGGTGTCGGCGATGTGGCCCTTCAGGGCGCGGATCCAGCCCTTTTCGGATATGACGACCGTGATCGGCTCCTTCTCGATCATCGCCTGCTGGATCGCCTCTTCATCGGCCTCAGGCGCGTCGGCGAACTGGGTGCGGCGGCGGCCGACCTCGGTCGCCTTGGCGAATTTCTTCTTCACCTCGCCGATTTCCCAGGCAACCGTCTGCCACTGCTTGTCGTCCGAGGCAAGCAGCGCCTCGATCTCGCTCTTTTCCTTGGTGAGTTCGTCAAACTCCTTGCGGATCTCGAATTCTTCCAGTTTGCGCAGGGCGCGCAGCCGCATGTTGAGGATCGCTTCGACCTGATTGTCGGTCAGATCCCATCGCGCCATCATGACCGGCTTCGGCTCGTCTTCCTCGCGAATGATCCGGATCACCTCATCGATGTTGAGGTAGGCGATCAACAGACCGCCGAGGATCTCGAGACGCTTGTCGATTGCGGCCAGGCGGAAGCGCGACCGGCGCTGCAGGACTTCGCGACGGTGGTCCAGCCACTCCTTCAGCACCTCGTTCAGCGCCATGACTTTGGGGATGCGCCCCATGGACAGAACGTTCATGTTGAGCGGAAAGCGGCTTTCGAGCTCCGTCAGCTTGAACATCGATTCCATCAGGATGGTCGGATCGACGCTGCGGGACTTCGGCGCCAGGACGATGCGAATGTCCTCGGCCGATTCATCGCGGATGTCTTCCAGCAGCGGCAGCTTGCGGGCGATCAGCAGCTCGGCGATCTTCTCGATCAGCCGCGATTTCTGCACCTGAAAGGGAATTTCGGTGATGACGATCTGATAGCCGCCGCGACCGAGATCCTCCGTCTGCCATTTCGCCCGCACGCGAAAACCGCCGCGGCCGGTGCGGTAGCTCTCGATGATGCTGTCGCGGCTGTCGATGATAATGCCGCCTGTGGGGAAATCCGGGCCGGGAATGAATTCGACGAGCTTTTCGATGGTCGCATCGGGATGCTTGATCAGATGCAGGGCGGCGTCGCAAAGCTCATGCGCATTGTGAGACGGGATCGAGGTCGCCATGCCGACGGCGATGCCGGAGGAGCCGTTGGCGAGCAGGTTCGGGAAGGCGCCGGGAAGCACGACCGGCTCGGAATTCGATTCGTCGTAGGTGTCGCGGAAATCGACCGCATCCTGATCGATGCCTTCGAGCAGCAGTTCGGAGACCGCCGTCATCTTCGATTCGGTGTAACGCATGGCGGCGGGGCTGTCGCCGTCTATATTGCCGAAATTGCCCTGGCCGTTGACCAGCGTATAACGCTGCGAGAAATCCTGGGCGAGACGGGCAAGCGCGTCGTAGATCGACTGGTCGCCATGCGGATGGTAGTTACCCATCACTTCGCCGACGATCTTGGCGCATTTTCTGAAGGCCGAAGTGGGCCTCAGCCCCATCTCGTTCATCGCGTAGACGATGCGGCGATGGACAGGCTTCAGCCCGTCGCGCACGTCAGGCAGCGCGCGGTGCATGATGGTCGACAGCGCATAGGCAAGGTAACGCTGCTCGAGCGCCGCCTTGAGGTCGACCGGCTGGATGTTGTCGTCGTCTCCGCCGGAAGGCGGCAAAATCTCTTGTCCCATGGGCCTTGACTAGCCCAGAAGTGGCCGGCGGGCAAGGAATCCGGCCTATTGCAGCTGTGGATGAAGTCTTGGGGGCGACATCAAAGGATGAGACAAACGTTCCGCCGCAATTTGGACTTCGTTTGCCGTTCCCTTCAACAGAAATTTAGAAGTCCGCAAATATAAAGCGGCCCCAATCCGTAGTAGCGTAACTGCAGATTTCCAAACCGCCACACGCCACCAGAGGAATCACCCTTATGAACATTTATCGGACAACGCGGCTGATGCTGTCGGGCGCAGCCTTTTTCTCGCTCGCCGGCTCGGCCTTGGCCCTCGACGGCAATGATCTGCTGAAGAAGCTCAATGCCGCCTATGCCGCACAGGGCGGAACGATTTCGGCTGACGGCGTCGATATCAATGGCACCACCGTGACCTTGAAGAAAGTCAGCATCAAACCGGCCGGCAACGAGAGCTTCGCCATCGGCGAAGTCACCCTGTCCGGCGTGGAGGAAGATGAGGAAGGTGGCTATTACATCGAAGAGGCCGCCTTCCCCGATATCAACACGACGAAAGACGGCGTCACCATGACCGCACAAGAGCTGACGCTCGGCGGCATTTCCATTCCGGCGACAGCCGGCGGCGACAGCCTCGACACAATGATGCTCTACGAAACCGCCCATACCGGCCCGCTGAAGGTGGTCAAGGACGGCGCGGAAGTGTTCTCGCTACTGCAAAGCGACATGAACCTGACGCTGCGCGAGGACGAATCCGGCTTCGATTTCGACGGCGCCTTCAAAAGCATGAAGGCCGATCTCACCAAGGCCGAAGATCCGCAGGGCAAGGATGCGATCGAGAAGCTCGCCCTGCAGCACGTCCAGGGCGACATCACCATGAAAGGCGCCTGGGAGCTCGGGCCCGGCACGTTCGACGTTTCGGAAATCGCCTTCGACTTCACGAACATCGGCAAGCTCAACCTCGGCTTCAAGATCTCCGGCTATACGATGGCCTTCATGAAATCACTGCAGGATGCGGTGAAGGAATCGGAATCCAATCCGAACACGGAACAGTCGCAGCAGGCGCTCGGCCTTGCCATGCTCGGCCTGATGCAGCAGCTGTCCTTCGAGGGCGCTCACGTGCGCTTCGAAGATGCCTCGATCACCAAGCGGGCGCTCGATTACGCCGGTTCGCAGCAGAACATGTCAGGCAAGCAGATGGCGGATTCGCTGAAGGCGATGACGCCGATCATGCTGGCGCAGCTCAATATCCCGGAACTGCAGAACGCCGTTTCGGCCGCCGTCAACACCTTCCTCGACGACCCCAAGAGCTTGACGGTGAAGGCCGCTCCTGAAAAGCCGGTGCCGTTCCCGACGATCGTCGGCGCCGCGATGGGCGCTCCGAACACGCTGCCGCAGGTGCTCGGCGTCAAGGTTTCGGCCAACGACTGATCGCTCAAATTGCAAGAAAGGGCCCGACAGTTCCGCTGCCGGGTCCTTTCTTGTTTCAAATCAAACGATCCGCGCAGACAAAAAGCCCGGCGTTTGCGGCCGCCGGGCTTTTCTGTTCGACGCTGAGCCGAACTCAGTCCTTCTTGACCGGCGGGATCGGCCGGATCGAAAGCTCGCGCAGCTGCGTCGGGGTTGCCGGGGTCGGCGCGCCCATCAGCAGGTCCTGGGCCTGCTGGTTCATCGGGAACAGCGAGATCTCACGCAGGTTCTTGGCGCCGACGAGCAGCATGACGATTCGGTCGATGCCGAAGGCGGCGCCGCCATGCGGAGGCGCGCCGTACTGGAAGGCGCGGTAGAGGCCGCCGAAGCGGTCCTCGACGTCCTGCTGGCTGAGACCGACCTTCTCGAAGGCGGCGACCATGGTTTCCGGCGACTGGTTGCGGATCGAACCCGAGGCGATCTCGAAGCCGTTGCAGACGGCGTCGTACTGGAAGGCCTTGATCGTCAGGGGATCCTGGTTCCTGAGCGCATCGAGGCCACCCTGCGGCATCGAGAACGGGTTGTGGGCGAAATCGACCTTCTTTTCCTCGTCGTTCCATTCGAAGAATGGGAAGTCGACGATCCAGCAGAGCTCGAAGCGGTCGCGGTCGACGAGGTTGAGTTCTTCGCCGGCCTTGGTGCGGGCCTCACCCGCAAACTTGTAGAATTTTTCCGGCTCTCCGGCGACGAAGAAGCACGCGTCGCCGTCACCAAGACCAAGTTGGGTCCGGATCGCATCGGTGCGCTCCTCGCCGATGTTCTTGGCAAGTGGTCCGGCGCCTTCGAGCTTCTCGCCTTCCTTGCGCCAGAAGATGTAGCCGAGGCCCGGCTGGCCCTGGCTCTGCGCCCAGGCGTTCATGCGGTCGCAGAAAGCACGCGAGCCGCCTGTCTTGGCCGGGATCGCCCAGACCTGGACCTTCGGGTTGGAGGCGATCATGCCGGCGAAGACTTTAAAGCCCGAGCCGGCGAAATGTTCGGTCACCGCTTCCATGACGATCGGGTTGCGCAGATCGGGCTTGTCGGAGCCGTATTTGCGGATCGCCTCGTCATAGGGGATGCGCGGCCATTCCTTGGTGACCGGCTTGCCTTCGGCAAACTCTTCGTACACCTTGGTCATCAGCGGACCCATGGTGTCCCAGACGTCTTCCTGGGTGACGAAGCTCATTTCGAGGTCGAGCTGGTAGAATTCGCCAGGCAAGCGGTCGGCGCGCGGGTCTTCGTCACGGAAGCACGGCGCGATCTGGAAGTAACGGTCGAAACCTGCGACCATGAGCAGTTGCTTGTACTGCTGCGGCGCCTGCGGCAGAGCGTAGAAGGTGCCGGGATGAATACGGCTCGGCACGAGGAAGTCGCGCGCGCCTTCGGGCGAGGAGGCTGTGAGGATCGGCGTGGTATATTCGGTAAAGCCCGCGCCGCCCATTTCACGGCGCATGGCCGAAATCACCTGGGTGCGCTTGACGATGTTTTTGTGCAGGGTTTCGCGGCGAAGATCGAGGAAGCGATACTTGAGGCGAACGTCTTCCGGATAATCAGGCTCACCGAAGACCGGCAGCGGCAATTCCTTGGCGGCGGAGAGCACTTCGATCTCCTGCGCGTAGAGCTCGATCTCGCCGGTCGCCATGTTCTTGTTGACGGTCTCTTCGGTACGGGCTTTGACGAGGCCGTCGATGCGGATGACCCATTCGCCACGCACGGTTTCCGCCGTCTTGAAGGCAGGGCTATCCGGGTCGGCGACGACCTGGGTGATGCCGTAATGGTCGCGAAGGTCGATGAAGAGAACGCCACCATGGTCGCGAACGCGATGGACCCAGCCGGCGATGCGGACGGTCGAGCCGACATCCGTCTTGCGGAGGGCGGCGCATGTGTGGCTGCGGTAGCGATGCATGATCTCAAATCCTGGCATGTGGCTGAAGACGGCAGCAGGGGTTCGAAGACCCTCCCGCGCCGACAAGAAAATCGGGCGGAAAAGCGCATGGACGCTCCGATTTGTCAAGGCTTGGCGCGCCCCGCCCCTGGGTTTGGCATGCGTTTATGGCAAGGCTGCGACCCGCAGGCTGCGGCAGTTTGGCCGCATTTCCCATATTGATGAAGATGCGGCTCAACTTTAAAAGGATCAGCATTCCCATCCTGGAGCCTCCGCATGCCTCTGCTGACCCGCCGCAACATTCTGAAGGCATCCGTCGCGGGCGCATATGGCGCAGGCATGGCCATTGCGGGCAAATTCGGACTGGCCGAGGCGGCGTCGGAACCGCAGCTGCTGACGGCTGTGAAAACCGAGGCCATCCTGACCGAGGCGGGTCCGACTCGGGATGTCATGAGCTGGGGCCATGACGGCATGCCGCCGGTTCTGAGAATGACCAAGGGGCGGCCCTACGCGGCAAGGCTGAAGAACGGACTCGATGAGCCGACGACGATCCATTGGCACGGGCTTCGTATCGACAACCGCATGGATGGCGTGCCCTTCGTGACGCAGCCCTATATCTATACCGGCGACAGCTTCGACTATGCCTTCACGCCGCCCGATGCCGGCACCTTCTGGTACCATCCGCATTGCAACACGCTGACGCAGATGGGACATGGCATGACCGGCATGCTCGTCGTCGAGGATCCGGCTGATCCGGAATTCGATGCCGAGGTGTTGCTCAATCTGCGCGACTGGCGTCTCGGAGGCGACGGGCAGTTCATCGCGCCCTTCCGGCCGCGCGACGCTGCCAAGAGCGGCACCTACGGCACGGTGCGCACGGCCAACTGGCGCCAGGAGCCGCAATATGACGCCCCGGCCGGCGGGTTGGTGCGGCTGCGCATTGCCATCACCGACGTGACGCGCATCTTCTTGCTGAAGATGGCGGGCGCAGATGCGACCGTCATCGCAATCGACGGCAATCCGGTGCCGAAACGCTTCCCCCTCGACCTCCTGCAGATCGGGCCGGGCCAGCGGCTCGATCTTGTGGTGCGCATGCCGGACGATGAAGGCGCCGTCGCGATACTGGAAGACATTCGCGGCACGGCGCCGAAGACGATCGCCAGCCTGCGTGCGGTCGGGGCATCGCTGAAGCGCGACATCGGCGATCTCGGGCCTCTTGGCCAGAATCCTGTTCCGAAGGCCGATCTTTCCGTTGCCGAACAGATCCCGCTGGTGTTGAGCGCCACTGCGGAAAATGCCGCCGTGGAAAGCATCTGCGGCACGCTCGGCTACAGCTTCTGGGCGATCAACAAGGTGCCGTGGCCCGGAGACACGCCCGATCCGACGGCGCCGCTGGCGGAACTGAAGCTCGGCAGAAGCTATGTCTTCAACCTCGAGAACACCACGCCGCACGCGCATCCGATCCATCTGCACGGGATGAGTTTCACGGTGATCTCCTCCTCGGCGCGGGAGGCGATGCCGCTGGTGTCCGACACCTACCTCGTCCAGCCGGACGAGAAAGTGCAATTGGCTTTTGTCGCCGACAATCCCGGCGACTGGGTGCTGCATTGCCACATCATCGAGCATCAGAAGACGGGAATGACCAGCTATATCAGAGTGAGCTGAAGCATTCCCTGTGCCTCAGTTTGGACGTGATTCTTCTTCAGCAATGCTTGAAGCGTATGCTGTTGTATTGACATATCGAAGCGAAAGGAGAAGGAAGGTTCAACCAACCTTTTCCTTGCGAATGAAATGATATGATCGAAACCACCGCCGATTTGGCGGCCGCCTGCAAAGAGCTGGCCAAGTCCGACTTCATCACCATCGACACCGAATTCCTGCGTGAGACGACGTTCTGGCCGGAGCTCTGCCTGATCCAGATGGCAAGCCCGACATTGGAAGTACTCGTCGACCCGCTGGCGAAGGGCATCGATCTCGCTCCCTTCTTCGAGCTGATGGCGGACACCAAGGTGTTGAAAGTCTTTCACGCGGCGCGTCAGGACATCGAAATCATCTTCAATCGCGGCAATCTCATTCCGCATCCGATCTTCGACACGCAGGTCGCCGCCATGGTCTGCGGTTTCGGCGACAGCGTCTCCTATGACCAGCTGGTCAGCCGCATCAAGAACGTCCATATCGACAAGTCGTCGCGCTTCACCGACTGGAGCCGCCGGCCGCTCTCCGAAAAGCAGCTGGAATATGCGCTGGCCGACGTCACCCATCTGCGCGACGTCTACCTGTCGCTGAAGGCGGAACTCGATCGCGAAGGCCGCACGTCGTGGCTGCGCGAGGAAATGGACATTCTCGAGGCGCGCGAGACCTACGACATGCATCCCGACGACGCCTGGCAGCGTCTGAAGATGCGCCTGCGCAAGCCGCAGGAGCTGGCAATCCTGAAATACGTCGCCGCCTGGCGTGAGCGCGAGGCGCGGGCCCGCAACGTGCCGCGTTCGCGCGTTTTGAAGGACGATGCGATCTATGAGATCGCCCAGCAGCAACCCAGGGATTCCGAAGCGCTCGGCCGCCTGCGCACCATTCCGAAGGGCTGGGAGCGTTCGGCCGCCGGGACGGCAGTCGTCGAAGCGGTCAATGCGGCGCTCGCCCTTCCGAAAGCCGAGATGCCGCATGTGCCACGTCAGGCACAGGCCCCGGAGGGCGCAGCTGCCGCCGTCGAACTCTTAAAGGTGCTGCTGAAGCTGATCTCGGAAAAACATGGGGTGGCGCCGAAGGTGATCGCCAACAGCGAGGATCTCGACAAGATTGCCGCCGATGGCGAGAAGGCCGATGTCGCTGCCCTGCACGGCTGGCGGCGCGATCTTTTCGGCGAGCCGGCGCTGCAGCTGATCCAGGGCCAGATCGGATTGCGATTCGCCGGCCGGAAGGTTGAAACCGTCGCACTCTGACACCAAATCGAATTCGCTCAACGCCTTTTTCCCAACCGAAAACAATGGCGGAGACACTGCGAAGCGAAGGGCGCGGCATGCGGGAAATTTCTCCGACGCAGAACTGGATCCTGATCGTCATCGTTCTCGCGGCGAGCGGCGTCGTCTATGATTCGATGTTCTATTCGGAGCAGACGCCGGTCGTCGGGGCGATCTTCGCGCTGTTCATCGGCATGCCGATCATTGCCTTCGAGCGCAAGGTGCTGTTCCGCGGACTCTACAGACGCATCCAGAAGCTACCGACCTTCGCCTTCATCATAACCGAACTGGCGATCTACGAAATTCTGATGAGCATTGGCTTTGCCTGCGCCGGGCTGCTGCTTCGCTCGGTCGGCGTGCTGAAGCCGACGTCGCTCCTCGATCTCGTCATCATGCCGTTCGACGTCTTCCTTTATGCACTTGTCGTCTGCTTGGCGCTGATCTTCATCCTGCGCGTGCGCGAACTGCTCGGCCGCGAAGTATTCACCAGCATGCTCATCAGCCGCTATCGCAATCCGGTCAAGGAAGAGCGGGTCTTCCTGTTCATCGATCTCGTCGATTCGACGGCTTTTGCCGAAAAACACGGCGACCTCAGGGCGCAGCAGCTGCTGAGCTCGCTGTTTGCGACTTTCGCCGAGCCGGTCAGACGCCACAAGGGCATGATCAACGACTATGTCGGCGATGCGGCGATCATTACCTGGCCGCTGGCCCGCGGCGTCAAGGATGCGCGCTGCGTTCGCTGCATCTTCGATATCCTCGCCGATATCGAAGCCAATGCCGCCGGCTGGCGGAAAAATTACGGCCAGGTGCCGAAGCTTCACGTTGCACTTCATGGCGGCGAGATCATCACGGCGGAAGTCGGCGTCGACCACCACAAGATCAGCTATTTTGGCGATACGGTGAATACGACCGCCCGGCTGGAGACGCTCTGCCGCAGCCTGAACCGGCAGGTGCTGATCTCCGCGGAACTGGCCCGGCGCATGACCTTTCCCGATGACATTTCCTGCGAGGATCTCGGGATCCATGCCGTCAAGGGACGCGGCCAGGCACTCGGCGTCATGGCGCTGTCCTCGCGTGCGGTGACCGTTCTGAACACGCCCGCAGTCGTTCTGCACGGCTGAGCAAGTCCATTTATCACCCGTCACCAAAGCTTCACCCAACCGTCAATTCGCTGACACGGAAGCCCTGTTAAGCGGAAGCCATTCGCATCCGTCCATGGGGATATTATGAAGAACGTCCTTTTTGCTTCCGTATCGCTTTTCATCCTGATTGCCGGCCCCGTTTCGGCCGACCAGCAGCAGTTCCCGGCCAAGCTCACCGGCCAGGCGATCCTGCCAGCCAATACCATGGTTCCGGCTCCGGCCGACGCCCCCGAATTTCTCAAGCATTCCGGCAAGTTCACGACGCCGGACCGCAAGCGCAGCGAAGCTCTCGGCGCCGTTCCAGGCAAGGACGGCGCGCGCGTGACCGACCTCAAGATTCCGTTCGACGGCCAGCCGATCCAAGGTTTCTCAGGCATCAAGACGATGGCTGACGGGACCTTCTGGACGCTCTCCGACAACGGCTTCGGTTCGAAAGCCAACTCTTCCGACTCCATGCTGTTCCTGCATCAGATGAAGTTCGACTGGACTGCCAACAAGGCTGAGGTCGTCAAGAACCTCTTCCTCTCCGATCCAAACAAGATCGCCCCGTTCCCGCTCGTGCTCGAAGGCACGGAAAAGCGTTACCTTACCGGCGCCGACTTCGACATCGAATCGATCCAGCCGGATGCCGACGGCTTCTGGCTGGGCGACGAGTTCGGTCCCTATCTCCTCAAGGTCGATACCGAAGGTCGCCTGACGGACGTGATCCCGACGATGCTCGACGGCAAGCCGGTGCTTTCGCCCGACAACCCGCTGATCCAGCTGCCTGGCAATCCGGCCGCCAAGATGCCGGTCTTCAACCTGAAGCGCTCCGGCGGCTTCGAAGGCCTTGCCATGTCGAAGGACGGATCCAAGCTCTACGGCCTGCTCGAAGGCGCCATCTACGAGGATGACGGCACGATGGAAACGGCTGACGGCCATACGGCCATCCGCGTCATAGAATTCGACGCTGGCTCCAAGAAGTGGACAGGCCGCAGCTGGCTTTATCCATTCGAAGACAAGGGTGTATCGATCGGGGATTTCAACATGCTCGACGACTCCACCGCTCTCGTCATCGAGCGCGACAGCGGCGCCGGCACCAGCGACAAGGTCTGCTCCGACCCGAAGCAGCCGAAGCCGGATTGCTTCGAAGCTCCGGCGGTGCTGAAGCGCGTCTACAAGATCGAATTCAACGACGCCAACCTCGGCAAGGCCGTCCGCAAGATCGGTTACATCGATCTCCTTGATATTCAGGACCCCGACAACAAGAAGCAGGCCGGCAGCAAGGATGGCGTCTATGACATGCCGTTCGTCACCATCGAAAACGTCGACCGCGTCGACGCCACCCACATCATCATCGGCAATGACAACAACCTGCCCTTCTCGGCCGGCCGCGCTGTCGACAAGGCCGACAATAACGAGTTCAGCCTGCTCGAGGTTGGCGAGTTTTTGAACGCGAAGTGAGCAGAAAACCCTGAGGACATCCGGAGGGTGGTGCGGTCAGCGCCGCCCTTTTGCGTATGGCACTACTTCGACCTCCCTCATTCCTGTGCTCGTCACAGGAATGAGGGAGGTCGAACGGTCCGCACCGCGGGAAGAGCCCGCGGAAAGAATGCCTCTCTACTCGAACCGAAACGCCAGCCTCTTGTTCGTCAACCGCGACAGCTGCTGCAGGCGGCCGTCCAGGCGCTCGCCGGCGAAATCGCGGTATTCCGGCGGCACGACGAATTCGAGGTCGAAGTCCGGATTCGACGATTTGCGGAAGGTCAGGTGCTTGACGATGCCGGGCATGGAGGCCGAGAAGAGATAGACGACGCGCAGCATGCCGCCGAGCAGTTTGGCGCGGTCGATGAACTGAGGGGTGGCGATCTGCGCCAGCGGACCGGTGGCGCCGTCGTCGTGCAGGCCCTCGAAACGGTAATAATTGGTGAGCGCGATGAAGGCGCGGCCGGGATGGCTGATGCCGACGAAGGAGGAGTGGGCGATGACGTTCAGTGCCTGCAGGCCACGATAATCAGGATGGGCGCGCCAGCTGATATCGGCAAGCAGGCAGGCGGCCTGACGATAGCGGCTTTCCTCTTCGGTTTCCTGGACGCCGAACAAGGGCATCATGCGGCCGGTCCATTCCGCCAGTTCGCGGGCATGCTCGGGCGAACGGGCACGCAGGATCGCTAGTTCGCCAGCGGCAGCCAACAACGGATCGG
Organism: Rhizobium sp. NLR22b; assembly: GCF_019685295.1. Taxonomy (NCBI): domain Bacteria; kingdom Pseudomonadati; phylum Pseudomonadota; class Alphaproteobacteria; order Hyphomicrobiales; family Rhizobiaceae; genus Rhizobium; species Rhizobium sp. NLR22b. The sequence continues at coordinate 47,209 of NZ_JABDWM010000013.1, forward strand.
CGCGGCGCTCGGCCTCAGACAGCAGCGAATAGAGATAACCCTCGCGCACGCCCTGTGCCGAGAAGGAGATCACGGACGGCTTCATGACGCTCAAGACTTCCTTCATGGCGATGGCGCCGAAAGGCAGCAGCGAACGGCGATGCTTCGAGACGGCCTGGAGGGCCGGTTCCTTGGAATCGCGCGCGGTCACCACCTGATCGAGGAACAGCATCATCGCTTCGAGGGATACCTCATAGCCCTGCATCATATGCAGCGGATAATGGGTGATCTCCATGTGCAGCTTGGCGATATTTCGCCAGGTGCCGCCGACGGCATAGAAGGTGCGCCCCTCGCCTTTCGCCAGGAGTTTTGCCGTCTTCACCTGCTTGCGGGCAAAAGTTCGCGCCTTGGAGAGCGAGCCGCCGGCATATTCCGACAGGCGCAGACCGCCGAGCGGCAGCGTAATGCCCTTGCCGACCTCCTTGCCCTTGATGTCGATCAGTTCAAGAGAACCACCGCCGAGGTCGCCGGCAATGCCGTCAGGATTGAAGAAGCCACTGATGATGCCGAGCGAGGCGAAACGAGCCTCCTCCTCACCTGAAAGCACCCGGATGTGGCGCTGCAGGATCGTCTCCGCCTGATGGATGAAGTCGGGGCCGTTGCTCGCCTCGCGGGCGGCGGCCGTCGCCAGCACATACATGGTGGCGGCCCGCGCCTGATCGGACAGGGCCTTGAAACGGTGGAGCGCTGCCAGAGCCCGGGCGACGCTCTCTTCATCCATCTTGCCGGTGATGGCTATGCCCTTGCCGAGGCCGCAGAGGACCTTTTCGTTGAAGAGGATCGTAGGCGAACGGGACAGGCCTTCGTAAACGACAAGACGAATGGAATTCGATCCGATGTCGACGACGGAGACCGGGGCGATCCCTGGAAGGCGCCCCTGGGCTTCAGATTCAACCATATGGTCCAGTTTTACTTGTTGTTGCGGCCTTCGAGCAGGCCGGCGATCAGTTTCGGCGCGCTTGATTTCAGAGCTTCACCACGGCCTGACAGGCTCGGATTGGTCATGAAATACTGCTGCGCATTGAACGGCTCCTCGCCCCTGCGCACTTCCATGCGCCGCGACGTACCGTCGGGCAATATCTCGTAGCTTTGTTGATTGTCAATCACGTTGCCGAGCATAATCTGTGACAAGACCTGCTCATGAACAGTCGGATTCGTCAACGGAACCATGGTCTCGACGCGGCGGTCGAGATTTCTCGGCATCATGTCGGCAGAACCGATGTAGACCAGCGCCTTGTCCGACGGCAGGCCATAGCCGTTGCCGAAGCAGAAGATGCGGCTGTGTTCGAGGAAGCGGCCGACGATTGATTTGACGCGGATCTTCTCCGAGAGACCGGGCAGCTGCGGACGCAGGCAGCAGATGCCGCGCACGACGAGATCGATTTCGACGCCGGCATGGCTGGCGCGATAGAGCGCATCGATGATGTCGGGGTCGACAAGCGAGTTCATCTTCATCCAGATCGCCGCCGGCGCGCCGTTCCTGGCATGCTGAATCTCTTCCTCGATGTGACGCAGGATGCGCGAGCGCAACGTATAGGGCGAGACGGCGAGCTGCATGCCCTCTTCAGGTTCGCCATAGCCGGTGATGAAGTTGAAGATATTCGCCATGTCGTGGGCAATGACGGGATTGCAGGTGAAATAGGAGAGATCCGTATAGATCTTGGCGGTGATCGGGTGGTAGTTGCCGGTTCCCAAGTGACAATAGGTCCTGAGCTTCCCTTCCTCGCGGCGGACGATCATCGACATCTTGGCGTGGGTCTTGAGCTCGATGAAGCCGAAGACGACCTGCACGCCGGCGCGCTCGAGATCGCGCGCCCAGCGGATATTCGCCTCTTCGTCGAAGCGGGCCTTGAGCTCCACCAGCGCCGTCACCGACTTGCCGGCCTCGGCGGCGTCGACCAGAGCGCGGACGATCGGGCTGTCGTTCGAGGTGCGGTAAAGCGTCTGCTTTATCGCCAGAACGTCAGGATCGCGCGCAGCCTGGAGAAGGAACTGGACCACCACGTCGAAGGATTCATAAGGGTGATGGACGACCATGTCCTTCTCGCGGATCGCGGCGAAGCAGTCGCCGGCATGTTCGCGGACACGCTCGGGAAATCGCGCATTGTAGGGCTGAAACCTGAGATCGTCGCGCGGCGCCTTGGTGATCTCCGACAGAGTGTTCAGCGCCAGGAGCCCCGGCAGAACGGCGACGCGATTTTCGGGAATGCTGAGCGCCTGCACGACGAACTGACGCAGCGAGGCCGGCATTTCCGAATCGGTCTCGATGCGGATGACCTTGCCGCGGCGGCGGCGCTTGAGTGCCGTTTCGAAGAAGCGCACGAGATCCTCGGCCTCTTCCTCGACTTCGATATCACTGTCGCGGATGACGCGGAACGTACCGGAGCCCTGCACCTCGTAACCCGGGTAGAGCCTATGGATGAAGATGTTCGCGACGTCTTCCAGCGTGATGTAGCGGATCGTGTTTCCATCGTCGGGCAGCCGGACGAAGCGGTCGAGCGCCGGCGGCAGGCGCAGCAGCGCCGTCATCGGCTCGCGGCCGTTCTTGCTGACGAGCTGCAGGCCGATCGAGAAGCCAAGATTGGGGATGAAGGGGAACGGATGGGCCGGATCGATGGACAGCGGCGTCAGCACCGGGAAGATCGCCTGTTCGAATTCGGAGGCGAGCCACTGGCGGTCTGCATCGCTCAAGGCGCCCGGGCGCACGATCAGAATGTCTTCCTTGGCGAGGTACTGCTGCAGCACAGCGAGCGAAGCCTGCTGCTCCATCTGCAGATGGTCGATCTCCTGCAGGATCGAATCGAGCTGTTCGGCCGGTGTCTTGCCGTCGGGGCTGCGGATAGCGATGTTCTGGCGCACCTGGCCCTCGAGGCCGGCGACGCGCACCATGAAGAACTCGTCGAGGTTGGCCGCCGAGATCGACAGGAAGCGGACGCGCTCGAGCAGCGGATGTTCGGTATTCAGCGTCTCTTCCAGGACACGGCGGTTGAACTGCAGCCAGGAGAATTCACGGTTGATGAAGCGCTCGGGGCTTGCCAGCAACTCGTCCAGCGGGGGGATATTGTCGTTGGTTTCCGGAGTGAGTTCCTGATGTTCTGCGACTGCGCTGTCCATGGTCGGCTTACCCCGTTTTCAATCGCGATGGCAATTATATCAGTTTCACGACGGAACTGTGACAGTCAATCGGCCGGCTCCGAATTTCCCAATTCATTCAATACTTCAGCGGCAAGAGTGCGGGTGATTTTCGTGCCCCGCGACAGGGCCAGCCGGTCGAGCCGTTCGACGATTGTCTGGGCCGCGTTCAGCGACCGCTCCATCCGGTTGACGATATAGAGCACGAGTTTGTCATCTATATAAAGCTGCCGGTCGGCGAAGAGCTTGACGATCACCTGCGACAACAGGGCTTCATCCGGCTCGCCGATCTCGACGACGGTGGCGGCCTTGAGGCGAGAGCGCAGATCCGGCAGCAGAACCGGCCACGACATCGGCCAGAGACGGCTTGTCATCAGCAGGCTGGTGCCGTTTTCGCGCACGCTGTTGATGACATGGAAGAGCGTGTTGTCGTCGAAGCCGAGACGATCGGCATCCTCGAACAGGACAGGGCCGTTCGCCGCCCTGACCGCGGCATTGGAACCGGCCTTGGGGTGAATGATCTCCGCTCCGCTGTGTTCTTTCCAGATGCCGGCCAAGTGCGATTTTCCCGAACCGACCGGGCCGGCAAGGATAACGACCGGCGACGCCCATGCGGGCCACGCATCGACGATCGAGACGGCGGCGGCGAGACGCTCCGAGATCAGGAGATCGTCGCGCCCGCTTGCGGCATCATGCGAAAACACCAGCGGCAGCTGCTCTTCGGCCTTGCGCTTCGGATCAGCGTTCTTCACGTCATTCATTGGGTACTGATTTCGTCTTCCGGGCGTGGCCGTCTGCTGACCCGCCAAAATAAAGATCGCTCTGAAGGTAACGCGAAAGCGCGAAGCGGACAAGGACGCCGACGGCGGCGGCAGCCGGCACGGCGACCAGAAGCCCGACGAAGCCGAAGAGCGCGCCGAAGGCAAACAGTGCAAACATCAGCCAGACCGGATGCAGGCCGACGCTGGAGCCGACGAGCTTCGGCTGCAGGATGTTGCCTTCGAAAAACTGGCCGCTGAAGAAAACCACGAGCACAAGTCCGATCCAGGGATAATCCGGCCAGAACTGCACGATTGCCACGCCAACGGCAAGAACGAGGCCGACCAGCGAGCCGACATAGGGAATGAAACTGATCATGCCGGCGAAGAGGCCGATCAGCAGGCCGAAGTTCAGCCCGACGAGGGAAAGGCCGGCGGCATAATAGATGCCGAGGATAAGGCAGAGGGAGCCCTGACCGCGGATGAAGCCGGCGATCGCCTGATCGATCTCGCTGGCGATCTGGCGGACATCGCTGACGTAATCGCGCGGGATCCACTGGTCGACCTTGGCGACCATGCGGTCCCAATCGAGCAGGATATAGAAAGCGACGACGGGAGTGACGACGAGCAGCGAGATGACGTCGACAATCGCCTTGCCGGAATTCCAGATCTGCGCGAAGAGTCCCGTCAGGAACCCCATGCCTTCGGAGAGGATGCCGGAGAAATTATCCTTGATCGTGCCGACTTGGCTCCTGATCCACGGCGGCAGCAGCGAATGCTGCGACTGGGCGATGAATTTCTGCAGCTGGCTGATATAACTCGGCAAGCGCTCGGCGAAATCGTTGAACTGGCTGATCAGCACGGGAATGAGGATCATCAGCGCCAGCGCAAAGACGATGACAAAGGCGATCAGAATGCCGACCGTCGCCATCAAGCGGCTGAGGCCCAGGCGCTCCAGCCGGTCGGCGACGGGATCGAGGAAATAAGCGATCGCCATGCCGGCGATGAACGGCAAGAGGATCGAGCTGAAGACATAGAGAAAGGCGATGAAGAAGACGAGCACGGCCAGCCAGAAGAAGATCTGGCGCTTCAGACTGTTGCCGCTGACATGCTGTGGCATTGCTTCCCCGTTTCGCTCGCCGCCGCCGAACGCCGCCTCTTGTCCGACGCGGCCATTCAGCACATAGGATGCAGGCGCAAAGATGGTCAACCCTGTCACGCCAAATCCCGGAAAGGCCGATTAAAGACACGGGAAATTGGAGGCTTTTGCCATGCGACGCTTGCATAAAGGCCCCTGTCATGCAATTGCGACCGGCAGATGACGCGGCGCGTCTGCCGCCTGGAAATAGCCATCGGAGACCAGCATGAGCCAGTCTGGAAAAAACGGCCTGACCTATAGCGATGCGGGCGTCGACATCGATGCCGGCAACCTCCTCGTCGAGAAGATCAAGCCGGCAGTGCGCTCGACGCGTCGGCCGGGCGCTGACGGCGAGATCGGCGGCTTCGGCGGGCTCTTCGATCTCAAGGCGGCGGGCTTTACCGATCCGGTTCTCGTCGCCGCCAATGACGGCGTCGGCACCAAGCTGAAGATCGCGATCGACGCCGATTACCACGACACCGTCGGCATCGACCTCGTCGCCATGTGCGTCAACGACCTCGTGGTCCAGGGCGCCGAGCCACTGTTCTTCCTCGATTATTTCGCAACCGGCAAGCTCGATCCCGACCAGGGTGCGGCGATCGTCGGCGGCATTGCCGCCGGCTGCCGCGAGGCAGGCTGCGCGCTGATCGGCGGCGAGACGGCCGAAATGCCCGGCATGTATTCCTCCGGTGACTATGATCTCGCCGGTTTTGCGGTCGGTGCGGCCGAACGCGGCAAGCTGCTGCCGTCAGGCGATATTGCCGAGGGCGACGTGATCCTCGGCCTTGCCTCCTCCGGCGTTCATTCCAACGGCTTTTCGCTTGTGCGCAAGATCGTCGAACTGTCCGGCCTCGGCTGGGACGCGCCGGCGCCCTTTGCCGAAGCCAAGAAGCTTGGCGAAGCGCTGCTCGAGCCGACCCGCATCTATGTGAAGCCCCTTCTGAAGGCGATCCGCGAGACCGGCGCGCTGAAGGCGCTCGCCCACATCACCGGCGGCGGCTTCCCGGAAAATATTCCGCGCGTGCTGCCGAGGCATCTGGCGGCCGAGATCGATCTCAATGCCGTCAACGTGCCGCCGGTCTTCTCGTGGCTCGCCAAAACCGGCGGCGTCGAAGCCAAGGAAATGCTGCGCACCTTCAACTGCGGCGTCGGCATGATCGTCGTTGTCGCTGGGGAAAATGTCGCCGCGGTATCGAAGGTGCTCGAAGCCGAAGGCGAAAAGGTTATCACGCTCGGCCGGATGATTGCGCGCGACGAAGGCGCTGCCGGCACGGTCTACAAGGGCACGCTTGCCATATGAGCATGAAGCGCAAACGCGTCGTCGTCTTCATATCAGGCAGTGGCTCCAACATGATGGCGCTGGTTGCGGCGGCCAAGGCCACCGACTACCCTGCCGAGATCGTCGGCGTGATCTCGGACAAGGCGGATGCCGGTGGACTTGCCAAGGCGGCGGCCGAAGGCATCGCCACCTTCGCCTTCCCCCGCAAGGACTACGCCAGCAAGGAAGCGCACGAGGCGGCGATCTTTTCCGCGCTCGACACGCTCTCCCCCGATATCCTTTGCCTCGCAGGCTACATGCGGCTGCTGACGGCGACCTTCATCCAGCGTTATGAAGGCCGGATGCTCAACATCCACCCTTCCCTGCTGCCGCTGTTTCCAGGGCTGCACACGCATCAGCGCGCCATCGACGCCGGCATGCGCATCGCAGGCTGCACGGTGCATTTTGTCACCGAAGGCATGGATGAGGGACCGACGATCGGCCAGGCCGCCGTTCCGGTTTTTTCCGCCGACACCGCCGAAAGCCTGGCCGCACGGGTGCTGACCGTCGAGCATCAGATCTATCCGAGGGCGCTGCGGCTCTTTGCCGAGGGGCGTGTGGCGATGGAGGGCGGCAAGGCCGTTGGCTTCGAGGCTTCAACGGCGGCGCCTAAGGCCCAGCTGATTTCGCTGATCGGCGACTGCGGTTAGATATCGGTATTGCTGGTTCTCCCCCCGAACCATCGCTTGGTCAGCAGAACCATATTTCCAATGATGACGTAGGACGACAAAAACAACATCGGAAGGTGGATCGCAACCGAGCCGTAACTTCCCCTCTCGCACAGCGTCACTGTCGATGATTCACTTAGAACAATCCTGGCTCCACCCCACATGGCAGCAAATGGATAGCTAAAAAATATGACACATATTGTAATAAAGATAAATATACCTCTGTCATGGACACAACAGAAAATTACCGAAATAAATGAGATAATGAGAAGAGCCAAACCGGGATATTTGTATACCAAGACAATGGCCTTCAACAAAGAAGCAACCGACTTTTCGCATTCTATATACTCTCCACCTACATAGACATACGAAATTCCGTATTGGTTATCGTAGTAAATCGATATGATGAATACAGATATCGTCCCAATTCCACTCAAAACGAGCGGCAGGAGCCCCCATTCCTTGTGTAGCAACCGTGGCTCAGATGACATCTTGATTCCCCATCCTTGCCAGTCTTGTTCCGGAGAAATGTGATAGTCGGGCACCGCCGATGAGAAAGCTCGCCTCGGAGGTATCTCGTCATCGACGTTCAAACCTGCAGCTAAGCCGCCAGCGCCCGCAATGGATGCAGGGTGCCGTCGCTATACACGAACTGGCCGGCGCGGAAGGTGGCGCGGATGCGGTTGATCTCGCCCCGCTCGACGACGACCAGATCGGCGCGCTGACCGATGGCGATTTCGCCGCGATCGGAGAGTCCTGCCGAGCGGGCCGCGTTGCCGGTCGCCATGGCGACGGCGGCCGGCAGGCCGCCTTCCACCGTGTCGGCGAGCTTGAAGATGCCGGGTACGAAGGCGGCCGGGTGATAATCGGCGGCGATGACGCCGAGCAGGCCGGCCCTGGCGGCATCGAGCGCGCTGAGATTGCCCGACATCGACTGGCCGCGCAGCGCGTTCGGCGCGCCCATCAGCGTCCAGAGGCCGCGGCGGCGCGCTTCTTCGGCCGCGGGTGCGGTGACCGGAAACTCGCTGATGGTGACGCCGAGATCGTGCATTTCTGCGACCTTCTCGACGCTGTCGTCGTCATGCGAGGCGAGCGACAGCTTGTGCTTCAGCGACAGCGCGACGATCTCCCGCAGCTGGGCCTCGATGTCAGGATTGCTGCGCATGGCGATGCGCTTGGCGACGATCTCAGCGGCCATCTCCTCGGAGATGGCGCGGCGCTCGGAAATGCTGAGGATATAGCTCTGCAGGTTGTTGTACTGGCCCTGGCCCGGCGTGTGGTCCGTCAGCGAAACCATGTCGATCTGGTGGGCATTCAGCAGGCGCTCGAGCGCAGGTGCTGCGCCGACATTGGTGATTTCATAGCGGGCGTGAACGCGGTGGTCGATCAGCAGATCGTTACGCAGACGGTTGATGCCCTCGATCACCGCCGAAGTCGTCTCCAGCGAGCGGACATGGCCGTAGACGCTTTCGGTGGCGAAGGAGACCGCGGCAAAGGCGGTGGTCACACCGGCAGCGGCAAGTTTCTTGTCGAGCTCGTGGATGCCGAAATCGATCGGCATCGTCGCGTTCGGCCGCGGCGCGATCTCGCGCTCGATCATGTCGCCGTGCAGGTCGACGAAGCCCGGCATCAGCAGCCGCCCGCCGCCATCGATCGCAGCCCCGGCAACCGGCTCCGGCCGGATTTCGGCGATGGCGCCGTCCTCAACAAGCACGGAACCTTCGCTCACCACCTCGTCTGGGAGAACGAGGGTGAAATTGCTGAGCCACATGGGCTTTCTCCTGACTGCATCCGATGATCGACAAACCGCAGCGGATAGAACCGCTTCGTGACAAACGTATGAATTTTCGAGCGCTGGCGGCTCAATGCCGGAGCCATCATGGGCAATCGAAAGATCACCCCTGACGGCTCGCCCCATTATCCGATCCTATCCCGGTTCAACGCGGCCCATTGCAAAAGCATGATCGTCTTGGCGTCGAAAATCTCGCCGGTCTCTATCATCCGGGCGGCTTCGTCGAGAGGAATTTCCAGAACCTCGATGTCCTCATGCTCCTCGTCCAGCCCGCCGCCTTCGGCCACGCGGTCGGCGGTGTCGATCAGGGCTGCGAAGACGTGGACGACTTCGCTGATTGCGCCCGGCGACATGTAGCATTTGAATAGGAAGCGCGCCTCACGCAGGCGATAGCCGGTCTCCTCCATCGCCTCACGGCGGATCGCCTGTTCGGGATGGTCATCGTCGAGCAGGCCGGCCGGCACTTCGATCACCCAGGCGGGGTCGCCGTTGAGATGCACGGCAAGACGGAACTGGCGGACAAGGACGACGAGATCGCGTTTCGGATCATAAAGTAGAATGCAGGCGGCCGGCGTGCGGTGGTAGACCTCCCGCTTCAACCGCTGGGTCGCGCCGTTACGGTCGATATAGTCGAGCAGATAGCTGGCGAGCCGCGTCCACCCATTCGACAGCGTTTCCTCGCTGACAATCCTTACCCGTGATTTCGGCTGCATCATGCTGCGTCCTTGCGAAGCCAGACCTTGTTGTCGTGAACGGCCGCTCCGCCATAGGGCGCGACCGGGTCGGCGCCCGTCAGGACGTTGATGCCCTCGCCGTCGACATGCGCCTTGTTCGGCCAGAGGCCCTCGGCGATCAGCACGCCCGGCTTCACCTCGGTGGTGATACGGGCATGGATGCGGAGATCACCGCGGCTGTTGCCGATGCGGATGAGATCGCCATGGGCGACACCGTTGGCTTCGGCATCGACAGGATTGATCATCACCTCGGGACGGCCTTCTTTCTGACGAGACGTCTTGGTCTCCGAAAAGCTCGAATTCAGGAAGTTGCGCGCCGGCGACGTGGCGAGACGGAAGGGATGCTCTGGATCGGCAACTTCGATGATATCGACCTGATCGGGGAAGGCCGGCAGTTCGGCATGCGGCCCGAGCGCGCCGATTGCGGCCGGCGGCTTGTTCGGCGCCGGCTGGTTGATCCAGTCGGGGCGGAAATGGAACCTGCCGTCCGGATGGGCAAAGCCGTTCAGGAAATGGGCGTCCTCGAAAGCCGGCTGGCGATCGAACCATTTGTGTTCGAGGAAATGGTCGTAGTCCGGCAGGTCGCTCGATTGGAGGATGCGGTCGATCATCTCGCGGGCGGTAAGGCCGAAACCGGGGCGATCGGCGACGCCGAGGCGGCTTGCCAGCTCCTCGATCACGAAGAGATTGGTGCGCACGGTCGGTGGCGGCTCGACCAGCTTCGGTCCCAGCAGAATATGGTTCTGGCCGCCGGCTCGATAGATATCGTCATGCTCGACGAACATGGTCGCCGGGATGACGATATCGGCGACCTCGGCCGTTTCGGTGATGAACTGCTCGTGGACGGCGACGAAGAGATCGTCGCGGGCGAACCCGCGCCTGACGAGGCGCTGCTCGGGAGCAATGTTGGCGGGATTGGTGTTCTGGATCAGCATCGCCGTCACCGGGCCGCGATGGCGCAGCGCCACCGGATCGCCGGTCAGCACGCGGCCGATCTGCGACTGATCGAGCATGCGGATATCGCCGTCCTTCATCGACCGGCCGGTCAGTTCCGCATTGTTCATGCGGAAGATATCGCTGTTCGAATGGAAGGCGCCACCGCCCTCATATTGCCAGGAGCCGAGAACGGTGGCGACCGAGGCGGCCGCATGCATGGCGACCGCGCCGTTGCGCTGGCGGGTGAAACCGTAGCCGAGGCGGAAGAAGGTCTTCTTCGTCATGCCGACGAGGCGGGCAAAGGCCTCGATCTCCTCGACCGACAGGCCGGTGATGGCAGCGGCCCATTGGGGCGTCTTCGTCTTCAGATGCGCTTCCAGACCTTCGGGATCGTCGGCATATCTCGCCATGTAGTCACGATCGGCATAGCCGTCGCGGAAGGCGATGTGCATTGTGGCGCAGGCGAGCGCGGCATCAGTGCCCGGCTTGACGATCAGAGCCATATCGGCCTGCTTCATAGTCGGGTTGTCGTAGATATCGATGACGACGATTTTGGCGCCGCGCTCCTTGCGCGACCTGATGGCATGGGTCATCACGTTGACCTGGGTCGAGACGGCATTGGTGCCCCAAATGACGACGCAATCGGTGCGGCCCATCTCGCGCGGATCAGGCCCGCGGAGCACGCCGGTCGCCATGGTGAAGCCGGTCCAGGCCGGGTTGGTGCAGATCGACGAGAAAAAGCCGGAATAGCGCTTGGCGTGACGCAGGCGATCGATCGAATCGCGCTGCACCCAGCCCATGGTGCCGGCATAGAAATAGGGCCAGACCGCCTCGCTGCCGTCCCTCGCCTCGGCCTTCACGAAGGCTTCGGCGATTTCATCCAGCGCATCGTCCCAGGAAATCTGCTGCCACTGCCCTGCCCCCTTGGGGCCAGCGCGGCGCAAGGGGTGCATCAGCCGGTCGGGATGGTAGAGTCGCTCGGCATACCGGGCGACCTTGGCGCAGATGACGCCCGAGGTGTAGGAATGGTCGCCGGCGCCGCGCACGCGGCCAATGCGGCCGTCCTCCGATATCTCAACCTCCAGCGCGCAAGTGGAGGGACAGTCGTGCGGACAGGCCGTGTGGCCGATCTTGCTGCCCAGCTTCGGGGATTTGGCGTTGATGGGGGTCGCAATGTTCATGGCATTTGTATATGCCAAGGCCTGCATGGCCAAAAGCCAGAAAAACTCCCCATGATACGAATTCATACGGGCATCAGCGAAAATGAACTACCGCCATATCTACCACGCGGGCAATTTTGCCGATGTGTTGAAACATGCCGTGCTGGCGCGGCTGATCCGCTACATGCAGAAGAAGGAAGGCGCCTTCCGCGTGCTCGACACGCATGCCGGCATCGGCCTCTACGACCTCTCCTCCGAGGAAGCGCAGAAAACCGGCGAGTGGCAGGCTGGCATCGGCAAATTAATCGTGGCCGAACTCGGGCCTCAGGTCTCCGAGCTGCTGGAGCCCTACCTCTCGGCCATCCGCGAACTCAATCCCGAGGATGGCATCCGCTTCTATCCGGGCTCGCCGAAACTTGCGCGCATGCTGTTCCGGCCGCAGGACCGGCTGTCGGCGATGGAGCTGCATCCCGAGGATTACGCCCGCCTGCACCGGCTATTCGAGGGCGATCACCATGCCCGCATCACCGAACTCGACGGCTGGCTGGCGCTCGGCGCGCATCTGCCGCCGAAGGAGAAACGCGGCATTGTGCTCATCGATCCGCCCTTCGAGGAAGAGGACGAATATCAGCGCCTCGCCGCCGGGCTGGAAAAGGCCTATCGCCGCTTTCCCGGCGGCACCTATTGCCTTTGGTACCCGTTGAAGAAGGGCGCGCCGATCAAGGAATTCCACGAGACTCTGCAGGCGCTCGACATCCCGAAGATGCTTTGCGCCGAACTCAGCGTGCGCAGCGACCGCGGCATTACCGGACTGACCGGCTCCGGCCTCGTCATCGTCAATCCGCCCTTTACCTTGAAGGATGAGCTGCACCAGATGCTGCCGGCGCTGAAAGACCATCTGGCGCAGGACCGTTTCGCCTCGCACCGCGCCTTCTGGTTGCGCGGTGAGAACAAGATGGTCAAGGCCGATTGACCGGGCAACCGGCTTCGGAAATAGTCGGCACCGCAGCTCCACAGTCTCGCCAGGTGCCCCATGAAACTTCTCTGCTCGCCCGCCTCGCCCTACTCCAGCAAGGTGCGCATGGCCGCGCATTTTCTGAGCATCGAACTGGATGCCATCCGGGTCGACACCAACACCGGGCCGGCGATCCTCGTGGACAACAATCCGCTCGGCAAGATCCCGACGCTTCTGACCGATGACGGGACCTCGATCTTCGACAGCGTGGCGATCATGCATTATTTCGACCGGCTGACGGAAGGCGGGCTCTATCCTGCCAAGAAAAGCAAGCGGACGGATGCGGAAGTGCTCGAAGCGCTCTGCGACGGCATTTGCGACTGCCTGCTCACGATCGTCTACGAGCGCCGCTTCCGTGACGAGGAGAAGGTTCACCAGCCCTGGATCGACCGGCAATGGAAGAAGGTGACGGCCGGACTCGCCCATCTCGGCGCCAAGCCGCCAAAAACAGGCAAGAAGCTCAATGGCGGACATTTCGCGCTGGCCGCCACGCTCGACTATCTCGACCTGCGTTTTAAAGACCAGTGGGAAGCCGAGCATGCGCCGCTGATCGACTGGCTGGCTGAGTTCGAAAAGAAATTCCCGGCTCATCGCGAGCTCAAGGCCAGCGCCTGATCCGGAGCCGAAACGGAGCGCCTGCAAACCATGAGCGGACAGCAAAAAGCCGGGCGATGAGCCCGGCTTCTGCATGTTCGGAAGGGTCAATCGGCTTAGAACTTGACGCCGATACCGAGCTTGACGCTGTTCTCGTCGTAACCGCGCGAGAAGCTGCCGGAGTCGAGGTCGTAGTCCTTGCTCTGGTAGTCGGTGTAGCGATATTCGAGGCGGGTCGTGATGTTGTTGGTCACGAAGGCTTCGACACCGGCGCCGACCGTATAGCCGTAGTTCGTCTTGCTTTCGTCCGAGGTGCCGTCGGAAACCTTGACGTTGCCGAGGGCAAGACCAGCCGTACCGTAGAGCAGGAAGGGATTCATGTCGTAGCCGACTCGGCCGCGGACGGAGCCGTTCCAACCATACTTGTTCTTGACGCCGCCCGAGGAGACGTCATCGCCGCTGTAGCCAAGATCGGATTCAACGCCGTAAACGATCTGGCCTGCTTGCCAGTTGTAACCGGTGAAGACCTGGCCGCCGAAACCGTAGGTGTGGCGATCGGAACCGAAGTCACCCATGTTGTAGGTGCCGGCGCCGCCGAGATAGAAGCCTTCCCAGTTGCCGGCCGGCTTGACCGGGGCGTCCTGGGCGACCGGTGCTTCCGGAACCTGGTCGACGGCATCAGCCGCCTGAGCTGCCGAAACGCCCGCGATTGCAAAAGCAGAGGCCATGAGGCCAGCAATGAGTACACGCATACTTTTCTCCTTTCAGTCCCGCGCCGCTTTCATCTGTCTATCAGCGAAGCATTGGCGGGGAAATTGCCAGATGTCCCTTCCGGATCGAGACTGAAATTGGAACTGAAATGCGGATTTGAAAGAGCCAAATTGTGATATCATTGTGGCTGCCGGATGGCGGAAATTCGATGTTGCTTGAGAGCAACATAGGTTTCATTAACCCTACCTAATGGTTAAACTTAAAATACTTATTTTAAGAAATCACATTATTAAATAATACATAGAATATCCCAACCGCAGATGCAACCGTGGCTGCCTATTTATATAATCTCCGCCCGCCCTTATATAGGCTGCACACAGACTCGCGGGATCAGAAGGCAAGATTTTGAACCACAAAAGACTTCGCTCAGCCCTGATAACGGGGGCGGCCAAGAGAATAGGCCGGGCAATCGCCGAAGACCTTGCTGCAAATGGCTTTTCCGTTGCGATCCACGCCAACAGCTCCCTCAGCGAAGCGGAAGAGCTGGCGGCGGAATTGCGGCGAAAGGGACAAAGGGCGGCCGCATTGCAGGCCGACCTTACCGATATCAGCGAAGCGGGCGAACTGATCGCGAAGGCGTCGGAAGCGCTCGGGCCTCTCGATCTGCTCGTCAATAATGCGTCGGTCTTCCAGCATGATTCCGCACGTAGTTTCAACGCCGACACATGGGCGCTGCACTTCGACCTGCATGTGCGTGCGCCGTCGATCCTTTCGGCAGCCTTCGCGCAGCAGGTGCCAGCTCAGGCAGCGGGGATGATCGTCAACATCATTGATCAGCGGGTCTGGGCACTGAGGCCCAGCTTCTACTCCTATACGCTCTCCAAGTCCGCGCTGTGGACGGCAACGCAGACGCTCGCCCAGGCATTGGCGCCACGTATTCGCGTCAATGCGATCGGCCCCGGCCCCTCGATGCCGAGCGAGCGGCAGTCACTGGAGGACTTCCAAGCGCAGGTCTCAGCCCTTATCCTGCAGCGAGGGCCGGCACTGGAAGAATTCGGACAAACGATTCGCTTCCTTTACGACACGCCCTCGATCACCGGCCAGATGATTGCCCTCGACGGCGGCCAGCACCTTGCCTGGCAGACGCCCGATGTGGCGGAGATTAAGGAATGAACGGACGAAAGCTGCCGGATGGCGGCGTTCTCTACGACGATACGGATGAGAGCGAAGACGAAATCGAGGTGGAAGGCGAGGTTTCCGCCGCCCCTCTGGCGGCTGCGGTCGACTGGAATGCCGGCAGCCTCAACGAGACCGGGCTTGTCGGCGCCGAATTGATCGGCGAATTCGTCAAGCGGCTGCCGAACAGCCCCGGCGTCTATCGCATGTTCAACGCCGAAGGCGATGTGCTCTATGTCGGCAAGGCGCGCAGCCTGAAGAAGCGCGTCGCCAACTACGCCGTCGGCCGTGTGCATTCCAACCGCATCGCCCAGATGGTCCGCCAGACGGCGAATATGGAATTCGTGACGACGCGCACGGAAACCGAAGCGCTGCTCTTGGAAGCGAATCTGATCAAGCGCTTGCGGCCGCGCTTTAACGTGCTGCTGCGCGACGACAAGTCGTTTCCCTATATTCTCATTACTGGGGATCACCGGGCGCCGGCCATCTTCAAGCATCGCGGCGCCAGGGCGCGGAAGGGCGACTATTTCGGGCCTTTCGCTTCGGCCGGCGCGGTCGGACGCACGATCAATTCGTTGCAGCGGGCCTTCCTGATCCGCACCTGCACTGACAGCGTCTTCGAAACGCGCACGCGGCCGTGCCTGCTCTACCAGATCAAGCGCTGTTCGGGGCCTTGTACGCATGAGGTCAGCGATGCCGGTTACGCCGAGTTGGTGCAGGAGGCCAAGGATTTCCTGTCCGGGAAGAGCCAGAAGGTGAAGTCGCACATGGCCGAAGCCATGAACCAGGCGGCCGAGGATCTCGATTTTGAGCGGGCGGCGATCTATCGCGACCGTCTGGCCGCTCTGTCGCATGTGCAAAGCCACCAGGGTATCAATCCGGCCGGTGTCGAAGAGGCCGACGTTTTCGCCATCCATCATGAAGGCGGCGTCTCCTGCATCCAGGTTTTCTTCTTCCGCACCGGGCAGAACTGGGGCAACCGCGCCTATTTCCCGAAGGCCGACCCGCAGCTTTCAAGCGCCGAAGTGCTGAATGCCTTTCTCGCGCAGTTCTATGACGACAAGCCGGTGCCGAAGCAGATCATGCTGTCGGAAACGGTCGAGGAACTGGAACTTCTCGCCGCGGCCCTCAGCGAAAAGGCCGGCCACAAGGTTTCCATCCTCGTGCCGCAGCGCGGCGAGAAGCGCGATCTCGTCGAGCATGTGGTCGGCAATGCGCGCGAAGCGCATGGGCGAAAGCTTGCCGAGACGGCGTCGCAGTCGCGGCTGCTCGAAGGATTCAAGGAAACCTTCGGGCTCGCCTATGCGCCGCAGCGCATCGAGATCTACGACAACTCGCATATCATGGGCACCAACGCCGTCGGCGGCATGGTGGTGGCGGGGCCGGAAGGCTTCGTGAAGAACCAATACCGCAAGTTCAACATCAAATCGACCGACATCACTCCCGGCGACGACTTCGGAATGATGAAGGAGGTGATGACGCGGCGCTTCTCGCGGCTGATCAAGGAGGAAGGTATTCCCGATCGGACGGCGCAGGCAGCAGCTGCCGACGCCGCCGACATGCCCTTCCCCGCCTGGCCGGATGTGATCCTCATCGACGGCGGCCAGGGGCAGATGACGGCGGTGCGCGCCATCCTGGCCGAGCTCGGCATCACCGACAGCGTGACGGCGATCGGCGTCGCCAAGGGTGTCGACCGCGACGCCGGGCGGGAGCGCTTCTTTGCGCCGGGACGCGAGAGTTTCACATTGCCGCCGCGCGATCCGGTGCTCTATTTCATCCAGCGCATGCGCGACGAAGCGCACCGGTTCGCGATCGGCTCGCACCGGGTGCGGCGAAAGAAGGAAATGGTCAAGAACCCACTCGACGAGATCGGCGGCATCGGCCCGTCACGCAAACGCGCGCTGCTCCAGCATTTCGGCACGGCGAAGGCGGTTTCGCGTGCCGCTTTGTCCGACCTCATGGCGGTGGAAGGTATTTCGGAAGCCGTGGCAAAGCAGGTCTATAACCATTTCCACGACGACGCCGCGAAATAAGCGGCGGCCGTCGCAAATTCCACGCAATGGCGGTGAAAAGACAGAAAGAATGTTGACGGTCGCCGGCCAAAGCCGTCATCTACATCGACCCGAAAATCGGAATCGGTTTTCGTAAAGACGCGGCGCGGCAGCGGCGCTTCAATTCAGAGAAACGATCCATGGCATCGCGTGCGTACAGCCTTCCCAACCTTTTGACTTACGGCCGCATCCTCGCCGTGCCGCTGATCGTTCTCTGCTTCTTCGTCGAGGGCAGGCTGTCGATCAGCAATACGGCGCGCTGGGTAGCGCTGTGGATCTTCATCATCGCCTCAATCACCGATTTTCTCGACGGCTATCTCGCGCGCATCTGGAACCAGACGTCGAATATCGGCCGGATGCTCGATCCGATCGCCGACAAGCTGCTGGTCGCCTCGATCCTCCTGCTTGTCGCGGCCGACCAGACCATCGCCGGCTGGTCGATCTGGGCGGCAATCATCATTCTCTGCCGTGAGATCCTGGTTTCCGGCCTGCGCGAATATCTGGCGGCGCTGAAGGTCAGCGTGCCGGTGACACGGATCGCCAAGTGGAAGACGACGCTGCAGCTCGTCGCCATCGCCTTCCTGCTTGCCGGCCCGGCCGGCGACGAGATCTTCCCCTATACGACGCAGACCGGCATCGCGCTCTTGTGGATCGCGGCACTGCTGACCATCTATACCGGCTACGACTATTTCCGTGCCGGGCTGAAACATATCGTGGATGACGAGGAATGACGCGGCTTGTCTATTTCGCCTGGGTGCGCGAGCGCATCGGCAAGGGTGATGAGGAGATCGACCTCCCCTCCTCCGTCGTCACCGTCGCCGATCTTCTAAATCATTTGAAGACGTTGGGCGAGGAATATGAAGCCGCACTTCAATATCCCGAGGTGATCCGCGTGGCGCTCGACATGGAGCATGTTGAGCATGACGAGCCGATCGGCGCCGCACGCGAGATTGGGATTTTTCCGCCGATGACGGGGGGGTGATTGCCGCCCCGTCGGGCTTTGGAAGCATACAATGGCTAGGACTGCGCCTTCGTTTCTCTCCCTCATTCTTGTCCTCGGGCTTGACCCGAGGACAAGAATGGGGGAGTGCTGCGTACCGGTGACCTTCCAAATTGACGGAGGTCTGTGAGGTGACCACCCCCACCATCCGCGTCCAGCGCGAGGACTTCGACCTGCAGGCCGAGGTCGACCGGCTCTCCAAGCACAAGCCCGGCATCGGCGCCGTCGTGACCTTCTTCGGCCTATGCCGCGATGAAGGCGGCACGCTGGCCGCCCTCGAGCTCGAGCATTATCCCGGCATGGCCGAAGCCGAAATGACCCGCATCGGCGAGCTTGCCATCGCCCGTTTCGGGCTACTCGGCCTCACCGCCATTCACCGCTATGGCAAGATCGCCGCTGGCGAGAATATCGTGCTCGTCGTCGCAGCCGCGCCGCATCGGCAAGCGGCGTTCGACGGCGCCAATTTCGTCATGGATTTCCTGAAGACCGCAGCCCCCTTCTGGAAGAAGGAACACGGCAAGGATGGCGCCGCCGGCGACTGGGTCGCGGCGAAAGACGCCGACGATGCCGCGCGCGACAAGTGGAAATAAGTTAGAGAACCACGCGCTCCCTGCGGCTCATGACCAGAAGCAGGACCAGCAGCGAGAAGATCACTAGGTCTCGCCAGACGAAGGCGCCATAGGCGCCCCACATGGTTTCGATGACGGCAAGCCCGGCAGCACCGCCTGCCGAACGCAGCGGATCGGAATAGCCGCCGACGGCTGCGATCAGCAGTACCTTGAGCCCGAACATCAGGCCCGCGCCGAAATCCATCGAACCGTAGTAAAAGGTGGCGAGGATGCCGCAGAGGGTGGCGACGAGCGCGGCTGCCGCATAGGCGACAAGGAAGACAAGGCTGGCGCTGGTGCCGCAGAGCTCGGCGGCCAGCGGATCGTCGGTGACGGCGCGCCAGAGGCGGCCCCAGGCCGTGCGCCTGAGGATCAGCGCACCGATCGCGACGATGGCCGACATCAACGCCGTGTCGATCAGCTGGATATAGGTGAGCGTCACCTTGAACGGACCGTCGCTCCAGAAGACGACGACGTCGTTCAGGAACGGCGGCAGCCAGATCGCCCTTGTATCGGCTGCAAGGCGCGCGCTTTCCATCAACACGATCATGATGCCGAGGGCGGCAACGATCACGGTATTCGGCGATTTGCTGGCGAGCGGCAGCATGATCGAGCGGCCGATCCAGATGCCCGCCGCCAGCGAATAGACAATCGCGGCGCAGGCGCCGATGGCAAGGGCGGCCGGCAGCACCAGCCAGAACCTGACATAGGCGAGCTCGGTAAAGAGCAACAGGATCTGGCCCGAGAAGGCGAAGATCGCCCCATAAGTGATGTCGGCCCGCTTGGTCACGCCGAAGGCAACGGCATAACCGAAGGCGAGCGCGGCATAGAGGGCGGCAAGCGGCACCGCATTCGCCAGCTGCTGCAGAAGATAGGCCATTCCGAGAACTCCGCGTCAGCAAATTATAACTGGTAAAACCTATTTCGCCAGTTATAATTTCACCATGAGCTTTTCCTGGACCCCTCACCGTTTTGCCGGCGGCGCGCTGGCGCTGGATGTCGCCAACAGCGTCGTGCTGCGCGACGACCCAAAGCGGCGGATCGACCGCTTCGCGAGCCGCGAGCAGATGCGGAACTTCCCGCGTGCCGCCGCCGAATTCTGCGCCGAACGGGCCTTGTTCGGCGAGATCGCACCGCTGGCAGCACAAGACGAGGCCGATTTCTTCGCGCTGAGGGAAGCGATCGACCTCTATTTCCGCAAGCGTATACTGGACGGCAGCGACAACCAATTGCTGGCCGGGCTACTGGAAGCGGTGGCCAATATCTTGCGTGGAACCAATCCCGGCAATCTGGCCGCGGCGACCGCCCATTCGGCGCTCAGGCTGATTGCCATGCCGGATCCCGAGCGCATGAAGATCTGCGGCAATTGCGGCTGGCTGTTCATCGACCGCAGCAAGAACAGGAGCCGCGCCTGGTGCGACATGGCGGTCTGCGGCAACCGCGCCAAGGCGAACCGTCACTATCGCCGCAAGAAGGAGGAGACGCCATGAGAAAACATCTGATCGTAGCGGCGGCTGCCACGGGGCTTCTGCTTTCCGCCTGCCAGCGTCAGGCCGAAAACCTCGTCGAAGTCACCGGCCACCTCTTCGTCTTCAACTATCGGGTGGCGAGCGCCACCTATCTGCTGACGCTGAAGAAGACAGGCCCGATCCCTGATGGCTCGGTCATCATCGCCGAATTCGAAAACCCCGTGGGCGGCGCGCCGCTGATATTGAACCAGAAAATCTACCCGATCGACGACAAGATCGCGCTGCAGAGCGAAAACCTGCACTGCGTGCGCAAGGACCGCCCCTATTCGGTGAATGTCCGGCTGGTCGACAAGGACGGCAAGGTGCTTCAGCAATTGAAGACTGAGTTCCGCTCCGACCTCGACCAAACCGTACTGCCGAGCAAGCCGCTCGTCGTCGGCGCGCTTTATGACAAGAACCCGGAAGTCTTCAAGCCTGACGGCAGCGTCGATTTCTCGAACACCGACAAGTGTCCATCATAGAAAAAGCCGGAGCGACACCCCGGCTTTCAAGAGTCAATTCAAGGTATTGCGAGGCAATGCCGAAGCGCGGCCTCAGCCGACGATTTCGGTGTCGGAGAACCAGTACTTGATTTCCTGGGCAGCCGTTTCCGGGGCATCGGAGCCATGCACGGAGTTTTCGCCGATCGACAGCGCATGGACCTTGCGGATCGTGCCTTCGTCAGCGTTGGCCGGGTTGGTCGCGCCCATGATTTCGCGGTTCTTGAGGATCGCGCCTTCGCCTTCCAGAACCTGGACGACGGTTGGACCGGAGGTCATGCCTTCGACGAGTTCGCCGAAGAAGGGGCGATCCTTGTGAACGGCGTAGAAGCCTTCAGCTTCGCGGCGGCTCATCCAGACACGCTTGGAGGCGACGACGCGCAGGCCGGCATCTTCGAGCATCTTGGTGATGGCGCCCGTCAGGTTGCGCTTGGTTGCGTCCGGCTTGATCATCGAGAAGGTGCGTTCAATCGCCATAGTCAGATCCTCTGTTTTCTCGGGAAAAGTGGGCGGTCTTTACCCGCCCCAACGCCCGAAAACAAGGGGTCGGCGGCAATTTCACGCCGCTGTCACAGTCCTGCCGCGGCTTTCGTGAAGATCGAGGCAGCGTTCGAACCAGGCGACGACGGGATCGTCGGCGGCCAGCATGGCCAGCCCTGCGGACACGCGCAGCCATTGCAGCGCGCCGAAGACAATATAATCGGCAAAGAGCGGCGATTGCCCGCCGATGAAGGGCTGGAACTTCAGCATGTGACGGAGCGGCTCCAGCTTGGCGCCGAAGGCAGCTTTCTCCGCCTCGCTGTCGGCAGCAAAGACTTCCAGCGGCTTGCCGAGTCTGACCTCGCGGCTCTGACGAAAGTACGCCTTGTCCCCTTCGTCCAGGATCGCGTGGATATCGAGAAGGGCGATCCGCATGATCGCCGGGTGGATGATCATCTGCGAATAGCCCTCGACCATGCGCGACACCGCCTTGCCGCCCTCGCCATTGAACAGCGACGGCCGCTCCGGATATGCCTCTTCGAGATAGAGCGCGATGGCAAAACTGTCCGAGATCAGCCGGCCGTTATCGTCGAGCACGGGCAGGGTCGACGAGACGCCGCCGCCGATTTCGCGGATGCGGGCATAGGTTGTGGGGAGCTCCTCGAAATCGAGCCTCTTATGCGCGAGCGCCATCACCGCCTTCCAGCAATGGGGCGAAAAGAAGCGCCGTTCGTCGGCGCCGCAGAGGGAATAGAGGGCTCTGGTCATGATAATCCTTTCGAGGTCTGATCTGCCTGCATTCGACGACAGAAAGCGAGCGTGATCAAATCAGGAAATTTCATGGCGCCATCACTCGGATTACTTGGGAAACCGGCTAGACTGCTCCAGCAACGTCAGGGGAAATATATGCTTAGACATTTCAGGATGTTCGCGGCCTATAACCGCTGGGCCAATGCCCAAGTCTATGAGGCTGCGGCCGAACTCAGCGAGACGGAATTCCGCAGGGACCGCGGCGCCTTCTTCGGCTCGCTGCATCGCACGCTCAATCACCTGCTCGTCGCCGACCGGATATGGATGAGGCGTTTCACCGGCATCGGCGAAGCGCCGGCGACTCTCGATGCCGTGCTTTTCGAAGAGCTGGATGCGCTTGCCGCCGCGCGCAAGGCGGAGGACGAGCGCATCATTGCCTGGACAAGTACGCTCGATGAGGCGAGCCTTGCCGGTGACTTCACCTATGCCCCGGTGACGGAGCCGATCCGGATCACTCAGCCACTGTCGAGCGCGCTCGCGCACCTTTCCAATCACCAGACGCATCACCGCGGCCAGTGCCATATGACGCTGACGGCGTTGGGCAAACCGAGCCTCGGGCTGGACCTTATCTACTTTCTGCGCGGCGAAGGCCGCGAGTGGATGTGAGGCAGCCGTCTCCATCAAGACTGAATTAACCGCCTTTGCCGGTTCCCATCGCCAATCCGGCGCTTCCCTTCGTAAATTCAGCCTCTCTTAAAAGCTTGCGAGCATAGCAGACGTGAGAGCAATGAGACCGGGCGCGAGGGGTTCGTCATGCAGAATGCAAGTACAAAGGCACTGGTGGCGCGCGAGCCTGTACGCCCAGGGTCAATGACGGATATCCAGAAGATCGCCCAGCACATGGCGCGGCTCAACGTCGCCGCACTGCCACGCAACTACGAACTCTTTCATGAGGCGATCATCGGGCACAATCCTGGTCTTGCGCAGGATATCGCGGCGCTCGGATCGCAGCCGCAGCAGTCGATGCTCGACGAACTCGGGCTGAAATACCGCCTCGTCGGCCATTGCGGGCTGGCGGGCGAGACGTCGCGCAACGAGGCCAGCCGGACGCTGCGCGCGGTGGCGGAAAGGCTTGCCGAAGGATTGCGGCACAGAGACGCCTTTGCTCGCGCCTGCGGCACGATCCTGAGATCTGTCGGTGGTCACGAGGACCAGAGCCTTGCCGCCTTCATCGGCGAGGTCGATTACCTCTCCGCCTCGCTTGCAACGGTGATGTCGGCGGAGATGGAAATCGGCGCCAGACTGCAGGACGACATCAACAGGCTGGAAACGTTGGAGCGCGGCATTTCGGCGATGCAATCGGCCACCGTCGCCGACAAGATTACCGGCCTTGCAAACCGCATCGCGCTGAACCGGCAGATCACCGAACTCTACGAACGTGAAGAGGGTGCCGCCGGCAGCGCGCTGATCATGGTCGATATCGACGATTTCACCGAGTTCAACGACAGATACGGCACTCAGGCAGGCAACAAGCTCTTGAAGAAGCTTGTCGCGCTCTTTCGGAAGTCGGTGAAGAAGAACGACTTCGTCGCCCGCACAGAGGCCGACGAATTCGCCTTGCTGTTTGCCAATGTCGGCATGCAGGATGCGATTGCTATCGCCGAGCGCCTGCGCGCCTCCGTCGAAGAAAATCTCGTCTTCGCCACCTCCGACAAGGGTGATAGCGACAGACTGACCATCTCGGTCGGCCTGGCGCTCAGCGCCGATGCGGCAACACCGGGACAGCTCCAGGCCAACGCCCGCGTCGCGCTGCTTGCCGCGCAATCGAACCGCCGCCTGCCGGTCCAGGCTTTCGGCCGCTCAGGCGTTTGAGTGCTGTCGGCGCGGACGAGCTCGCCGGGGGACGAGCGTGTTCGCCCGGACGAGCAAGCTCGCCGGGGGATAAGCGGTCTTGCCTTGGCGGGCAGTTTCGGCCAAAACGCCGGCCATGATCACGATTACCGACATTTCCGCCCGCATCGCCGGACGCCTGCTTCTCGACAATGCCAGCGTTTCGTTGCCTTCGGGCACGAAGGCGGGGCTGGTCGGGCGCAATGGCGCCGGCAAATCCACGCTGTTTCGCGTCATCACCGGCGATCTCGGTTCGGAGACCGGGGCGGTGTCGATCCCGAAGGCGGCGCGTATCGGTCAGGTGGCCCAGGAAGCGCCGGGAATCGAGGATTCCTTGATCGAGATCGTGCTTGCGGCCGATAAGGAACGGGCGGCCCTGCTTGCCGAAGCGGAAACGGCAAGCGACCCGCATCGCATCGCTGAAATCCAGATGCGCCTCGTCGATATCGATGCGCATTCGGCCGAAGCGCGGGCTGCGAGCATCCTTGCCGGTCTCGGCTTTGACCAGGCGGCGCAAGCCCGCCCCGCCTCCTCCTTCTCCGGTGGGTGGCGCATGCGCGTAGCGCTCGCCGCCGTACTGTTTGCCGAGCCGGACCTGCTTCTGCTCGACGAGCCGACAAACTACCTCGATCTCGAAGGCACGATGTGGCTGGAGGACTATATCCGCCGTTATCCGCATACGGTCATCATCATCAGCCACGACCGCGATCTCCTGAACAATGCGGTCAACTCCATCGTTCATCTCGATCAGAAAAAACTCACCTTCTACCGCGGCAACTACGACCAGTTCGAGCGGCAGAAGGCTGAGGCCGACGAGCTGCAGACGAAGGCAAAGGCAAAAAACGAGGCGGCGCGCAAACATCTGCAGAGCTTCATCGATCGCTTCAAGGCCAAGGCTTCCAAGGCCCGGCAGGCACAGTCGCGCGTCAAGGCGCTCGAGCGCATGGGAACGGTCGCCGCCGTGATCGAGGACCATGTGCAGCCGATAACCTTCCCCGAGCCGGAGAAGCAGCCCGCCTCGCCGATCGTCGCAATCCAGGGCGGCGCCGTCGGCTACGAACCCGGCAAGCCGATCCTGAAGAACCTCAACCTGCGCATCGACAACGACGATCGCATCGCCCTGCTCGGCTCGAATGGCAACGGCAAGTCGACCTTCGCCAAGTTCATCTCAGGGCGATTGTCGCCGGAGAGTGGCGAAGTAAAGGTTGCGCCGAGCCTGAAGATCGGTTTTTTCGCCCAGCATCAGCTCGACGACCTGATCCCCGAGCAGTCGGCGGTGGAACATGTGCGCCGGCTGATGCCGGCCGAACCGGAGGCCAAGGTGCGCGCCCGCGTTGCGCAGATGGGGCTGGCGACCGAAAAGATGGCTACCGCCGCCAAAGACCTTTCCGGCGGCGAGAAGGCACGCCTGCTGATGGGGCTTGCCGCCTTCCATGCGCCGAACCTGCTCATTCTCGACGAGCCGACCAACCATCTCGACATCGACAGCCGCCGTGCCCTCATCGAGGCGCTGAACGATTATGACGGTGCAGTCGTCCTGATTTCGCACGACCGCCACCTGATCGAGGCAACCGTCGACCGGCTGTGGCTGGTCAACGGCGGCACTGTCACCACCTTCGAAGGCGACATGGACGAATACCGCGACCTCATCGTTAGTTCCGGTAAGAAAAAAGAAGAGAGGCCGCAGACCAGCGACGATACGACCTCGAAGGCCGACCAGCGCAAGCTCAATGCCGAAAGGCGCGCCTCGCTGACGCCGCTGAAGAAAAAGATCAACGAAATCGAATCCTTGACGGCGAAGCTGGAGAAACAGATTCAGGCTCTTGATGCGGAGCTTGCGGATCCTGTTCTCTATGAGAAGACGCCTGCCAAAGCCGCGGAAAAGGCAAAACAGCGTGGCGAGGCAGCGGCAAAACTGACTGCTGCCGAGGAAGAGTGGCTGATGCTGTCAACCGAATATGAAGAGGCAATGGGAGGATAGCCACAGTCTTTTGGGAAACGCGGCGGAGCGCGGCGTCAGCACAATTCCTGCCGATCTCAACCGATCGTTAACCATAATTCGAAAGGTTGTCTCAACATTCATTACTGATTTGTTGAGCCCTTTCCATGCATCGATTTTTCGTTCTTTCCTGCATCGCCCTTGCGGCCGCCCTCTCCGCCTGCAGCACGACCAGACAAGCCCCCGACACCTCGATCAAAACCGCCTCGGTGATTGCGCCGGAGGGACGGACGTTTTCCGGCAAGCGCTCCGAGGATGATGAAGCGCCGCGCATGACCGGTTGGCACCATCTGGCCGGGCGGACGCTGGAGGTTTCCTCGCTTGCCGATCTCAAGCTGCAGGACAAGGAAGTGATCCTGAGCTTCGACGATGGCCCGATCCTCGGCCGGACGAACAAGGTGCTGGCGATCCTCGACCAGTTCGGCGTCAAGGGTGCCTTCATGATGGTCGGCGAGATGGCCGAGATGTATCCCGCGCTGGCGCGCAAGGTGGCGATGGACGGCAATGCGATCGGCAGTCACACCTATGACCACGCCAACCTGAGTTCGCTCGATTTCGACGCGGCGATGGCCGAGGTGATCAAGGGCGAATTGGCGGTGACCAAGGCCACGGGAACCAACGTCGCCTTCTTCCGCTTCCCCTATCTTGCCGAAAGCCACAGACTGCGTGCCGCGATCGCCATGCGCGATATGGTGGTCATGGATGTCGATATCGACAGCAAGGACTATTTCGCCACAACGCCGCTCTCCGTGACGCAGCGGACGATGGCCCTGCTGCACAAGCGCGGCCGCGGCATCATCCTGATGCACGACATCCATAAACGTACGATAACCATGCTGCCGACTCTGCTTTCGGATCTCGAAGCCGAGGGCTACAATGTCGTGACGCTGAAATTCAAGAAGCCGGAGGCGCCAAGCAACCTCGTCGCCTCGGCCGATCTGGTGATGACCCGCTAAGGCGGCTTGCCAAGCCGGGACCGGCTGCCTAGATCTGGGCGACGTCAATGCACGCGGCAGGTCAGCTATGAACCTTCACCTCGAAACGGACGATGATCCGCGCACCCGCCAATTCATCACCGAACACAATGCGCTCTCCGACACGGTATTGAGAACGCCGCAATTTGCCGAAGATCGTGAGGCGATCAAGGCGCTGATCGAGCGGCAGGACAGGCTGATCGTGCCGATGCGCCGCGGCGGTTGGCTGTTCGATTTCCGGCAGAGCAAGGACAATCCGCTCGGGGTCTGGCTGCGCCTGGCAGCCGGCCAGCAGCCGTTGCCGGAGGCCGATTGGGAGCCAGTCTTCGATCTCGACGCCTTCTGTCTGGACGAAGGCAGGCGCTGGAGCTGGCGCGGCGCTGTCACCTGCCCGTGGGAGCCGACGCGCGTTCTGCTGATGCTTTCGGACGGCGGCTCAGACCTCATCCGCCTGCTCGAATTCGACGCCGAGGGCAAACAGATCGTGAAGGGCGGTTTCGACACGCCCGCCGCGCGGTCGCATGCCACCTGGCTGAGCCGCGATGAGATCTGTTATTTCGGCTCGATCGACCGATTTTCGGCCACCCGCTCGGGATGGCCGCGCGTCGGGCGGCGGTTGAAGCGCGGGCAGCGGCCGGAAGATGCCGCCATCATGTTCGAAGCCGCCGATGAGGATGTGTATGGCTTCAATCTCGTTATCGACCCTGCCCTATTTGGCGCTTCGGCGAATGCCGGGCTGATCGACATTTTCGTCACCAGCCACGAAATCGGCGTGGCCAGCGCTTTCCTCATTGCCGATGATGGCGGGCAACGGCGCATCGATCTGCCCAAGGAGGCAGATTTTCAGTTCAATCATAATCATTGCCTCTGGCGGGCAAAGACCGATGAGCGCGTTGCGACCGGCAGCCTCGTGCTGCAATCCTTCGATCTCGCCTCACGGGCGCTGCTCGGGCCGGAACGGATCCTGTTTCAGCCTGGCGAGGGCCAGTCTATTTCGCAGATGATGCTGATGCGCGAATGGTGCGTGTTCATCGTTTCCGACCGGCTGCGCCCGCGTCTTCTGGTGCTCGACCTGACAAAGCCCGATGCCGAACAGCGGGAAATCGTGCTGCCGGCGGAGATGCAGACGGCTTATGTCAGGCCGCTCCATGCGGATCTGCATCTTGGCGACGACACACTCCACATCGTCGGCCAGGGTTTCCTGCAGCCGCCGACCTGCTACCGCCTCGAACTCTCCGATCGCAGCAGAGAGCCGGAGCCGATCTTCATCGCGGCAGCGCCGAGCTATTTCGATGCGACCGATATGTCGTCGGAACTGCTGGAGGCTGTGTCCGAGGACGGAACCAGGGTCGTCTACCAACTGGTGCTGCCGCGACAGTGGACCAAGGGAGCGCTGCCGGTGCTGATCTACGGCTATGGTGGCTTCGATGTCTCGCTATCGCCGAATTACTCCGGTGTAATCGGCCGCTGGCTGGAGCAAGGCGGCGCCTATGTGCAGGCCTATATCCGCGGCGGCGGTGAATTTGGCCCTGACTGGTATCGCAGCGCCAAGCGGCAGGGGCGAGACCGGGCCTTTGCCGATTTCGTCGCCATCGCCCGCGATCTCGTCGCTCGCGGCTACACCGTGCCATCGCGGATTGCCTGCCAGGGCGGCA
Organism: Rhizobium sp. NLR22b; assembly: GCF_019685295.1. Taxonomy (NCBI): domain Bacteria; kingdom Pseudomonadati; phylum Pseudomonadota; class Alphaproteobacteria; order Hyphomicrobiales; family Rhizobiaceae; genus Rhizobium; species Rhizobium sp. NLR22b. Next base: position 75,795 of record NZ_JABDWM010000013.1, read on the forward strand.
GCAATGGCGGCCTGCTGACGGGTGTGATGCTGACGCGCTACCCGCACGATTTCGGCGCGGTCTGGTGCCAGGTGCCGGTGCTCGACATGACACGCTTCCACCTGTTCAGCGCCGGCCAGGCGTGGATGGACGAATATGGCGATCCGGAGACGCCAGCGGACCGGGAGTTCATGCTCGGCTATTCGCCGCTTCACAATATCAGGCCGGCCGGCGAGGTCACTTATCCGCCGATCTATATTGAAAGCTCCAGCAATGACGATCGCGTGCATCCCTCGCACGCACGCCGTTTTGCCGCGAGGCTGGAGGAAGAAGGACATCAGCTGCTCTTCCACGAATTCGGCTTGGGCGGGCATGGTGGCGACGGCAGTTCCGAGGAGCGCGCCGCCCGCGCGGCGATGGGTTACAGCTTCCTTCGCGAGACCATCATGCAATAGGATTGAGGAGCAGAGCTTGTCGGCGCTCTTCTTTCTGCTACAACAGGCTTAATAAATCATACTTTTCATACAGACACGAGCGAAACACCATGTCCCCTATCAATCTCGCCATCGTCGGCGTCGGCAAGATCGTCCGCGACCAGCACCTTCCTTCCATCGCCAAGAACCCGGATTTCAAGCTCGTCGCCACGGCAAGCCGTCACGGCACGGTCGAAGGCATCAACAGTTACACCACGATCGACGCGATGCTGGACGCCGAGCCTTTGATCGATGCCGTTTCGCTCTGCATGCCGCCGCAGTACCGCTATGAAGCCGCCTATAAGGCGCTCGTTGCCGGCAAGCATGTCTTCCTTGAAAAGCCGCCGGGTGCAACACTGAGCGAAGTGGCCGACCTCGAGGCGCTGGCGAACAAGCAAGGGGCGTCGCTCTTTGCCAGCTGGCATTCACGTTATGCGCCGGCCGTCGAAGCCGCCAAAGCGTTTCTTGCCTCGACGACAATCAAAAGCGTGCATGTGATCTGGAAAGAGGATGTCCGCCACTGGCATCCGAACCAGGACTGGATCTGGCAGGCCGGCGGCCTCGGCGTTTTCGATCCCGGCATCAATGCGCTGTCGATCGTCACCCATATCCTGCCGCGGCAGGTCTTCATCACCGGGGCTGTGCTCGAATTCCCAGAAAATCGTGATGCGCCGATCGCCGCCGACATTCACTTCCGCGATGCCGACGGCCTGCCGGTTCATGCCGAATTCGACTGGCGCCAGACCGGCAAGCAGAGCTGGGACATCGTCGCGGAAACGGCAGCCGGCCAAATGGTGCTCTCCGAGGGCGGCGCTAAGCTTTCCATCGACGGTAAGCTGACATTCGCCGAACCGGAACAGGAATATCCCTCGCTCTATCGCCGCTTCGCCGAAATCATCAAGGCGGGCAAATCGGATGTCGATCTCGCCCCCCTGCGCCACGTCGCCGACGCCTTCATGCTCGGCAAGCGGAAATTTGTTGACGCTTTCCACGACTGAGTGATTGGGCGGTCCTTGCCTGTCGGCTCCGACGGCAGGCACCCGCTCAGGCCTTCTTCTCCCACCGCCCTTCCGGTGTCTGCTGCCAATAGGTGAGGTTATGCCCCTCGCCTTTCAGTTTCTTCCATTGTGCGCGGGCAGCTTCCAGTTGCTCCTGGTCGTGGCCGTCGAACATGAAGACGACGCGCTCATAGGCATCGGCCGGCGGCGGCTCGGCGCCGTCGACAATGAAACGAACCGTCGCCGCATTGGCATTGTCCGACGTGACCGTCAAAAGCACCGGCTGGTTTTCGGCGAAATCAGCCGTGTCGATCCCATGCGGCAGGAAACTCTCCTCGCGAAACGTCCAAAGATGCGCATCGAGTGCATCGCGCCGCGCGGCCTCGCTCGTCTGGACGACGACGCGCCAGCCGCGCTCGATGCTTTTGTCGAGGAGCGGCGGAAGCGCGTCTTCCAGCCTGGTTTCGGTCAGATGATAAAAGAGAATGTCGGTCATCGGGATTCATGATGGGCGCGAACGAGCTCGTCGAGCAGGCGCACCCCGAAACCGGAACCCCAGGACTGGTTGATCTCATCCTGCGGCGAACCCATCGCCGTGCCGGCAATGTCGAGGTGCGCCCAGGGCGTGTCCTGCACGAAGCGTTTGAGGAAATGCGCCGCGGTGATCGAGCCGGCCTGACGGCCGCCGGTGTTCTTCATGTCGGCGAATTTGCTGTCGATCAGCTTGTCATAATCCTTGCCGAGCGGCATGCGCCAGAGTTTCTCGTTTGTGGAAAGGCCGGCCGCCGTCAGCTGGGCGGAAAGCTGGTCGTCATTGGAGAACAGGCCGGCATGCACGTTGCCAAGCGCCACGACGATTGCGCCGGTCAAGGTGGCCAGATTGATCATGAACTGCGGCTTGAAGCGATCATTGCAATACCAGAGCGCATCGCAAAGGACGAGGCGGCCTTCGGCATCGGTGTTGATCACCTCGATTGTCTGGCCGGACATTGAGGTGACGATGTCGCCCGGACGCTGGGCGTTGCCATCGGGCATATTCTCGACCAGGCCGATGATGCCGACGGCGTTGACGGCCGCCTTGCGGGAAGCGAGCACGTGCATCAGGCCGGTCACGGCTGCGGCACCGCCCATATCGCCCTTCATGTCCTCCATGCCGGCGGCCGGCTTGATCGAAATGCCGCCGGTATCGAAGACGACGCCCTTGCCGACGAAGGCGACGGGACGGTCCTTGCTCTTGCCACCCTTCCACTGCATGACCGCCAGACGCGGCGGGCGCACGGAGCCCTGAGCGACGCCGAGCAGCGCGCCCATGCCGAGACGGCGCATTTCCTTCTCGGTCAGGATTTCCACCTCGACGCCGAGCTTTTCCAGCTCCTTCGCCCTGGCGGCGAATTCGACAGGTCCAAGCGCGTTCGGCGGTTCATTGACAAGGTCACGGGCGAGATTGACGCCGCCGGCGATCGCTTCGGAATCGGAAAACGCCTTTTTGGCGCCGGCCGCATCGGTGGTGATGATCGTCACCCTGACCGATTTTGCCGGCTTCTCCTCGTCGTCGTTCTTCTTTGTCTTGTAGGCATCGAAGCTATAGGCGCGCAGCAGCATGCCAAGCGCGAAATCGGCGGCGGCGCGTGCGTTCGTCTCAAGGCCGGGCACGTCGATGAAGATGGCGGCCTTGTCAGTATTCTTGATTTTCGATGCCGCAGCACCGCCGGCCTTCAGCCAGTCATGGGCGGCGAGTTCGCCGGCCTTGCCAAGCCCGATGACGACGATGCGATCGACGGGTGCGCCTTCCGGGGCCACAATATCGAGCGCAGCCGTGGATTTCGCGGAGAATCGGGCGATCTTCGCAGCCTTGGCGATCACGCCTGCCGGATCAGCCGTTTCGGCGCCTGCGGCGCTGCCGGCCTCGGCAGTCTTCAACAGGATCGCCAGCCCGCCATTGAGCTTTGCCGACTTCGAGAATGAAATTTCGAACTTTACTGACATGTCTTCTCCGCTGGGATTCTTGAAATCCGTCCCAGGCGGATAATTTCGCGTTTGGCGGGTCTGTCAATGGCTCGCGACTATTGTTATGGTCGCCCGCGGCTGTCCAGGCCCTCATGTTTTCGTCAGTTTTGCAGATATTCGCGTTGACAGTTTTTTCGAAAAATCGATGGCGGAGACCGGTGATCCGCCTGCCGAAAACGACTTTCGGTGCATTCCTGCTTCTATTCTGGGCGTGGTGGGCGCTGCTTGCCATCTTTCGCGCCTTCCCTGGAATAGACATTTATTTTTCCCAGCTTTTTTTCGTGGGCGCAGATTGTGACGCGACTGCCGCTGCCGGGAGCATCTGCGGCGGCTTTCCTTATCGCGACTCGGGGAATTTCGACCTGCTGCGAACCATCTTCTTCCGCCTGCCCTACGTCGTGGCGATCGTCATGGCGTGGAAATTGATCGAATGTTACCAGCAGCACGGCGCGACCTTCAACGCCGAGCGGGCGCGCAAGCTCAAAGTCGCACTCGGAACGATGCTGATCGGGCCGGTGCTGCTCGTCAATGTTATCCTGAAGGAACATTGGGGTCGGCCGCGGCCGGTGCAGACGGATATTTTCGGCGGGAGCCTGCATTTTGTCGAGGCAGGCTCGCTTGCCGGCAAATGCGTGTCGAACTGCTCCTTCGTCTCCGGCGAGGCGGCGAGCGCTGGATGGCTGTTCTGCCTTCTGCTCTTCGTGCCGAAATCGATGCGTTACGCGCTGGTTCCGCCCGTCGCCGCGATCTCGATCCTGACGCCAGCCTTGCGGCTATCCTTCGGCGCGCATTATCTTTCCGACGTGACGCTCGGATGGCTCTCCTCGCTTGTCGTCTTCGCGGCGCTGCTGGCGTTAACTGAGTCGCAACAGGACCAAAAAAATTCTGAAATTTGAATGAATTTTTGACACCTGCTTGTCGCAAAAGCGCGACAAAGAGCGTAGAGGGATTCTCCTGCAAGCCGTTTGGGCGTGCAGGTGCTTTCAAGGGCCGGCATGAAACTACTCGAGACATACATATTGCGGCGCGTCGGCCAGATGTTTCTCGTGGCGCTCCTGCCCGTGCTGGCGATCATCTGGACGACACAGGTTTTGCAGCGCATTAACCTCGTCACCGACAGCGGCCAGTCGATCGGCTCGTTCGCCAAGCTCGCGACGATGATCCTGCCGTCGATCATTCCCGTGGTGCTGCCCTTCGCCCTCGTCATCGCCATCACCCAGACGCTGACGACGATGAACAACGATTCCGAGCTAACCGTCATCGACGCAGCCGGCGCACGGCGCAGCATTCTGGTCCGGCCGATCCTGCTGCTTGCCGCCGTCATCAGCGTCTTTTCCTTCTTCGTCGACAATATCGTCGAGCCACGGGCAAAGACCGTGGCGCGTCAGATGATCGCCGAAACCTACGCCGATCTCCTCTCCTCGGTCATCGAGGAAAAGACCTTCCGCAAGCTCGACGAGGGTCTCTATGTGCAGATCTCGCAGCGCCTGGCCGGGCGCATGCTGAAGGGCCTGTTCGTCGCCGACGAGCGGGACCCGGCCTACGAGCTCATCTATTACGCCAAGGAAGGCGCCGTCGACGATACCGGCACGACGCTGATCATGCACGACGGCGAGGTGCATCGCAAAACGCCCGACGGCAACGTCTCGGTCATCAATTTCGATTCCTATTCTTTCGACCTCTCCGACATGACGGAGAGCCGCGGGCAGGCGACGCTGAAAGCCAGCGACCGTGACCTGTGGTTCCTGTTCAATCCGGATCCGAACGACAAGGACTATACGATCCGGCCGCAGAGCTACCGCGCCGAACTGCATCGACGGCTGACGGACTGGATCCTGCCCGTCGTCTTTGCATTGTTCTCACTGGCGATCGCCGGCGATGCGCGCTCGCACCGCGAAGCGCGGCTGCATCCAATGGTGAGTGCGCTCGGCTATGCTTTTGCGCTACGATGGGCTGCCTTCTACGCGGCGAACCAAATCGACACCGATCCGGAATATATCGCAGTTCTCTACGCCATTCCGATCGTCAGCAGCCTCGTCTCGATCATCTTCCTCGGCCTACACAAGCGGCTGGTCATGCCTTCATTCGTCTGGGACCGGATATCGGCTTCCTGGAGACGGATGCAAGAAAGACTGCTTACCGCGACCAGCAGGTCCGGCGGGGGCACGGCCCAATGATGTTCGGGACATTGTCGCGTTATTTCTTTCGCCGTTACCTGGCGACGACCTGCTGGTTTCTGATCGGCGTGTCGGCGATCGCCTTCCTCCTTGATTTCAGCGAGACGGCGGGACGCATGTCCGGCCTGCCTGGCTACACGATCGGCGGCGGCATCGTGATGACCGCCGTGCGCCTGCCGCTCATCCTGCAGCAGACAATCCCCTTCGTCGCCCTCTTCGTCGGCATGACGGTGCTGATCGGGCTCAATCGGAAATATGAGCTCGTGGTCACGCGTGCGGCTGGCATCTCTGTCTGGCAATTCATGTTTCCCTTCATCGCCGGCTCAATTGCGCTCGGCGTGCTGACGATGACGGCGCTCAACCCGCTTGCCGCCTGGGGACAGCGCCAGGCGCTGCTGGTCGAGTCCGACTGGCGTGGCGAAAACGCAGTTCTGCGCAAGGCGCCGCAGATCCCATGGCTGCGCCAGATCAGCGGCCGCGACGATGTCATCATCGGCGCCCAGACGGTCCAGGAGAACGGAACCAAGCTGGTCGACGCCGTATTGATCCATTTCGATTCAAGCGGCCGAGTCATTCTGAGACAGGATGCCGCCACGGCAAAGTTGGAAGATGGTTACTGGCAGCTTAACGGCGTCGTCGAGCGCAAGCCTGGCGAAATCCCGCTGCGCAAAGCTTCGGTCCAACTTCGCACCAATCTGAAACAGGATTTCGTTCAGGAGCGGCTGACAGCGCCGGAAACAATTGGTTTCTTTGACCTTTCCAATCGCATTGCAGCGGCAAAGTCCTTCGGCATCTCGACCAAGGCATTGGAGACGCAATTCAACTCCCTGTTGTCTCAGCCATTGCTGTTGGTGGCCATGACTCTCATTGCTGCAACAGTGTCCCTAAAATTTAGCCGGTTCAACCAATCCCGCTCCGTGATTCTGGGTGGAATCCTGTCAGGCTTCATGCTTTATGTCATCACCGTGCTTGTTAAAGCATTCGGAAGCAGTGGAGTCGTGCCTCCCTTCGTGGCGACGTGGATACCGGTCGTCGTCGCGTTGGCCTTGGGCGCGACTATTTTGCTTCATCAGGAGGACGGCTAGTGGCGGTAGGCGACCGCAAGTACTTTAGTAAACAGTTGGTTGCCCTGCTTGTCGGTGCGGCTCTATGTTCCTATTTCGGCAGTGCCCCGGCCTCCTATGGCCAGGCCAGCACGCCTGAACAAAATATCGAGAATAAGATTCCCGAAGGGGCCAAGCTTCTGCTTTCGGCCAATGAACTCGTCTATAACCGTGACGCCGAACTCGTGTCGGCGATCGGCGGCGTGCAGATCAACTATGGCGGCTATAAAATGGTCGCACAGAAGGTCGAGTACAACCAGAAGACTGGCCGGATGATGGCGCTCGGCAATGTCGAACTCGTCAGTCCGGACGGCAACCGCATCTATGCCGACAACCTAGACGTGACCGATAATTTCGCCGACGGGTTCCTGAACTCGCTGCGCATCGAAACCGCCGACAATACGCGTATCGTCGCCGAAAGCGGCGAGCGGGTCGGCGGCACGAAGATGATTCTTAACAAGGGCGTCTATACCGCCTGCCTTCCCTGCGCCGAAGATCCGAAGCGCGCACCGTTCTGGCAGGTCAAGGCAAAGCGCGTGATCCAGAACGGCGAGACCCATACGATCCGTCTGGAGCGGGCGCGTTTCGAGCTGCTCGGCTACCCGATTGCCTTCGTGCCGTTCATCGAGGTTCCCGACAATACGGTGAAGCGTAAGTCCGGCTTCCTGTTCCCGACGATGAGCCTGTCGCAGAACCTCGGCTTCGGTCTTTCCATTCCTTATTATTATGTGATCTCGCCGAGCATGGATGCGACGGTCACGGCGACCGGCTACACGGCCCAGGGCTTCCTCGTCGAAGGCGAATTCCGTCAGCGCTTCGAGAACGGCACGCATATCCTGCGCGTCGCCGGCATCAACCAGGCAAAGCCGGGCAATTTCAGCTCGGGCACCAGCGATGCCGAAGCCGAGCAGCGCGCCATGGTGGCGTCAAAGGCGGAATTCCGCATCAATCCGCGCTGGACGTTCGGCTGGGACGTCATGGTGCAGAGCGACAATAATTTCTCGAAGACCTACAAACTGCGCGGCTTGAGCGGCACGGATCGCACGAACCAGATCTACCTGACGGGGCTCGGGAAACGGAATTATTTCGACATGCGGGCGTTTTATTTCGACGTCCAGGATGCCGACCGGACGAACACGGCCGAAAAACAGCAGGCCATCGTCTATCCCGCGCTTGATTATCACTATGTCGCGCCTCAGCCGCTTGCAGGCGGCGAACTTTCTGCGGACGTCAATTTGACGAATATTTCGCGCACACACGACGACTTCTATACTGTCGACGGATTCGACCGCTTCCGCGGCCTGAAGGGCCAGACTTCGCGCCTGACCGCCGAACTTCAATGGAAACGCACCTATGTCACGCCGACCGGTCTGGTGATCACGCCGCTTCTGGCCGCGCGCGGCGACGCTTTCGCGCTGAACATGAACGACCCGACCGGTTACGCCGGCAATTATCTTGACGACGAATCCGCCACCCGCTCGATGCTCACCGCCGGGCTGGAGATGCGGTATCCGATCCTGATGACGACTGATAACAGCACGCATATTCTGGAGCCGATCGTCCAAATCTATGCACGCCCCGACGAGCAGCTCGCCGGCCGGCTGCCGAACGAGGATGCACAAAGTTTCGTTTTCGATGCCACCTCGCTCTTCGACCGCGATAAATTCTCAGGTTACGACCGCGTCGAGGGCGGCACTCGCGCCAATGTCGGCTTCCAATATACCGGGACGTTTGACAGCGGTTACAAGCTGCACGGCATTTTTGGCCAGTCTTATCAGATTGCCGGCCAGAATTCGTTCGCGACCGATGACCTCGTCAATGTCGGCGCGGATTCGGGCCTCGAAACCGATCGCTCCGACTATGTCGGCCTCGGCGGCGTCGAAACACCCTATGGTGTTTCCGTTGCGGCCTCCTACCGGCTCGACGAGAAGGATTTCGAGTTTCGCCGTGGCGACCTGACGACAGGCTACCAGAACGACACCTTCCAGACGCAGGTGACCTACACGCATCTCAGCGCCCAGCCGGCCTATGGCTTCGCCGAGGACAACGACGAGATCCAGACCAGCAGCAGAGTCAAGTTCAAGGACTATTGGTCGATCTTCGGCGGCATCGCGTGGGATCTGAACAACGATGTGATCAGCCGCCGGACGCTCGGCCTTTCCTATGAGGACGAATGCACGATCTTCACGATCGCCTATACGGATAGCAGGGATTCCGACGACGAGTCGGCAAGCGACTGGACGATTGGCGCGCGGCTGACGTTCCGCACGCTCGGCGACATCAAGATCGGCTCCGACACTCTCTCCAACTAGCGGGCGGACGGCGTAAACATGGCCTCAAGTCATTCTTTCGCCGTAAGCCTGTGCAGGACATTGCCGCCAGTCGATATCAGAGGCATAGGAGTTTCGCGCCGCCACGGAAGCGATTTCCGCGTGTCTCGCACTGTGGTAAGGACGCCGCGATCAACCTCTCGCGGCGCAATTGGGAGGTCAACAGATGATTGACGCAAAAAAAGCCATAACCGCCTTTCTCGCCGGCGCAGCGATTGCCTTGCTGACGGGCCTTGCTGGCCCGGCGCTTGCAGCAAGCGGAGTCCAGGCCGTGGTGAACGGCACAGCCATCACCAGCGGCGATGTCGCCAAGCGTCAGGCCTTCCTGCGCCTGCAGCATACCAAGGCCGACGCCAAGACCGCCACGGAGCAATTGATCGACGAGACGCTCAAGCGCCAGGAGGTCGCCCGCGTCCATATGTCGGTTTCGCAGCAAGACGTCGATGCGTCTTTCGCGCGCTTTTCGGCCGGCAACAAACTTTCCGTGGAACAGATGTCGCAGATTCTCGATCGCGCCGGCGTCGGCGTCGACCATTTCAAAGGCTTCATCGCCGTGCAGATGAGCTGGCCGCGCGTCGTCAATGCGCGCTACGGCTCGACCTCGCGGCTGTCGAACTATGATCTCGTCTCGCGCATGATGCAGAACAACAAGCAAAAGCCGGTAACAACGGAATATATGCTGCAGCAGATCATCTTCGTCATTCCCGAGGCCAAGCGCGGCGCCGTCACCGGCAAGCGCAAGGGCGAGGCCGAGGCATCGCGCTCAAAATTTCCTGGCTGTGATCAGGCAAAGACCTTTGCCGCGACAATGCGCGATGTTTCCGTGCGTGACCTCGGCCGCATGCTCGCTCCCGAGATCCCGCCGGACTGGAAACCTCTGGTCGAGCAGGCCAAGGGCAACACCACAGGCACCCGCGTCACCGAGAAGGGCGTCGAATATCTGGCGATCTGCAGCCAGCGCCAGGTCTCCGACGACCAGGCCGCCGAAATGGTCTTCCGCCAGGAGGACCTCGACAAGTCCAAGGCCGGCAAGAATGGCCCGCCGGAAAACGAAAACAGCAAGAAATACCTGGACGAACTGCGCAAGAAGGCGCAGATCGCCTATCGCTGACCGACGATGGCGATACCCTTTTCACGACCGCTTGCGCTGAGCCAGGGCGATCCCGCCGGCATCGGACCGGATATCACCCTGATGGCTTGGCTCCGGCGGCGTGAAATCGGGCTTCCGCCTTTTTTCCTTATCGGCGATCCGGATGTCTTGGCTCTGCGGGCCCGCCAGCTCAATCTGGCGGTTTCCATTCGTGAGATCGACACGGCGGGCGAGGCCACCGGCATATTTGCCGATGCGCTGCCCGTCATGAGCGTCCCGGCCGGCATTGAGGTGGTGCCCGGCGAGCCGCATGCGGCAACGGCGAAGGGCACGATCGCGGCGATCGAGAAAGCAGTCTCGCTTGTCATCGGCGGCGAGGCACTCGCAGTCGTCACCAATCCGATCGCCAAGGCCGTGCTCTACGAGGCGGGTTTCCGGTTTCCCGGCCATACCGAATTTCTCGCCGATCTTGCCGCCAGGGCGACCGGCAGTCCGGTGACGCCGGTCATGATGTTGTCGGGACCGAAAGTCAGGGCCATTCCCGTTACCATCCACATTCCTGTCCGCGATGTGCCGCAAGCACTGACCGGCGAACTGATCATCGAAACCTGCCGGATTGCCGATGTGGATCTCAGGCAGCGTTTCGGAATCGACGCGCCGCGGCTTGCCGTCGCCGGCCTCAACCCGCATGCCGGTGAAGGCGGAGCGATCGGCTCGGAGGATGAGGACATCATCCGCCCGTCGATCGAGCAGCTGCGTGACGAGGGTATCGATGCGATCGGCCCCCTGCCCGCCGATACGATGTTCCATGACGAGGCGCGGGCGCGATATGATGTCGCCATCTGCATGTATCACGATCAGGCGCTGATCCCCGCCAAGGCCCTCGGTTTCGATGACAGCGTCAACGTCACGCTCGGACTTCCCTTCGTGCGAACCTCGCCGGATCACGGCACCGCTTTCGGCATCGCCGGCAAGGGACTGGCGCGTGAGCAGAGCTTGGTTGCGGCACTGAAGCTTGCCGCCCAGCTCGGCCGCACCGCCGAAGGCCGCCGCTGATGGCAGCACTCGATGGCCTGCCGCCGCTTCGCGACGTCATTCAGCGTCACGGCCTCGATGCGCGCAAGGCGCTCGGGCAGAACTTCCTGCTCGACCTCAACCTTACGCAGAAGGTCGCCCGCACGGCAGGCGCGCTCGAAGAGACCACCGTTTTCGAGGTCGGCCCCGGTCCCGGCGGGCTGACCCGCGCGATTCTGGCGCTCGGCGCCAAGAAGGTCATTGCCATCGAGCGGGACGCGCGCTGCCTGCCGGCGCTTGCCGAGATCGCCGATCGCTATCCCGGCCGCCTGGACGTCATCGAAGGCGATGCGCTGAAGACGGATTTCGAATCATTGGCGCCGGAAGGCCCCGTCAAGATCATCGCCAACCTACCTTATAATGTCGGGACGCAACTGCTGGTCAACTGGCTGCTGCCGAGGGCCTGGCCGCCATTCTGGCAGTCGCTGACGCTGATGTTTCAGAAGGAAGTCGGCGCGCGGATCGTCGCCGGCGAGGACGACGACCATTACGGCCGTCTCGGCGTGCTTTGTGGCTGGCGAACGGAGGCACGCATGGCCTTCGACGTACCGCCGCAAGCCTTCACGCCGCCGCCGAAGGTAACTTCGACAGTGGTGCATCTTGTTCCCAGGGCGAACCCCATCCCCTGCGCTGTCGCCAATCTGGAAAAAGTAACGCAGGCCGCCTTCGGCCAGCGCCGCAAGATGCTGCGCCAGAGCCTGAAGCCACTCGGCGGCGAAAGCCTGCTCATCAAGGCGGGAATCGATCCGGCGCGACGGGCGGAGACCCTTTCAGTCGAAGAATTCTGCCTTCTCGCAAATAGCCTTTAGCGCCACATCTGCTGTTGGATGCAGAAGGACGCGCCCTTAGGTCTAAGGCCGCCTTCCGCACTGGCGATCGGACGCCAGGCTTGATGAGGCGCACTTTGCTTGCAGATCGCCTGGGCAAGAAAGCCGCGCATCGCATCGCCGAAGGGCGGGCCGCATCATATGCTTCGCCTCCACCATCTTACTCTGGTGATAAACGGCGCGCGGATGCGAGAAGGCGAGGAAACCGCGGTCTGGGCGACTCCTCCTCAAACACAGAAGTCAGTTCTTTCAGCGACCTATACACCAACTCTCTTCGCGATATTACCGCAGAAAGTTACTCTGCAACGTTGCGCTTTGCCTGATGTCCCGACGCGCGACACTGTCTGAAAGTCTTGCCAGAGCCGCAGGGGCAAAGGTCGCTGGTACGCCGTTGCAGCCGACCGATCAGCGGCAACAGAATGGTCTTAGGCAAAAATGTGGCAATTGCTATTGTTACCTTCGCCGAAAACCCGGGAACCACGAACCCGCGGCCGGCCTTAAATCCGTGCCAGGCCTTTTCCGCGACGTATTCCGCGCTGACCTTAGGTAAAATCTTGAACAAGGCGGCGCGGCCTGCACCTGAGCTACGGAGAAACTCAGTCGCCACAGGGCCTGGGGTAACGCAAGTCACGGTGACGCCCGTTCCGCGAAGCTCTTCATTCAGCGATGTTGAAAAGGAACGCACGAAGCTCTTGCTGGCATAATAAAGCGCCATGTTTGGGCCCGGCAAATAGCCGGCGACAGACCCGAGGTTGATCACTCCGCCCCTTCCTCTCGCCGCCATCGCAGGCAGAAATCGCAGTGTCAGTTCTGTCAATGCGCGAATATTGAGATCCACGATGCCCAACTGGTCGGATCTCGGGATGATCGTCGCCGCGCCACGTACGCCGTAGCCAGCGTTATTGACGAGCACATCACAAAACAAACCGCTCTCGTCAAGAAACATTTCCAGCCGCTGGGATGCCCCAGGTGCGGCAAGGTCCAGCTCGAGTGTGACAGCGTTACCGCCGGCTGCTCGTACGTCCGCCGCTGCCGCCGCCAATCCTTCACCTGAGCGGGCAAGAAGAACAACGGTGGCGCTCTCGCCTGCTGCGATCTTCGCTATCGCGCGACCTATACCTCGCGACGCGCCAGTGACAACGACGCTTGGTTGAGGATTTTTATCCACTTTCATTGTTATTCCCGCGAGGATTCGTTGGCACATCCGCGTCTTGAGCAGGTGCGCTTACCTCGTTAGCGATCTCCCCATTGAGGATCGCCTCGAAGCGTTGCAAAGCTCGTGCGACGATCGCGCCATCCATGACCCGGTGATCGTAAAGGATGCGGACTGTGACGGTTGCGTCCTCGCTGATCGGCCCATAATTGAGTAAGGTGGTCAACGGCGTCAGGGGATTTAATGATTCCGCTCCCAGCCCTGAATAGACCGAAAACTGAAAAGTGCCGAAAAAGCGCGGCCGCTGCCGACCGAGATTGAGCCCGATCCACATAATAAACCAGCGAAGCGGCGCCGGAAGCCGAGCGAATTTCAGACTGCGGCGGAATTGCTTGATCTCCGTGACTGGTCGTGTACGTGCGTCCCGGATCAGTGCATCGAGTTCGGCGATGGACTTGCGTTCGGGGCGCCGGATGGGACACAAAAGGACGATACGCTCACCCTCGTATTCGCGCTCATGGGCCACCGACGCCACACTTTCGGGATATTCGTAGAACTGAGGCCGTGGGAGCTTCACATAGGCGCGGCGGAATTCGGGAACTTCAAGGGCAAGAAGCCCATAACCTTTTATGAAGAGCGCCGTCCATGAGGGACGCTCCGGCCGAGCTCGCCGTGCTGCCACCAATGGAGCAAGGTTCATTTGCCGCTGTACGGTCACCCTCGGCACGCGAATCGAGAATCGCATCAGGTCTCCGACAAGACGCCTAGCTGCCGAAAGCTTGATCGGTTTGCCCCGCATGAAGTTCACTCAATAGAGATAGGGGATGATGCGCTTGGTCCTGTCCATGTAATCGCGATACTGCGGGCCGAAGAATTCGATCATCATCTTCTCTTCTCTATGCACTCTCAGGAAGAACAGGAATGCGAAACCGATCAGTCCCGCCATTCCGACAAACCAATTTGCCAGCAAGCATGCTTGGCCGAGCGCCATCAGCAGGAATGACGTGTACATCGGGTGGCGTATGACGCTGTATGGGCCAGTCGATATCAGCTTGTGCTCCTCGCGGATCTCCAGCGAAATCGACCAGTTTCTGCCAAGTTCCTTATGCGTTCGGCGGAAAATCCATATCCCCGCGGCGTAGACGATTGTGCCCAGCGCAAGGGCCCAGCCGGCCAATGGATAGTCAAAGTGAGCTGGAAATCCCGAAAAGACATATATGCCTGGAATGACTGCGAGACCGATGATAGCGGCGACAAGACCAAAGCTGTCCCGCGCGGACCGTCTATTGTTGACTATCGCATTGCGCTTGGCGCGCCTCGCGGCCGGCCGGCGGACGAAGTACCAAGCGATGATTCCCAGTACCCAAATCGTCTTACCAAGCGTAATCAGCGAAAGGCTCACAGGGATCACCCACTACGTTGCGGGCCGCTGATCGCAGAAAACGTGTCGGGCAAACAGCCCAATCGCCCATACGCCAACGAGCAAACAGAACGCAAGCTTACCCAGCGCAGGCGACCTAGGCAAGACGCCGACGCGCTCAGCCCGTATTCATTTCTCTAAGCTGAGTAATGTATTGTTGTGGTCTGAGCCAAATGCCGGGAGTTTTGTATCCCATGTGGCGAGCGATTTGCCCGGTCCAGGCGTTGCAATTATTGACGGTCGCCTCCCAGGTTTTGGACGTAGCCTGTAGCTTGCGAATGTAGGCGACAACATTGCTGTATTCCACCGGGCTGAGCAGCACACGCCAACTTGCAGATCGATATTGCTCTTCAAGATCCCCATCGGTCCACCCGGTCGAAGCCGGGACGGGCACGAAATGGCCAAGCACATAGTCGGCCGGACTGTGAGAAGCCGGGGCAAGTCCTGCCACCTCTGGATTGATCATGTTGCCGCTCTGGTCCAACTTGCCGAAAACCACATAAGTGTGGCCGTAACTCAACGCATATCTCGAGCGAAATTCGATGAAATACTGATTCCCGACAACCCTACCGGTTGTTGCGGCAGCGTTCTTACTGACGGATGTAAAGCGCGGTTGTTGAGGCTTATCTGTTCCTTGGCAAGAGACCAGCACACCTACCATCAGAATCGCCAGCCACGAGCGACCATTTCCAAAGAGCATCAATACGCTCCATTTGCTTGCCCTGCCACGCAGGCCGGAAATTACCGACCACTCTTGAACGTCGAGCATCGAAAACCGACGAGCAAGCCTGACGGATTTAAAGGAGGGAAGGACTATGTCAGCCCTCCCCTACTTAAATCGCATTTACTTATAGACAGCCGCAGCGGGCGGCGGCGCCTTACCTTTTCCCTTGCCAATGGTCCCGCAGGCACTCAGATTGGCAACAGCAAGCACTGCAAAGATCACGACTACGATTCTGCTCATCAAGAAGTCCTCTGCTAGTCTGGAGTGGCTATCAACAAAACGAATCAAAGTTTAGCGGCAAACCGGTTCCTGACTAGTGCATAAAGAACACAATCTGCAACTTCGCTACATTAGCAGCTTGAAATGCGAATAGCCAACCCTTCAGTTCAGATGGTTAACGTCGTCAAATTACCACTACCCGAGTACCCACCGGGACGCGATTGAAGAGATCAACGATGTTTGCGTTGGTCATCCGTATGCAACCATTTGAAACAGCCTGACCGATCGACCAGGGCTCGTTCGTCCCGTGCACGCGGAACAAGGTGTCTTGCCCGCCCTGATAAAGATATAGCGCCGCAGCGCCAAGCGGATTAAGCGGTCCACCGGGAACGCCGTTGGCATATTGTGCCAGTCGCGGCTTGCGCCGCATCATGTCCTCGGTCGGCCTCCAAGATGGCCACTCCGCTTTCCGCCCAATGATTGCTTCGCCCTTGAAGCTTAAACCTTCCTGACCGACAGCAATACCATAGCGTGTCGCCCGTCCGCCGGACTCTACGTAGTAGAGAAATCGTTCCCTGGTGTTAACTATGACAGTACCTGGCGCTTCCCACCCGTAGTAAGCTACCTCCTGTTTGCGATAGCGCGGATCTTGATCGGGATTACCAGCGAAGACTGACCTTATCGTCCAATCTTCCGGAGCGCCACATCCAGAAACTATAGTTGCCAGTCCACCCAAGATGATTGCCCGGCGCGTAATGTGGTCTATCCCCATTTCCACCTGCTGCCTTCTTATTCTCTCTCCGCAAGCTATCATTGCAGAATACAGTGGCCATGCCAAGTGATGGTCCTGTAACAGCATTTTGAGAATTATAGGTTATTCGCTTGCGATGTGTTGTTATCTTCTCAAGGAAGTGCGATGAGCCTCACGTCGCGGTGACAAGGACCAGCAGATGAAACTTGGCCTTCAGGGAAAGATTGCGGTTGTGACCGGCGGAGCTTCAGGAATAGGGGCCGCAATATGCCGGCAGCTTGGCAGCGAAGGTGTGGCCGTGGTGATCGCCGATATCAACCTGGCTGGGGCAAGCCGCGTTGCACAAGAGGTTCGCTTGGAAGGTGGCATCGCCTTCCCCTTCTTTGCCGACGTCACCGATCCCCTTTCGGTGGAGCAATTGATGGCCTTCGCTGAAGCGGAAGGCGGCGGGATCGATCTGGCCGTCAACAACGCGGGAATTCGCGGCCCCCACAAAGCGACGAGAGACTATCCGATAGAGGAGTGGCATCGGGTGATCAAGGTCAATCTCGATGGGGTCTTTTACTGCATGAAAAGCGAGATCGCAGCGATGATGGCGCGCGGCGGCGGAGCAATTGTCAATGTTTCATCCATTTTAGGCGCTGTTGGCTTACCGTTAACATCAGCTTACACAGCCGCCAAACACGGCGTACTCGGACTGACAAAAGCCGCAGCCCTTGAATATGCCAGGTTTGGAATCCGCCTGAACGTTGTCGGGCCGGGCTGGATCGAAACGCCGTTGCTGACAGAACAACAGGAACTTCCGATGCAGAAAAAAATCGAGTCCCTCCAACCGATGGGTCGGCGCGGCAAACCCGAGGAGGTTGCAGCCCTCGTCTGCTTCCTTCTCTCCGAGCAGGCGAGTTTCATCACAGGTAGCTACCATGCGGTCGATGGAGCCTACACCGCGCACTAAGTGCAAAGGCCGCTAGCAACAGCCTCGGCCACAACCTGATTGTTGGGCCGTAGGGGCCGCGACGGCTGTTGAATCGATCGCCCAGGCCTACTGCGATGTTTCGGGCCGTCGGTGCAACGCCGCACGCATTCCAGGGCCGATCTGCGGGAGGAAGAAGGATACTCATGTCAGGCCGAAGGCATTCCTTTCTGCTGGCTTGATGAGAAGCGCTTTACTTGCGGATCGCTTCGGCCAGAAAGCGGCGCATCGCCTCGCCGAAGGGTGGCCGCATCATATGTTCCGCCTCAACCATCTTGCTCTGGTGATAGACGGCGCGCGGATGCGAGAAGGCGAGGAAACCGAACTTGCCATGATAGGCGCCCATGCCGGAATGACCGACGCCACCGAACGGCAGGCCTTCAGCCGTAACATGGCTCATGCAATCGTTTATGGTCACGCCGCCGGAGGTCGTATTGTCAAGCACACGACGCTCCTCTTCGCCATCCTGGCTGAAGTAATAAAGGGCGAGCGGCCGCGGCCGAGCGTTGATGCGATCGATAACGTCGGCGACATCGCGATAGGGAAGAACCGGCAGAACCGGCCCGAAGATTTCCTCCTGCAGCGCGCGCATGTCGTCGCTGGGCTCGAGGATCAGGGTCGGCGGCATGCGGTGGGCCGGTTGCTGGGAGAAGTTCTCTCCTGCCGGATTGATTTCGACGACGCGGGCGCCCTTGGCCCTGGCGTCGTCGACCAGGCCCTGCACGCGGTCATGATGACGGGCATTGACGATCGAAGTGTAATCAGGATTGTCCTTCAGCGTCGGATACATCGCACCGACCGCCGCGACCGCATGTTCGACAAAGGCTTCGACGCTTTCCTCGGGCACGTAGACATGATCCGGAGCCAGGCAGATCTGGCCGGCGTTCAGCGTCTTGACGGTCATGACACGGCGCGCTGCGTCTGCGATATTGGCCGAACGGCCGACGATGACGGGCGACTTGCCGCCGAGTTCGAGCGTCAGAGGCGTGAGGTTTTCCGCCGCGGCCCGCATGACCTGATGGGCAATCGCCGTGCCGCCGGTGAAGATCAGATGGTCGAAGGCGAGCGAGGTGAAAGCGGTGCCGGTCGCCGGTCCGCCCTGCACCACCGCAATTTCCGTTTCGTCGAAGGAGCGGGCAACGAGTTCGGCCATCAGCGCGGCCGAAGCCGGCGTCACCTCCGACGGCTTGATCATGGCTCGGTTGCCGGCGGCGAGAATGCCCGCAAGCGGGGCAAGGGCGAGCTGATACGGGAAATTCCAGGGGCTCAGGATGCCGACCACCCCCTTCGGCTGATAGACTACCTCGGCAACAGCGTCCGGGAACAATGCCTCGTGCTGCTCGGGTCTCAGCCATTCTGCAAGATGAGCCTTGGCATATTTGAGCGAACCGACGCAGGTGAAGACGTCGAGAAGCAGGCTCGCCTCGACGCTGCGGCTGCCGAAATCGTCCGAGAGAGCCGCCGCAATCGCATCCTTATGATCGACGAGAAGGGCGACGACACGGTCGATGCGATTAATGCGGGTCCCGATATCAGGCGGCCCCTCCTTGAGGAAGGACGCCCGTTGCCGGGCAAGCAGCGCCTTCATGGCGTCAGCACTGTTATCGGTGGCGATTGGGGTGACGGTGTTCATTGGTTCCTCCCTTAAAACGATGTCAGGCGGCCGGCTGGCGCACGACCGGTTTCAGCACAACGCCTCTTTCCGAGTCCTCCACCGCGCGGTTGATGTCGGCGAAATCGTAGAAGCTGACGAGCCTGTCGAACGGGAAGCGCCCTTGGCGATGAAGGTCGATCAACAAGGGGATCAGCACGTCGGGATTGGAATCGCCCTCGACGATGCCGCGCACCCGGCGTCCGCCGGACAGGATATGGGTGAGATCGAGCGTCAACGTTGCACCGTGAGGCGAGGCCCCGACGATGCCGCATGTGCCGCGCGGCGCCAACACCCGCACGCACTGGTCGATGACGGCGGGCACACCAGAGGCATCGATCGAATAGTCGACGCCAGCACCGGTCAGCGCCATGATCGCGGCGGCCGCGTCGCACGCCTTGCCATTGACGATGTCGGTCGCCCCGAGTTCCGCTGCAAGCGCCAGCCGCGTCTCGTTGACGTCGACGGCGATGATCCGTGACGCACCGACGACCCGCGCCGCCATCACGGCGGCCAGACCAACAGAGCCCATGCCGAAAACTGCAAGTATTTTTCCAGGCTTGACGCTGAGGGCATTCATCACCGCGCCGGCGCCGGTCTGGATACCGCAGGCGAGCGGGCCAAGCAGCGCCAGATCCGCATCTCTCGGCACTTTCACGATATTGCGTTCATGGCAGAGCGCGTGGCTTGCGAAGGACGATTGTCCGAAAATGTTGCCATGAATACGCTCTCCTTCGCATGAGAGCCCGCTCGAACCGTCGGCGCGCGCACCGAAGAAGTTGCGCGGGAAGAACTCGTGGCAGTAGGTTTCTTCATGATCGTTGCAGCTCGGGCAATGACCGCAGGAATTGAAGGTCATAACCACGTGATCGCCCGGGACCACCTTGGCAACGCCCGGCCCGACACGTTCGACGATGCCGGCGCCCTCGTGGCCGAGCACGACCGGCTGCGGCACCGGCAGATGCTGGTCCCGCATGACGATATCGGTATGGCAAACGCCGGTCGCTATGACGCGAACCAGGATTTCCCCCTCGCGCGGCTCCTCCAGATCGAGACTTTCCAATGAAAACGGCATATGCGGCGCACGCGCCACCGCGGCATGAATCTTCATTCTATCCCCCTCCCGAGATCAATCCGCGCCCTCAGCCGCGCTTGTAGGCGCCGAGCCCCGGCTGATAGGTCTTGTCGTCGAGGAACTGCTTCAGCCCCTCATCGCGCCCTTTGGTCTTGTCGAGAAACAACATCTGCTCCAACTTGGCGTAGATGTAATCGTCGGCGAGATCCCACGGCAGGTTGCGCACCCGCTTATAGGTGTCCTTGGCGGCCTTCAGCGTCACCGGGTTCTTTTCGAGCAGGCTCGCGCAAATCTTGCGAACCCGGTTTTCGAGCTCGGCGAGCGGCACGGCCTCGTTGACGAGACCCATTTCGGCAGCCTTGCGCCCGCCGAAGAGTTCGCCGGTCATGATGTAGTAGAGGGCGTCGCGATGGCGCATCACCTCGGCCACCGCACGGGTGACATTGCCACCCGGCAAGATGCCCCAATTAATCTCGGAAAGGCCGAAATTCGCCTCCTCGGCGGCGATGGCAAGGTCGCAGGAAACGAGCGGTGTGAAGGCGCCGCCGAAGCACCAGCCATTGACCATGGCGATCGTCGGCTTTTCGAAATACATCAGCCGACCCCACCAGCCGCCGGATTGGCGCCGCGCCTTCAATGTGGCATCGCGCGGCTTGTCGTCATTGTCGCGAAAGTATTCCTTGAGATCCATTCCGGCGGACCAGGACTCGCCGGCGCCGCGCAGGACGAGCACGCCGCAGCGCTCATCGCCCTCGAGCTCATCGAGCACCTCCAGCATCCGTGCATTCAAGGCCGGATTCATCGCATTGCGCTTTTCCGGTCGGTTGAGAGTCACGAAAGCGAGGCCGTTATCGAACTCGACCAGAACCGGCGATTGGTCTTCAGTCATGAGGTCACTCCATTGGTTTCGGCGTGATTGCCGAGGGCCGTTTCATCAGGCCTGTCGTTGACGGGTTTCGTCGGCATGAAGCTGGCGCAGAACATGTTTCTGCACCTTGCCGGAGGCGGTGCGGGGAACGGCTTCGACGAAGAGGATGTGCGCCGGGCGCTTGAAGGCGGCGAGCTTCGCCGCGCAATGGCCGGCAATCGCCTCGCCCGTCACCACGGCACCCGGCCGCAGTACGACATAGGCAACGCCGCATTCTCCCCACCTGTTGTCGGGAAAGCCGACGACCGCGACGTCGAGGATATCGGGATGGCTTGCGAGTACGGCCTCGACTTCGGCCGGATAGACATTCTCACCGCCGCTGATATACATATCCTTCAGCCGGTCGACGATGCGATAGAAGCCGTTTGCTTCGCACCGGCCGAGATCGCCGGTACGGTACCAGCCATCGGTGAAGGCGTCGGCGGTTTCCGCAGGCTTGTTCCAGTAGCCCGGCGTCACCGCCGGTCCACGCAGCCAGAGTTCGCCGATCTCGCCGCGGCCAACGTCGTGGCCACCCTCGCCGACAATGCGGATGTCGACCAATGGTGCGGGAAGACCGACGCTGCCAAGATTGTCCTGCACCGCGCGCCGGTCGATCGGCACATGCAGCACCGTTCCGGCCTCGCTCATGCCGTAACCGTTGACCAGTACAACGCCGTCATCGAGATAGCTTTCGATCAGCGCCTGCGTCAGCGGCGCGCCGCCGACGAAGAGCGCCTGCAGGCCAGAGAGAGCCGCGGCGCTATAGGCGGGATCGTTGCGCAGAGCGAGGGCGATCTGCGGCACGGCGAAATAATGGGTGACGGCACGCTCACGCAAGACGGCCAGCGTACGCGCCGGAGTGAAGCGGTCGCAGATGACGAGCGTACCACCCAGCATCAATGTGGTTCGAGCCACGGCAATGAGCCCGATCGTGTGGAAGAACGGCAGATCGCACAAAGCGACCGATGCCGGCCCGATCTCTCCGACGAAGGAAAAATTGATGGCGGCAAAGAAAGCATTGCGGCCGGTAATGACGACGCCCTTCGGCCGCCCTGTCGTGCCCGAGGTGTAGAGAAGGACGCACGCCCGATCGGCATCTCCGGACACCGGATCGGCGGAGGCGCTCGCCTCGATGCGGCCCGCAAGCCCGGCTGGGCCATCTGCCGTCGAGATCACCGCCATGTCAGGATCGGTATCGGCAAGGGTCGCCGCAACAGCCGAAAACTCCTCGTCGCAGACCAGGAGCGCCGGCGCGCAATCGGCAAGGATCGGCAGCAGTTCGGCGGCGCCGAGACGCCAGTTGAGCGGCACATAAACGGCGCCGACGCGCTGGCAGGCAAAAGCCAGCACGATCGAATCGATCGAGTTGCGCGCCAGCATGGCGATCCGCGCCCCGTCCCGGCGCGCTCCGAGCATATCATCGAGGAAACCGGCGCATCGGGCGATCCGCATATCGAGCTCGGCATAGGTAAGCTCCCGGCCGGTCGCGATCTCGAACAGGGCCTGTCGATCCGGCGCGACACGGGCGCGGTAAAGGATGGGATCATCCGCCACCAGTCCGCAATCGACGGACGAAGACTTTCCGGAAAGGCAATGCGCCATTTTTCCTCCCATGCCAGCCGCTCCTCCGCGGCCGACAAATTTGTATGTAACACATACTAATATTTTTTTAGGAGGATGCAAGAGGCTGCTCGCCGCAAATCCATCCACTCCGACAAGCTCTGGGAAATCTTCGGGGCGGATATTGACTAACCTGCTGATTTTGATGGTTATGGCGCCTTGACTGGGCGAGAATGAATAATGGCCGGAAAACCACCGCAGGATGATTTTGAGAGCGAGGATGTTCCGGCGACCCCGTCACTCGACGTCGGCCGGCTTGGCAATCTCCTCGGTTTTCATCTGCGTATGGCGCACGTCGCGATCTACCGCGACTTCGCTGAAACCATGGAGGAGCTGGGGCTGACGCAAAAACAGCTCGCGGTGATGGAACTGCTTGCAGTCAATGCCGGTGCATCGCAGATCGACCTTGCCAATACGCTCGGCACCGACCGCGCGACCATGATGGCCCTCGTCAACCGGCTCGCAGGCCGCGACCTCATCGAGCGCCGCCCTTCAGCTACGGACCGGCGCCGCCAGGAACTGCATCTGACGATGGCCGGTCACGCCATGCTCGCGCGGGCGCGCAAGCTGATCGATGCGCACGAACAGCGTTTCATCGACCGGTTTTCGCAAGATGAAATGGATGCTCTGCTGGCTGCGCTGAAGCGGATATATAAGCGCGACTGAAACCCGCTTCCGCCCTTTGCCGGCTTGCCAGAGCAGAACAGGAGCCTTGGCAACTCCGGCGAAGCAATGCGCGCAGACCTAAGGCCAGTCCGCATAACCCGAGGAGAGCATACTGTTTTCCGAGCCGGCGGAAGCGCGGGCGATCTCTCTGTAGCCCGCAGGGGAAAGGCCGGTCCTGCGCTTGAAGAAATGGCTGAAATAGGTCGGGTCGCGGAAGCCGAGGCTGTCGGAGATTTCCTGGATGTTGCGGGCCGAGCGCTCCAATCTCAGCTTTGCCTCCTGCACCACGCGCTCGTGCAGAAGCTGGATCGGCGAGCGGCCGAGCGTCCTTTGACAGATCGAATGCAGCCGGTCGGCGGTGACGCCCAATTCCGCGGCATAGTCGCTGATCGGCCGGTGCTGGCGGAAACCGGCCTCGACCAGCTGGCGATAGCGCTGCAGGATCGATCCAGTTTCGCCCTGCCCACGCGGCTCACTTCTTTCGCCGTCGCTGCCGCGCCACAGCGTCATCAGGATCAGCCTGAGATAGGCCGAGACCACCATCCAGGAGGCCCGGGAGGGATCGCCGAGTTCCCGCACGAAGCCCGAAATCAATGGACCGATTTCGGCCACCAGCAAGGGATCCCGTGCCTCGACCAGCTTGCGCTGCTCGATGAGGAGGCGCAGCGAGTAGGATTCCACCTTGTCGCCGATCGCGTCGACCATGATCTGCGCCGAGGCGCCGATGAGATGGGCGGCACTCCCGGCAGCAATCGACAGATCGCAGCGTGCCTGCGGCGGTAGGAAGGCAAGCAGCGGCCCGTGCAGCGGCCGATCTTCGCCGCTCTCGAAATGAAGCTCGGCGGCGCCTTCGCCGAGAAGCAGGAAATGATGGAAATCGGCATAGAGCCCTTTTTGCAGACGGATGCGCCGATGCGACAGCGACGGCGCGTGCCACTCGCCCCTGGCATAGTGATGAATGCCTCCGTCCGTGGCCAAAGCCGCTCCTCCGCTTCTGTCAAATAGTGCCGCAATCGCCAGATAATGACAATATTAACCCAATAAATCGCATTCCATCCGCCATCGATCGGCGTAACCTTCTCGTCATCAGCCTTTGGGAGGAGGCATTTCATCAGACGCACGAACGCTTAAGCGGCCTCTAGGCCGTCGCGTCCGCTCGTCTTTTCCCGTGGCAATAATGCAGGCGTCAGCACTTGGCGCCAGCATGTGACGAATGGGTGAAACCGTGTTTTCGGCAAAGCTGATGATCAACAACGAGGCGATGGATGCGTCCGAGGGGGCCACCTTCGAACGCATCGATCCGCTGACCGGCGACGTCGCGACGATCGCTTCGGCAGGATCCGTCGCCGACATGAGGCGGGCTGCCAATGCCGCCGCTGCCGCCTTTCCCGATTGGTCGCAGACCGGCCCGGGCGAACGGCGCAGACTGCTCAACGCCGCCGCCGAACTTCTCGATGCCCGTTCGCCGGAACTGATTGCCGCCATGACCGGCGAAACCGGCGCCACGAGGCAATGGGCGGCGATCAATTGCCGGCTCGGCGCCGATATTTTCCGCGAGGCGGCGGCGATGACCACGCAAATTTCGGGTGAACTCATTCCATCGGGCATTCCCGGAAACCTTGCCATGGCGGTGCGCCAGCCGGCCGGCGTCTGCGTCGGCATCGCGCCCTGGAACGCGCCCATTATTCTCGGCACCCGCGCCGTCGCCATGCCGCTTGCCTGTGGCAACACCGTCATCCTGAAAGCCTCCGAACTCTGCCCGAAGACCCACGGCCTGATCGGCGACATCCTCCGCGACGCCGGCTTTCCCCGCGGCGTCGTCAACGTCGTCTCCAATGCGCCGAGCGATGCCGCCGCCGTCGTTGATGCCCTGATCGCCCATCCGGCTGTGCGCCGCATCAACTTCACCGGCTCCACCCGTGTCGGCAGGATCATCGCGGAAAGCGCGGCACGGCATCTGAAGCGCTGCCTGCTCGAACTCGGCGGCAAGGCACCATTCATCGTTCTTGCCGACGCCGATATCGACGAGGCAGTGGGTGCCGCCGCCTTCGGCGCCTTCATGAACCAGGGCCAGATCTGCATGTCCACAGAGCGGATCATCCTGATGGACGAGATCGCCGATAATTTCGTCGGCAAATTCCGGGCGAAGGCCGAGACCCTCGTCGCGGGCCATCCCGGGGACGGCAATACGCCGCTCGGCACGCTGATCAACGCCGAAGCGGCGCGCCGCGTGAAGTCGCTCGTTGAGGATGCCCTGCAGAAGGGCGCGGCGCTCGTCTGCGGCGGCCGGCCCAACGGCACGCTGATGGATGCGACCGTCATCGATCACGTGACGCCTGCCATGCGCATCTACCGCGAGGAAAGTTTTGGGCCGGTCGCGGCGATCGTCCGGGTCGGCAGCGTCGACGAGGCGGTGACGGTTGCCAACGACAATGAATACGGGCTCTCGGCGGCGGTTTTCAGCGCCGACATCAATGCGGCGATGGCTGTTGCCATGCGGCTTGAATCCGGCATCTGCCACATCAACGAGGCCACGGTTTCCGACGAGCCGCAAATGCCGTTCGGGGGCGTCAAATCAAGCGGCTACGGCCGCTTCGGCGGCAAGGCCGCAATCGATGAATTCACCGAGCTCAGATGGATCACCATGGCATCGGGAAAACGACACTACCCGATCTGACTTCAGATCGGGATGAACACAGGGAACGGGCTGGGAGGCCCGCATCAGGAGGAGGAACGATTTCATGAACGGCATTTTCCGCAACGGCAAACTCAACGCGGCAACTCTCACCCGCCGCTCTTTCATCGCATCGGCTGCCGCAGGCGGTGCGGCGCTGGCGCTTTCCGGCCGCACGGCTTTTGCCCAAGGCGGTACGCTGAAGGTCGGCTTCATCAGCCCGCGCACCGGCCCTCTCGGCGGCTTCGGCGAGACCGACGGCTATGTGCTGGAACTGGCGCGCAAGGCGCTGGCGAACGGCCTGCAGGCGGGCGGCAAGACCTGGAAGGTGGAGATACTCGACCAGGACACCCAGTCAGATCCCTCCCGCGCCGGGCAACTGGCGAAAGACCTGATCAACAATGAGGCGATCGACCTGATGCTCGCCGTCTCGACGCCCGAAACCATCAATCCGGTGGCCGATGCCTGCGAGGCGGCAGGCATTCCCTGCCTTTCCACGGTCATGCCCTGGGAAGCCTGGTATTTCGGCCGCGGCGCCAAGCCCGGCGCGCCCTCGCCCTTCAAATGGACCTATCATTTCGGCTTCGGCGTCGAAGAGTTCCACAAGGCCTATGTCTCGCAGTGGAGCCTGATCGAGACCAACAAGAAGGTCGGCGTCATGTATCCGAACGATGCCGACGGCAATGCGATCCGCGCCCATCTGGCTCCGGCACTTGCCAAGGCGGGCTTCACCATTGTCGACCCAGGCGCCTATGAAACCGGAACCACCGATTTTTCGGCGCAGATCGCTCTCTTCCGGCAGGAGGGTGTGGAGATCTTCAACTCCTTTCCGATCCCGCCCGATTTCGCCGCCTTCTGGCGTCAGGCGGCACAGCAGGGCCTGACCCAGCAGATCAAGATCTGCCAGGTCGCGAAAACCGGCCTCTTTCCATCCGACATCGAGGCGCTCGGCGATCTCGGCCTCAACATCGGCAGCGCCGCCTACTGGCACAAGGCCTTCCCTTACAAATCGACGCTGACCGGCGTCTCCGGAACCAAACTTGCCGACGGCTATGAAACGGCCAGCGGCAAGCAGTGGACGCAGCAGCTCGGCGCCAGCCTGGCGCTGCTCGATGCCGGCTTCGATGCGCTGAAGGCGAGCACCGACGTCAAGAGCAAGGAGGCGGTCGCCAAGGCGCTCGCCACGCTGAAAACCACGACGATCGCCGGCAAGGTCGACTTCACTAGCGGTCCCGTCGCCAATGTTTCTCCCGGGCCGATCATCGGTACGCAGTGGGTGAAGGCGCCGGAGGGCTCGAAATTCGCGCTCGACTACGTCGTCACCGAAAACGCCACCGATCCCAATGTCCCGGTCGGCGCCAAGCTGACCGCCTACAACGGATAACAGCAGTGCAGAGGCAAGAAGCGCAAAGACGGCCGGGGGAAGCTTTTCTCTCGGCCAAGGGGATCCACAAGCGGTTCGGCGCGCTTGTCGTGCTGGAGAACCTGGATTTCTCCATGGGCGACGGCGAGGCGGTCGGCATCGTCGGGCCGAACGGCGCGGGCAAGACGACGTTGCTCAGCGTGCTCGCCGGCGCCTCCCCGCCGAGTGCGGGAACCGTCGTCTTCGACGGCGCCGACGTCACCAACCGGACGGCGGCGGAGCGCTGCCGTTCCGGGCTCGTGCGGACGCATCAGATTCCCAAGCCCTTTGGCGGCATGACCACCTTCGAAAATGTCTTCGTCGCCGCCTCGCACGGCAATGCGGCAAGCCGGGACGAGGCCTATGAGCGTGTGGTGGATTCGCTGTCGCTCTGCGGCATGCTCGGCGTGGCTAACCGTTCCGCCGACACGCTCGGCCTGCTCGACCGCAAACGCCTGGAGCTTGCCCGTGCGCTCGCCACGCAGCCGAGGCTGCTGTTGCTCGACGAGATCGGCGGCGGCCTGACCGATGGCGAGGCGAGCGAACTCGTCGAAACCATCCTGGAATTGCGCCGCCGCGGCATCGGCATCGTCTGGATCGAGCATATCGTCCATATCCTGCTGCAGGTGGCGGAACGGCTGATCTGCATGGATGCCGGCCGGATCATCGCCGACGGCGAACCGAAGACTGTCATGAGCGATGCGGAAGTGGTCAAGGCCTATCTTGGAGGGGCGCCCGCATGAGCCTGCTTTCCATCGACAATCTCGACGTCCGCCACGGCCTGCTGCAGGCGGTGCGCGGGGTCAGTTTCGACCTGGCCAAGGGCGAGGTGCTGGCGCTGGTCGGCGCCAATGGCGCCGGCAAGACGACGCTGCTGAGATCGATCGCCGGCGCCCACCTGCCCGCCGCCGGCCGCGTTCTTCTCGGCGATGAAGACCTGGCTGCAGTCCCCTCCCACAAGCGGATCGCCAAGGGCATCGCCCTGGTCCCGGAAGGCCGGCGCCTGTTTGCGCAGATGACCGTCGAAGAGAACCTGCTTCTCGGCAAGAGCTGCGGGCGCAAGGGCGAGTGGAACATCGACCGTGTGCTCGACGCTTTTCCGAACCTGAAACCCCGCCGGCACGCCAAGACCGGGCACCTCTCCGGCGGGGAGCAGCAGGCGACCGCCATCGGCCGGGCGCTGATGAGCAATCCCGATATTCTTCTCTTGGACGAGGTCTCGCTAGGGCTTTCGCCTCTCGTCGTCGACCGCGTCTATACCCAGCTGCAGGCGCTCCTGACTTCGGGAACAACGATCGTGCTGGTCGAGCAGGATCTTGGCCGCGCCATGAGAGTCGCCGGCCGGGTCATCTGCATGCTGGAAGGCCGCATCGTGCTCGACAGGCCGGCAGCCGCCGTCACCCGCGACGAAGTCACCAAGGCCTATTTCGGACTGCACCGGACAGCCGGCGAAAGGAGCGCATCATGATCAACACCCTGATCCAGGGCCTCCTGCTCGGCGGTTATTACGCCGTCATCGCCTGCGGCCTGTCCTTCATGTTCTCCGTCATGCGGATCATCAATCTCGCCCATGGCAGCCTGGCGGTCGCCGCCGCCTACGGGCTGTGGCTGCTCGCCGCCAAAGCCGGCATCCCGCCTTTTGCCGGCCTGCTGATCGTGCTGCCCGTCATGGCGGTGATCGGTTGGCTGCTGCAGCGCTTCATCCTCGAACGCAGCGCCCGCGGCGGCGCGCTGCTGCCGATTCTCACGACCTTCGGCCTGTCGATCGTCATCGACAATCTGCTGTTCGAACAGTTCGGCGCCGACACACGCTCGCTCGCGCCCTTCATCGGTAATCTCTCCTACGCATCCTGGCAGCTGCCCGGCCACATCTTCGTCGGCGAGCTTGCCGTGATGATGATGGTTACGGCGATCCTCATTCTCGGCGGGCTGCAGTTCTTCCTCGGCCGCTTTGCGCTCGGCCGCGCCATTCGCGCCACCGCCGAAGATCCCGATACGGCAGGGCTCGTCGGCATCGATGCGCGCAGGGTGAATGCGGTCGCCACCGCCATTACCATGGTCACGATCGGCATCGCCGGCGCCTTTCTCGGCATGCGGGCGACCTTCAGTCCCTATGCCGGCGGCCCGCAGCTGCTCTTTGCCTTCGAGGCCGCGGTCATCGGCGGAGCGGGATCGCTCTGGGGCACGCTTGCCGGCGGCATCGTCCTCGGCCTTGCCCAATCGCTCGGCGCGCAATTGCATCCCCAGGGCTTCCTGATCGGCGGCCATGCCGTGTTCCTGCTGGTGCTTTTCATCCGGCTGTCCCGCTCCCGCCCGCTGGTTCTCGACAAGATCGCAGCGCTTCTGAAACCCCGCGCCCTCCTCAACCCTCGCGCACGCCATCGGAGCCCGACATGACATTCGTCGCCAACGGAATATCGATCGAGCGCTGGACGACCTCGTCGCGGGTGGCGCTTGGCTCCATGGCCGCGGTGTTTGCGCTGCTGATCCTCGCCCCCGCCGTGCTTGGTGCCGGTGCGATCGACCGGATGACCGCCCTGTTCATCTATGTGATCCTGGCCGCCATGTGGAATGCGCTTGCCGGTTTCGGCGGGCTGGTCTCGGTCGGCCAGCAGGTGTTTTTCGGCCTCGGCGCCTATTTCACCATTCGGCTCGCCGATGCGGGGCTCGATCCCTTCGTCTCGGTCTTTGCCGCGGCGATCGTGATCGGCGCGCTGTCGATCCCGCTTTCGCTGTTCATGCTGCGGCTGAAGGGCGGCGAGTTTGCGATCGGCATGTGGGTCGTGGCCGAACTCGCGCATCTGCTCGTCAATCTCGACCGGCTGATCCAGGGGGAAACGGGAACCTCGCTGATTTCGCTCAACGTCTATGACAGCGGCACGCGGCGGGCGGCGATCTATTGGCTTGCCCTCACGTCCATGGCTGCCTTGCTCGGCGCGCTCTTCATGCTGATGCGCAGCCGCGCGGGTGCGGCGATGCAGGCGACCCGCGACAATGAGGAGGCGGCGGCCTCGGTCGGCGTGCGGGTGACCGCCACCAAGCGGCTGCTCTTCGTACTCGCCGCCTTCGGCATCGCCATCGCCGGCGGCTTGTGGCTGGCGACCGCCACGACCTTCCAGCCGAAAACCTATTTCAGCGTCCAGTGGACGGCCTACATGATCTTCATGGTGCTGGTCGGCGGGATCGGCAGGTTCGAGGGCGCGATCCTCGGCGCCATCCTGTTCTTCGTCATCGAGACTTTCTTCGGCAGCGCCGGCGTCTGGTATCTGATCGGGCTTGGCGCCACCGCGCTGATCTTCTCGCTCTATCTGCCGCGCGGCCTTTGGGGCGAAGTCGAGCGCCGCTTCGATTTCCAGCTTCTGCCCGTCGGCTACCGGCTGAAACTGCCCGGGCCGACGAAAATCAAATGGGAAGAATGAACCTACCTGCTTCCCGTTTTCTTGCGAAAGGTGAAATCCATGCTTTTTGGTAAAACAATCCTGGTGACCGGCGTCGCCTCCGGCATCGGCGCCCGGACGGCGGAACTGGCCGGCCAGATGGGCGCCGAGGTCATCGGCGTCGATGTGCGCGAACCGGCAAATGCAAGTGCCGCCTTCATCAAAGGCGATCTCTCCACGCCATCGGGCGTTGCCGAGATTGTCGCGCAGCTGCCGTCGCGTCTCGATGCGCTCGCCAATGTCGCCGGCCTTTCCGGCAATACCGGCGTCGTCTCGACGCTCGCCGTCAATTTCTACGGGCTGCGCGCCCTGTCGGAAGCCGTGGCACCCCGCCTGCGCGAAGGCGGCGCCATCGTCAACGTCGCCTCGATCGCCGGTTACGGCTGGCGCGCCAATCTCGAGAGGGCCAAATCGCTGACCTCGATCGAAGGCTTTCCAGATGTGGCGGCCGTTGCCGCCGAACATGACCTCAAGGACGAGCAGGGTTATCCGCTCTCCAAGGAGCTGCTGCTGCTCTGGACCATGCGCGCCGCCCACCAGCCCCTGTTCAAGAACCGCGGCATCCGCGTCAATGCGGTGAGCCCCGGGCCGGTGGAAACGCCGATCCTCAAGCAGTTCCGCGCCGTGCTCGGCGACGCCAGGGTCGACAGCGACATCACCCGCGTCGGCCGCGCCGGCACATCAGCCGATATCGCGCCCGCCGTGCTCTTCCTCTGCTCGGATGGCGGACGCTGGATCAATGGCGCCAATCTTGCCGCCGACGGCGGCCTCGAAGCATCGATCAATGCCGAGGTTCTCGGCTTCTAGTTCTTTCCCAAGGAGACACACGATGAATATTTCCCTGCTCATAAACGGCGCCGACCGGGCCGCCACCAGCGGCCGGACCTATGACCGCATCGACCCCTTCACCGAAAAGCTTGCGAGCCGCGCGGCCGCCGCGAGCCTCGAGGATGTCGCTGCGGCCGTCGACGCCGCTTCCGCCGCCTTCGGCGCCTGGTCGAAGACCGGGCCCGGCCAGCGCCGCGCCATCCTGATGAAGGCCGCCGACATCATGGATTCGAAAGCGGCCGAATTTACCCGGCTGATGATCGAGGAAACCGGCGCCACCGCGCCCTGGGCCGGCTTCAACGTCATGCTCGCCGCCAACATTCTGCGCGAGGCGGGCGCGATGACGACGCAAATTTCAGGCGAAATCATCCCGTCCGACAAACCCGGATCGCTTTCCATGGGCGTTCGCCAGGCGGCCGGCGTGTGCCTCGCAATCGCGCCGTGGAATGCGCCCGTCATCCTCGCCACCCGCGCCATCGCCATGCCGATCGCCTGCGGCAACACCGTCATCCTCAAGGCATCCGAACAATGCCCGGGCACGCACCGGCTGATCGCCACGGCGCTGACCGAAGCCGGCCTGCCGGCCGGCGTCATCAATGTTCTGACCAATGCGCCGGAGGATGCGCCTGAGATCGTCAACGCACTGATCGCCCATCCGGCCGTCAGGCGCGTCAACTTCACCGGCTCGACCAAGGTCGGCAGGATCATTGCCGAGACCTGCGGCAAATATCTCAAGCCCGCCTTGCTCGAGCTCGGCGGCAAGGCGCCGCTGGTCATTCTCGACGACGCCGATATCGACGGCGCCGTCAATGCCGCGATCTTCGGCGCCTTCATGCATCAGGGCCAGATCTGCATGTCGACCGAGCGGATCATCGTCGACACGGCGATCGCCGATCAGTTCGTCGCCAAACTGGTCGCCCGCGCCAGCCAGCTGCCGGCCGGCGACCCGCGCGGCCATGTCGTTCTCGGTTCACTGATCAGCCTCGACGTCGCCAGGAAAATGGAGGAGCTGATCACCGATGCCACCGCCAAGGGCGCAAAACTCGTGGCCGGCGGCAAGCGCTCCGGCACCGTGGTCGAGGCGACGCTGCTCGATCACGTCACCCCCGACATGCGCGTCTATGCGGAGGAATCCTTCGGCCCGGTCAAGCCGATCATTCGCGTCGCCGGCGAGGAGGAAGCAATCCGCATCGCCAACGACACAGAATACGGCCTGTCATCCGCCGTCTTCAGCCGCAACATCCAGCGGGCGATGGCGGTTGCAGCCCGCATCGAATCCGGTATCTGCCACATCAACGGCCCGACGCTGCACGATGAAGCGCAAATGCCCTTCGGCGGCGTCAAGGGCAGCGGCTACGGCCGCTTCGGCGGCAAGGCAGCGATTGCCGAATTCACCGACCTACGCTGGATCACGGTGGAGGATTCTGCCCAGCACTATCCCTTCTGAGGGGGCAGGCGCGCCCAGCGAATTTTCCGAGGTAGCGAGCGCGCCATTTCAATGCCGTGGTAGGTGACCTGGCGCGATGCTGTCTCAAACCTGATGTCAGCGAATTCCAGTGTCGACCTGGCTGTCACCGGCGAGCGCCGCATCAGGACACGAACTCGCGCAATCGGCTCGCTAGAGCGACGGCGTCTCTTCCAGCAATTCGCGGACGAAATCGAACATGCCGTGGCGGCGGTCACGGCGCAGGCGTTCGGCCTTGACGATCGACTGGACGGCGTCGAAGGCGGTGTTGAGATCGTCATTGACGATGACATAATCATATTCGCGCCAGTGGGCAATCTCGGCGCGGCT
Organism: Rhizobium sp. NLR22b; assembly: GCF_019685295.1. Classification (NCBI taxonomy): domain Bacteria; kingdom Pseudomonadati; phylum Pseudomonadota; class Alphaproteobacteria; order Hyphomicrobiales; family Rhizobiaceae; genus Rhizobium; species Rhizobium sp. NLR22b. Next base: position 109,151 of record NZ_JABDWM010000013.1, read on the forward strand.
GTTGGCCAGACGCGTCTGAATGACCGCCTCGGAATCCTCGGCACGGCGATGCAGTCGCGACTGGAGCTCCGTCATGGTCGGCGGCAGCACGAAGATCGAGACGACGTCGGCCGACATCTTCTCCTGTAACTGCTGGGCGCCCTGCCAATCGATATCGAAGAGCATATCGCGACCTTCGGCCATGGCCTGCTCGACCGGCTCGCGCGGCGTACCGTAGAAATTGCCATGCACTTCGGCCCATTCGAGCAGTGCGTCGCTATCGCGCAACCGCTCGAACTCGCGCACGCTTTTGAAATGGTAATGCACGCCTTCGACCTCGCTCGGGCGGCGTTGGCGCGTGGTGACGCTGACGGAGAGGCCGATATGCTTGTCGGTCTCCAGAAGCGTGCGCGCAATTGTGGACTTGCCGGCGCCGGATGGCGACGAAATTACAAGCATCAGACCGCGACGGGCGATCTGTACGGGCGAGGATTTCGCCGGTTTCATGTCCTACTCCAAATTCTGGACCTGCTCGCGGAACTGGTCGATCACGACTTTCAGTTCGATGCCGGCGGCAGTGACCGCCGAGGCATTCGACTTGGAGCAGATGGTATTCGATTCTCGGTTAAATTCCTGTGCAAGGAAGTCCAGCCGGCGCCCGGCAGGCCCGCCTTTCTCCAGGAGATCGCGCGCGGCGGCGATATGTGCCTTCAGGCGATCGATTTCTTCGCGCAGATCCGCCTTCGTCGCCAATAAAGCGGCCTCGGCGTGCAGCCGGTCACGGTCGAGGGCGGCCATGCCGTCCATCAGCAAGGCGACCTGTGCCGCAAGCCTAGCCGCGATCTCAGCCGGCGAACGTGAGGAATCCATCTCGATCGTCCGGGTCAGACCCTCGATCGTCGCGACGTGATCGAGAAGGATGCGGGAGAGCGCCGCCCCTTCCTGTGCGCGCATTGCCTTGAGATCGGCAAGCGCGGCGAGCAGGCCGGCAATAATTTCTGCGTCACGGGCGGCAAGCGCCTCCTCGCCATCCTCGCCTTCACGGAACTCCACGATGCCGCGCACGAGAAGCAGCGTATCGAGCTTCAACGGCGCAGGATCGATCACGTCAACCAGTTGCTCGCGCATGGCAAGCACGGCAGCGAGCGCCTCTTTGTTCAGCACCGCCTCGAAACGGTTCTCGTCGGCAGTGACCGATAGGGATGCCTGCAGGTTGCCGCGGCTGAAGGTTTCGCCGGCAAGGCGGCGGACCTCCGCCTCCATGCGTTCGAGGCCGGGCGGCAGGCGCAGGCGCAGGTCGAAACCCTTGCCATTCACCGAGCGCAGCTCCCATGCCCAGCGCCAGCGGCCGCTCGTTCCCTCGCGCCGCGCAAAACCGGTCATGGACTGCAAAGCCATCCGAGCCTCCCGAAAACTGTCAATTGATCTTCTTTTTCTTCGGCGGCACGACAGTCGCGCCGTTGTCGCCCGGCTGCTCTTCCGGCTGGCCGTCGACGGCGATGTTCGGATCCGAACCCTTGTCGGCCTCGAGCTTGCGCCAGCGCTTGACGTTGGCATTGTGCTCCTCGAGCGTCGCGGCAAAGACGTGGCCGCCGGTGCCGTCGGCGACGAAATAGAGATCCTGGGTCTTCCAAGGGTTGGCAACGGCTTCCAGCGCATCCTTGCCGGGATTGGCGATCGGCGTCGGCGGCAGGCCCTTGATGACATAGGTATTGTAAGGCGTGTCCCGCTTCAGGTCCGACTGGTAGATCGGCCGGTCGGCTGGTTTTCCCTGCCCACCGAACAGCCCATAGATGATCGTCGGATCCGACTGCAGACGCATGCCCTTGCCAAGCCGGTTCAGGAAAACGGAGGCGACATGGGCACGTTCGTCTGGAATACCGGTCTCCTTTTCGACGATCGAAGCGAGGGTCACGAATTCCTCTTTGGATCGCAGCGGCAGCGAGGCGTCGCGCTTATCCCAGATCTGATCGACGAGCTTCTGCTGCGCAGCCGCCATTTGCTCGATGATTTCCGAGCGCTTGGTGCCGCGCGAGAATTTGTAGGTGTCCGGACGCAGGCTGCCTTCTGCCGGCAACGCGGCCGGCAGGTCGCCCTCCAGGACCGGATCCTGCAGCATGCGGTCGAACATCTGGCGGACCGTCAGGCCTTCCGGAAAGGACACCGAATAGAGGATGGACTTGCCCGATTTCAGCAGCTCCATGATATCGCTCATGGAGGCTCTCGCCTTGATCTCATATTCGCCGGCCTTCAGGCTCTCGCCGGCGGAAAGATGAGTCGCCGTCAGATATCGGAAAATACGGGCGTCGGAGATGATCGCGTTGCGCTCGAGGTTCGTGGCGATTTCCGCCAGACCCGCACCGTTGCGGACGATGAAATTGGTGTTGGTCTGCAGCGGGCCCGGGCTCTGATAGGTCGAGGTCGCGTAGTAGAAGCCGATGACGGCGAGGACGCAGACCAGCACCGTCATCGTCATGATGAAGTTCAGGAAAAGAACGATCTGGCTGCGGGCGTTCCTGGAGCGTTTCGGCGGCTCCGGAACACGTTCCGGACGCAGGGCTTCGCTCGGCGACTTCGGGATGATCGGTCCCTTCTGCGCCTGGGTGTCGTTGCTCTGGTTCGTCGTATCGCTCACCGGCAATCCTCTATAACTCAGCCCTCATTCCGCTATTTCGCGAAGCAATGCGGCAAAAGCAGGTTCTGCCGCCGTTCAACGAAGCCGCTGCCGGTCGTTGTGCTTTCACCCGGCCTGCTACGACGGTACCCTTATTGTGCGTATCGGCGCAGCACGAGCGATGCATTTGTGCCACCGAATCCGAACGAGTTGGACAGCGCCACATTGATTTCTCGCTCACGCGCCTTGTGCGGAACAAGATCGATCGCCGTTTCGCGTTCGGGATTGTCGAGATTGAGCGTCGGCGGCGCGATATTGTCACGGATGGCAAGTGTCGCGAAGATCGCCTCGATCGCGCCGGCAGCACCGAGAAGGTGTCCCGTCGCCGACTTGGTCGAGGACATGGAGATCTTCGACGCCGCGTTGCCGACCAGGCGCTCGACCGCGCCGAGCTCGATCGTGTCGGCCATGGTCGAAGTACCGTGGGCGTTGATGTAATCGATGTCGGCCGGCGTCAGCCCGGCGCGCTTCAGCGCCATCGCCATGCAGCGGCCGGCACCCTCGCCGTCTTCGGAAGGCGCGGTAATGTGATAGGCGTCACCCGATAGGCCGTAGCCGACGATCTCGGCGTAGATCTTGGCGCCGCGGGCTGTGGCATGCTCCAGCTCTTCGAGCACGACGATGCCGGCGCCCTCGCCCATGACGAAGCCGTCGCGATCGCGGTCATAGGGGCGCGAAGCCTTCTGCGGCTCGTCATTGTGCTGGGTCGACAGCGCCTTGCAGGCGGCAAATCCCGCCAGCGAAATGCGGCTGACGGGAGATTCCGTGCCGCCGGCGACCATGACGTCGGCGTCACCAAGCGCGATCAGCCGCGCGGCATCGCCGATCGCATGCGCGCCCGTCGAGCAGGCGGTGACGACCGAATGATTGGGTCCGCGCAGCTTGTGGCGGATTGAAACCTGGCCGGAAACGAGGTTGATCAGGCGGCCGGGAATGAAGAAGGGGGAGATGCGGCGCGGGCCCTTGTCACGCAAGGTGTAACCCGCCTCGACGATGCCTTCGATGCCGCCGATGCCGGAGCCGATCAACACGCCGGTGGCAATCTGATCCTCATCGGTTTCGGGATGCCACCCGGCATCGGCGAGCGCCATATCGGCGGCGGCCATGCCGAAGATGATGAAGGGATCGACTTTGCGCTGCTCCTTCGGCTCCATCCACTGATCGGCACTGAAGGTGCCGTCGGTACCGTCACCGATCGGGATACGGCAGGCGATCTTGGCGGGAAGGTCGTCGACTTCGAATTCGGTTACAAGACGAGCGCCGTTCTGGCCGGCAAGCAGCCGCGACCACGCCACCTCAGTTCCGCATCCCAAGGGTGATACCATGCCGGTACCGGTGATGACGACACGTCTCATCGCGTGCTTTCCCCCGTCTCTTATGTTCTATGGAGAAATATGCCGAAAAGAAAAGGGCGGACTCCAGGCCCGCCCTTTCTCAAATATATAGGATCAGGCCTGGGCCTTCTCAATAAACTTCACTGCATCACCGACCGTCAGGATCGAGTCGGCTGCGTCGTCAGGAATTTCGACGCCGAATTCTTCTTCGAATGCCATGACAAGTTCGACCGTGTCGAGCGAGTCAGCGCCCAGATCGTCGATAAAGCTGGCGCTCTCGACGACCTTGTCGGCATCAACGCCAAGATGATCAATAACAATTTTCTTTACGCGTTCTGCGATATCGCTCATGTCGGTTTCCTCGACCTTATGTCCTGATCGGAATGCCGTTGCGGCATCCCTACCCTGTTTCAGCCTGCGATGTTTTCAGACATCCTCGGCAAACTCGTTCACCCGGCTTCAGAGATGTCCCAGGCTTGCGAAAAGCCCGCCGGTCCGTCTGCTTTCTCGGGACGACTGTTCACAGTCATTGGCCCGCTTAACATGGTTTAAGCCTGCCGCAAAGCCAGAAAATCAACGCTTCGTGATTGCTCAACATGCTATTGCGGGAAATATCCCCGTGCCAACAGTTTGTCGTTTCAGATCATCGCCATGCCGCCGTTTACGTGCAGCGTCTGGCCTGTCATGTAGGCGGCTTCGGAGGATGCAAGGTAGGCAACAGCCGAAGCGACCTCGCCGCCGGTGCCCATGCGCTTCATCGGGATCGCCCCCATAATCGCTTCCTTCTGCTTGTCGTTCAGCTTGCCGGTCATGGCGCTTTCGATGAAGCCGGGCGCGACGCAGTTGACCGTCACGTTACGGGTGGCAATTTCCTGCGCCAAGGACTTGGTGAAACCGATCATGCCAGCCTTGGAGGCGCAGTAATTGGCCTGGCCCGGATTGCCGGTGACGCCGACGACGGAGGTGATGTTGATGATACGGCCATAGCGGCGGCGCATCATCGGATGCGTCAACTCGCGCGTCAGGCGGAAGGTCGCCGTCAGATTGATCTCGATAACCGCATCCCAGTCCTCGTCGCTCATGCGCACGAACAGGCCGTCCTTCGTGATGCCGGCATTGTTGACGAGGATATCGACACCTTCGAGCTCGGCCTCGGCCTTCTGGCCGAGCGCCTTCACCTCGTCACGGTCCGACAAGTTGGCCGGGAAGATCTTCACGCGCTCGCCGAGCTCGGCCGCCAGCGCTTCCAGCTTCTCGACACGGGTGCCGTGCAGACCGACGATGGCGCCCTGCTTATGAAGAAGGCGAGCGATTTCCTCGCCGATACCGCCCGATGCGCCGGTGACGAGAGCCTTGCGGCCGGAAAGATCGAACATGGAAAGGTTCCTTATATCTGGAGATATCAATCAGGCCATGAGGGCGGCGACGGTCGTGTCGATATCCGAGGGACCATTGACCGAGACGCCGTTGATTGTCTTGTCGATGCGGCGGGCAAGGCCGGTCAGCACTTTGCCGGAACCGAGCTCGTAAAGCGTCGTGACGCCGTTTGCGGCGAACCATTCCACCGTCTCGCGCCAGCGGACCTGGCCGGTCACCTGCTCGACCAGGAGGCTGGCGATCTCGTCGGCGCCGGTCACCGGCGCGGCGCGGACATTGGCGATCAGCGGCACGACCGGATCGGACTTGGCGACCGTTACCAGCGCCGCGCGCATGGCCTCGGCCGCAGGCGCCATCAGCTTGGAATGGAAGGGAGCGGAGACCGGCAGCAGGATGGCGCGCTTGGCGCCCTTGTCGGTCGCAAGCCCGGCGGCCTTTTCGACAGCTGCCTTCTCGCCCGAGATGACGATCTGGCCGCCGCCATTGTCGTTGGCGATCTGGCAGGCGCCGATGGCGGCCGCCTCCTCGCAGGCGGCAACGACATCGGCATGTTCGAGGCCGATGATCGCGGCCATGGCGCCGACGCCGACGGGGACGGCCGCCTGCATGGCATTGCCGCGAATACGCAGCAGCCGCGCCGTATCGGCGAGCGAAAAAGTGCCGGCGGCGCAGAGTGCCGAATATTCGCCGAGCGAGTGGCCGGCGACGTAGGCAACATTGGACTTCAGATCCAGCCCCCTGGCCTGCAGAACACGGACGACGGCGATCGATACCGCCATCAGCGCCGGCTGGGCGTTCGCCGTCAAGGTCAACGTGTCCTCAGGCCCGTTGAACATGACATCGGAAAGCTTTTCACCAAGTGCCTCGTCAACCTCTTCGAAAACGGCGCGGGCTTCGGCGAAATTCTCGGCGAGATCCTTGCCCATGCCGACGGCCTGGCTGCCCTGGCCGGGAAAAGTGAAAGCGATGGTCATGTTCATGTCCCTGACTGTGCCCCTCAAGGCTGTTTTGCCTCCAATTGACATTCTTTCCGGCAGAGTCAAGTGGCGCGCCATTCTCCGCAAAGCCTTTCGCGCCCGCGCAAAAGCCCGGATTTTGCTCTTGCGCTCCGTCAAATCCGGCCTAGATTTGCCCAGACCCTTCCAAGGCTTCCCTCTCTCTCCCAAGGTTTTTCCATGAAGTACAATTCCCTAGGCCGAACCGACATTTCCGTCTCAGAAATCTGCCTCGGCACCATGACTTGGGGCTCGCAGAACAGCGAAGCCGACGCTCATGCGCAGATGGACTACGCCGTCGAGAAGGGCGTGAATTTCTTCGATACCGCCGAACTCTACCCAACCACACCGGTTTCGCCCGAAACACAGGGCTGGACCGAAGACTATATCGGCAGCTGGTTCAGCAAATCGGGCAAGCGTCGAAATATCGTGCTTGCGACCAAGGTCGCCGGCCGCGGCCGCGATTATCTGCGCGGCGGCGAAGGCGCGGATGCAAAGAACATCCGCCAGGCGCTCGAGGCCAGCCTGAAACGGCTGAGGACGGATTACGTCGACCTCTACCAGATCCACTGGCCGAACCGCGGCCATTTCCACTTCCGTCAGAACTGGAGCTACAATCCCTTCACCCAGGATCGAGACAAGGCTGTCGCCAATATGGTCGAGATCATGGAAACACTGGGCGCGCTGGTGAAGGAAGGCAAGATTCGCGCGATCGGCCTTTCGAACGAAACCACCTGGGGCATCCAGAAATATCTGACGCTCTCAGAACAGAAGGGTCTACCGCGCGTCGCCAGCGTACAGAACGAGTACAATCTGCTCTACCGCCATTTCGACCTCGATCTCGCCGAACTCTCGCATCACGAGGATGTCGGGCTGCTTGCCTATTCGCCGCTCGCCGGCGGTATCCTGACCGGCAAATATGTCGATGGTCTGAGACCGAAGGGTTCGCGCGCGTCGATCAACCCCGATATCGGCGGCCGGTTGCAGCCGCTGCAGGAGCCGGCGACCAAGGCCTATGTGGCGCTCGCAGCCCGGTACGGCCTCAATCCGACAGCCATGGCGCTTGCCTTCTGCCGATCAAGGCCCTTCATGACGTCGGTCATCATCGGCGCGACGTCGATGGAGCAGCTCGATACTGACCTGAGTTCCGTCAATCTCAAGCTGTCGATCGAGGTTTTGGCTGAAATCGAAAAGGTTCACCGCCAGTACCCGATGCCGATGTGAGGCAAACGGACATCCCACAATCGATGCGGCCATTCGTGGTCGGATCCGCTCCCGGCGGAGCGTACATCGCCTGGCCCTCGCACCACGCACTGCAACGACGAGGTCAAGCTCCGGAGGCGATTTCGCTTCTCCGTTCTCGGCATTTCAGCTAGATTTATATAGTGCCGGCAGCGCCGCAGGAGCGCTCACCCCGTGGAACGAAAGCTCGCAGTGATACTTGCCGGCGACGTTGCCGGTTACAGTCGCCTTGTTGCAGCCAACGAGGAAGACGCCCTTGCGACACTCAGTGTCTATGGCGCCACCATCGGTGATCTGGTGCGCGAGCATGGCGGGCGGATTTTCGGCAGCGCCGGAGATAGCATGGTCGCCGAATTCCACAGCGCAGTGCAAGGCGTCCGTGCAGCCGTCGCGATCCAGCGCGCCCTCCATCGCCGAAATGCGGACCTGCCTGTGGATCGACGCATGGAGTTCCGCCTTGGGCTCAACCTCGGCGATGTCGTCGTCTCCGGAGATAACTTGCTTGGCGACGGCGTGAACGTCGCCGCCCGCCTTCAAGAAGTGGCGCTGCCTTCAGGTATCTGTGTTTCCGGTGCTTTGCGGGAGCAGATCGAGGGCAAGCTGGACTTTCCGCTCGTGTCGATGGGCGATCGCACACTGAAAAACATTCCCCGCCCGGTGCCCGTGCATCGGGTTGACTGGAGCCGCGAGGACCCTGTTGAAGCGGGGGTGCTCGGCGGACCACTCAGACTGCCTGACAAACCCTCGATCGCCGTATTACCCTTCGTCAACATGTCCGATGACCCGGAGCAGGAGTTCTTCGCCGATGGCTTGACCGAAGACATCATCACGGCGCTCTCGCTTTATCGCTGGTTTTTCGTCATCGCTCAGAACTCGTCCTTTGTGTTTAAGGGACGCGCGGTTGATGTGAAGCAAATCGGGCGCGATCTCGGCGTGCGCTATATCGTAGAAGGCAGCGTGCGCAGGGTCGGGATGCGTATTCGCGTCACAGGCCAGCTGATCGAGGCGGAAAGCGGCGTGCACCTCTGGGCACAACGCTACGACCGTGAAATCGCCGATATCTTCGCCATTCAGGACGAACTTACCCAAAACGTCGTCGGTGCCATCGAGCCTGAAATCCTTATCGGCGAAAGCCGCCGTGCGTTGCTGCGAACCACGGACAACCTCGATGCCTACGAGAGCCACATGCGCGGCACCTGGCTGCATAACGCACAGGATACGGCCGAGCATTTCAGCGAGGCCATCATCTGGCATCGGCGAGCCATCGAACTCGATCCCAGCTTTGCGCGCGCCCACATGATGTTGGCCCGCTCGCTCTACGCCCGCTGTCTCCGCGGCTTCAGCGACGACGTCGACAGGGACAGTACTGAACTTCGCCTCGAGGCAGAACGTGCTGTCGCGCTCGACCCGCGCGATCCCTACTCTCATTATGTTATGTGCCTCGGCCATTTTGCGGCTCATAACGCTCCAGCCGCGGTCGAGGCGTCCCAGCAGGCGATCGATCTCAACCCCAATTTTGCACTCGCGCACATGGCGCTCGGATGGGCTCGCATTTTCGCCGGCCATTTCGCCGAAGCCTGCGACCCGCTGCACATGGCCCTGCGGCTTAGTCCGCATGACCCCTTTACCTATCACTTTTTCGACCGACTAGCGTTGTCCCATTACCATCTCAGCAACTACGAGGAGGCTACTCACTATTCCGAACGCGGACTGTCGCTCCGCCGTGCTTATTTCAACCGACTCGTGCTCCTCGCGAGTCTAGGACAGCTCGATCGCCACGACGAAGCGCGGCGGCTAATACCGGAAATTCTAGCACACGCACCGACGGACCTCGAACACTACTGGAAGTTTCTGACACCCTATGTCGCCACCAACCACTACGACCATTTCGTCGACGGTTTACGCAAAGCAGGACTACCTTTGTTGAACTCGCCGCGAGAACAATGCTGACTGTCCCTTGCGTTTCGCGCAAAAATCCGTATAAGCCGCGCTGTTCGTTAACCCGGTCTTCTGGCTGGTGGCTGAACGGAGGGCCGGTTTCCGCTTGGAAATCGTTCGGAACGGAAGCGTTCCAGCCTCCCGTGTCTCCGCTCTCGACCGTCTCGGAAACGCTTTTCTTGCCTGGGCCCGCCCAATCAGGAGCAGTCGTTGAGGCTTAGCCGCCGAATATCGGGTTGAACCAAACGCAAGAAAGGCAAAGCTGTCATGGCTCTTTATGAACATGTATTCCTTGCCCGGCAGGATATTTCCGCTCAGCAGGTCGATGCCCTCGTAGAACAGTACAAGGGTGTGATCGAAGCTAACGGCGGCAAGGTCGGGCGCATCGAAAACTGGGGCCTCAAGTCCCTCACCTATCGCATCAAGAAGAACCGCAAGGCACACTACGCCCTGATGGACATCGATGCACCGGCAGCAGCGATCCAGGAAATGGAACGTCAGATGCGCATCAGCGAAGACGTTCTTCGCTACATGACCATCGCCGTCGAAAAGCACGAAGAAGGCCCGTCTGCCATGCTGCAGAAGCGCGACCGCGACGATCGCGGCCCGCGCGAAGGTGGCGATCGTGGCCCGCGTCGCGAATTCGGCGACCGTCCGCCGCGCCGCGACGGCGATTTCCAGCGTGGCCCGCGTCCGGACCGCGCTCCCCGCGAAGACCGTGCATAAGGAGATATAAGAATGTCTGAAGCTTCCTCCGCACCGGTCCGTCGTCCGTTCCATCGCCGCCGCAAGACCTGCCCGTTCTCCGGCGCAAACGCACCGCGGATCGACTACAAGGACGTACGTCTGCTGCAGCGCTACATTTCCGAGCGCGGCAAGATCGTTCCGTCCCGCATCACGGCCGTTTCCCAGAAGAAGCAGCGCGAACTCGCCCAGGCGATCAAGCGCGCGCGTTTCCTCGGCCTGCTGCCTTACGTCGTCGCCTGATCGGCCGATGTGATGACATTTAAGGGAAGGCATTCGTGCCTTCCCTTCTCCCTTTCGCGATGGGCGCGGATCGGAATTCTTAAAACCCATGTTGAGACGTTTCTGAATTCGATTCAGCAACAGCCTCTAACTGCTTGATGAAGCAGGACAGCGACCTTGAAACGACCGGATCTTAAAACGCTGCTGATCGGCGCACTCGCCGGATTGACCGCCGCCCTGCTGGTGTTGGGCGCGAGCATGCAGCCGTCGTTTTTCAGCGCGCTGCTCTACACGGCCTCGGCGCTGCCGATTCTGATCGTCGGGCTTGGCTGGGGCAATGCCGCCGCGATTTCGGCCGTCGTCATGGGAGCGGCGCTTGGTGCGGTCCTCATCTCCCCGTCTTTCGCGCTCATCATGACGCTGGTGACGCTGCTGCCGGCCGGCTGGCTGAGCCATCTCGCCAATCTCGCGCGTCCCGCCTCCGAACTCGGCGGCCCCGACCATCTGCTTGCCTGGTATCCGCTCTCCGATATCCTGCTGCATCTGTGCGGACTGGTGACGCTTGCCGTCATCGTCATCGGCGTGATGATCGGCTATGGGCCTGATATCACCGACCCGATCGTCGATCTGCTGATCACCTCGGTCAAACAGCAGCAGCCGGAATTCATGCCCGATCCGGCGGCAACCGCGCAGACCAAATCGCTTATCCTGCTGATGCTGCCGGCCGTGCAGGGCGGCATGTGGGTCAGCATGCTGTTTGCCGCCTATTATTTCGCCGTGCGCATCGTCGCCGCATCCGGCCGGGGCCTTCGGCCGCGCGAGGATATTCCTTCGTCGCTGCGCATGAACCGCAATTCGATCTTCATCTTTCTGGCCGGGCTTGCTGCCTGCTTCTTCGGCGGCGTTCCAGCGCTCGTCGGCGCGACCGTGATCGGCACCTTCGGCGCCGGTTTCATGCTCTCCGGCTTCGCCTCGCTGCATTTCCGCACACGTGGAAAGGACTGGCGCATACCGGCCCTCATCCTCTGCTACCTGGCTTCGATGCTCATGCTGCTGCCAGCTCTCCTCATCCTCGTCCTGGGTCTCAGCGATACGCGCAAGGCGATCGCGCTCACCCCGGCGAAAGATGCCGATACCTCCAAACAATCCGACACGAAAATCTGAGACACAAGAAAGGAACAAGAAAATGGAAGTCATCCTTCTCGAACGCATCTCCAAGCTCGGCCAGATGGGCGAAACCGTAAAGGTTCGCGACGGCTTTGCCCGCAACTACCTGCTGCCGCTCGGCAAGGCGCTGCGCGCCAATGCCGCCAACAAGGCTCGCTTCGAATCCGAGCGCGCGACGCTCGAAGCCCGTAACCTCGAGCGCAAGTCGGAAGCCCAGAAGGTCGCCGACGTTCTCGACGGCAAGTCCTTCATCGTCGTACGCTCCGCCGGCGAAACCGGCCAGCTTTACGGCTCGGTCGCTGCCCGCGACGTTATCGAAGTTCTCGCCGCGGAAGGCTTCAACATCGGCCGCAACCAGGTTCACCTCAACACGCCGATCAAGGCGATCGGCCTGCACAAGGTCGAGCTGCAGCTGCATGCCGAAGTCGAAATCAACATCGAGCTGAACGTTGCCCGTTCTGCCGAAGAGGCAGAGCGTCAGGCCAAGGGCGAAGAACTCACCTCGGTCGACGCGATCTACGGTGTTGACGAAGACGCACTGCGTCCGGAAGATTTCTTCGATCCGGAAGCCGACGGCCTAGACGAAGACGAAGCATAATTCTCGACGGACAGTCCGCGAGAGGGAGAGCCCGGCCACCGCGCCGGGCTTTTTCTTTTCCGTGCGTTCCGGGTTCGCGCAGCCGTCGGTCGCCTTTTTAGCGGGGGATACCCGGATGTTTTTGCTGCGTGCCCGATGCCATCGGGCTAACATATCCTTCTCCGGAACGGATGAGCTGAGTCGGCTCCGTACCGTGTCCTGCGGGTGACACTGCCAGTATTTCTGAATTGTGTCGCCCGGGACTGTGGAGAAGTCGAACAATGGGCACAGCGTTCAGGATTTAAGTGAGACGAGCCCCGCTCCTGTCGCAGCCCCTTGATTTTCTCCATCCGGAATTGCAAATCCGGAGTTGGAAAAAGACAGAACGGATGATGATGAACGACGCCGCTCGAAAGATTGCAGCCGTTGCTCCGTCGGAGCAGCATTACCGCGAAGCACCCAACAATATCGAAGCCGAGCAGGCGCTTCTCGGCGCCATCCTGATGAACAACGACGCCTATTACCGGGTGTCGGATTTTCTGAAGCCGATCCACCTCTACGAACCGCTGCACCGGAAGATCTTCGAGGTCGCCGGCGACATCATCCGCATGGGCAAGATCGCCAATCCGGTAACGATCAAGACCTTCCTGAAGGCCGACGAGAAAGTCGGCGACATGACGGTTTCGCAATATCTGGCGAGCCTTGTCAGTAATGCAGTCACCGTTATCAACGCCGAGGATTACGGCCGGGCGATCTACGACCTCGCGCTGCGGCGGGCGCTGATCACCATCGGCGAGGACGTCGTCAACATCGCCTATGACGCGCCGCTCGACATGCCGCCGCAGTCGCAGATCGAGGATACCGAGCGCCGGCTGTTCGAGCTCGCCGAAAATGGCCGCTACGACGGCGGCTTCCAGTCCTTCAACGACGCCGTGGCGCTGGCGATCGACATGGCGGCCGTCGCCAAGGAACGCGACGGCGGCCTTTCCGGAATTTCCACCGGCATCCATTCGCTCGATGCCAAGATGGGCGGCCTGCAGCGTTCGGACTTGATCATCCTCGCCGGACGCCCCGGCATGGGCAAGACTTCGCTTGCGACCAACATTGCCTATAACATCGCTGCCGCCTATGAGGGCGAGGTGCAGCCGGACGGCAGCATGAAAGCCAAGAACGGCGGCGTCGTCGGCTTCTACTCGCTCGAAATGTCGTCCGAACAGCTCGCCACCCGTATCATCTCCGAGCAGACGGAAGTCTCCTCCTCGAAGATCCGTCGCGGCGACATCAACGATGCCGATTTCGAAAAGCTCGTCGCCTGCTCGATGATGATGCAGAAGGTGCCGCTCTATATCGACCAGACCGGCGGCATCTCCATCGCCCAGCTTTCAGCGCGGGCGCGCCGCCTCAAGCGCCAGCGCGGCCTCGACGTGCTCGTGGTCGACTACGTGCAGCTGATGACCGGCTCCGGCAAGTCAAGCGACAACCGCGTCCAGGAAATCACCCAGATCACCACCGGCCTCAAGGCGCTCGGCAAGGAGCTCAACGTTCCGATCATCGCGCTGTCGCAGCTGTCGCGTCAGGTCGAAAGCCGCGACGACAAGCGCCCGCAGCTCTCCGATCTTCGTGAATCCGGCTCGATCGAGCAGGACGCCGACGTCGTGCTCTTCGTGTTCCGCGAGGAATATTACGTCAAGAACCAGGAGCCGCGCGATCCTCATGATCCCAAATACCCGGAATGGGAAGCGCTGTTCGACAAGGTGAAGGGCACGGCCGACGTCATCATCGCCAAGCAGCGTCACGGACCGACGGGCACGGTGAAGCTCGCGTTCCAGGCGGAATTCACGCGCTTCGCCGATCTCGCAGATCCTTCCTTCATACAATACGAGGAACATTGACGCGGTTTCCCGCGTCGATTTTCTTCAGCGCCCTGCGGCCCGCAATAATGCAACCGTCGCGACGCCGACCACGACGGTCGCAAGCATCGGCAGGCGGCGTGCGGCGATTGCCGTTGCCGCGCAGGCCAGCGTCTCCGCCCAGCCGGTCGCAAAGGCGGTCGGGGCGATGACGGCCATCAGCACGGCCGGCGGAATGGCCTCGATCGCCGTTGTCCGGCGCTCGTCGGTCTCGACATGCCGGATCAGGATGAGGCCGCTGACGCGGGTGAAGACGGTTGCGGCAGCCATCGTGAGGATGGCGATAAAGGTGTTGAGGTCGAGCGTCATGCCGCCTGCTCCCGCGCCCTGCCCTGCCAGAGGGCCATTGCCAGACCGGCCAGCGCACCAGCGGCGATATACCAGACGCTCGGGACGAAATGGTGGACAGCAACGGAAGCGGCACCGCTTGCAGCAAGGACTGCGCCGGTTTCAGGCCCCTTCCAGAAGCCCATGACGAGCACGACGAAAACGGCCGGAAAGGCGAAGTCGAGGCCGATGACGGCAGGATTGCCGAGAAAGGCGCCGAGCAGTGCGCCTGTCAGCGAAGAGCCGACCCAGGTGAGGTAAAAGGGCATGACGATTCCGGCATACCAGGCGGGTGTCAGCTTCGTGCTGCCGGCCCGGAATTCCGCCATGGCCCAGAGCTCGTCGGCGAGGAAGAGCATGGCGATATAACGTTTGACACCGGTGAAGCACTGCATCTTCGTGCCGATCGACGCGCTCATCAGCACATGGCGGATATTGACGAGCAGGGCGGCGAAGCCGACGCTGACCCAGCTTGCCGGATGCGTCCAGATGTCCATCGCCACGAATTGCGAACCGCCTGCGAAAACAAGCGCGCTCATCAGTGTCGTTTCCAGCGGCGAAAGGCCCTTGGTGGCGGCGACCGCGCCGAAGACGAGACCGATCGGCAAGACGGCGATAACAAGCGGAAAAATGGCACGCATTCCGGCGAGAAATTCGCTGGATGGCCGGCTGTGCTGCAACATGGCAATCTCCTGATCAAGATCGCGGAGGGTTAGCCCAGCCCACCATGGCTGTATTGAACGAAAGTGATCAGCCCAGGCGGAATTGGCCGGGGGTTACCCCCGTGCGCGCCTTGAAATGCCGGGTGAAATGCGCCTGATCGGCAAAACCGCATTCAAGCGCGATATCGGCCGGCATGTGCCCCTGCCGCAGCAGCCGGCGGGCCACCTGCACGCGCCGATCCGTCAGAAATGCGTGCGGCGTGATATGATATTCCTTGCGGAAGGCGCGGATGAGATGAGCGCGGCTCAATCCCGCCACGCCCGCCAGTTCCTCAAGGCCGACATCGCTTTCGAAATTCTCGACCAGGTATTCGCGGGCGCGGGCGACGGCGCTTCGCTCCTGCGTATCGACAGGCACGACAATCGTGCTGCCGTGACGCGCAAAGATCGCTGCCAGCACCGAGAACATGCCTTCATCGGCCTCCAGCGCCCCCGCGCCCCTTTCGAGCGTGCGATGGGCGGCATGAAAGGCATTGGCGAGCTCAGGATCGCGTGGAAGCGCGCCGGCGAAGGACGGCGTCGCGTGGAAGGCCTTGCCGGTGACATCCTCCAGAATATCGACGAACAGCTTCATGTCGGGATAGACCATACGGTAACGGTAGCCTTCACCGCCCGGGGCGCCGTCATGGATGACACCGGGATCGATCAGATAAAGATCGCCCGGCCCGGTTTCCTCCCGCCTGCCGCTGAGGGTGGCAATCTGAGTGCCACTTTCGATCGCGCCGATGCTGAAGGTATCGTGCGCATGCGGCGCATACTCATGCGTGAGAAAGGTGGCGCTCAGGCACTCCATGCCGCGGAAACGGGTATCCCGCCAGAAGCGGGCCGATTCCACATTGGCAAGCGGCATGGCCTCCGCGGCCTCTTTCTGGGATACGTTGTGCATCCGCTAAGATTAGCGCGGAAGCTGGTAGGCGTCTTGAACAAAAGTGATCGGACAAGAGGCAAAGGGTGGTATGTGGACTGCCTGCGCTTTCCCTTGACCACAATCGTCTTTAGACTGGTTCGGGTGGTTACCTTCCATTTCTTCACGGCGATTCATGACAGATTTTCCCATCCCCTTCGAAGACGACGATCTTTTCGCTTCCGCAGGACTGCGGCTGACGGTCGACCTGACCGCGCTGACGGAGAACTGGCGCGACATGGCGCGCCGCTCGGGCGCAGCGCGCGCCGCCGCGGTCGTTAAGGCGGATGCCTACGGCATGGGCATCGAGG
Organism: Rhizobium sp. NLR22b; assembly: GCF_019685295.1. Lineage (NCBI taxonomy): Bacteria > Pseudomonadati > Pseudomonadota > Alphaproteobacteria > Hyphomicrobiales > Rhizobiaceae > Rhizobium > Rhizobium sp. NLR22b. The sequence continues at coordinate 125,574 of NZ_JABDWM010000013.1, forward strand.
ATGCCGGCGAAGCGCTCTACCTGGCGGGCGCCCGGGATTTTTTCGTCGCGACCGTCGACGAGGGCGTGACGCTTCGCCTCTATGCGCCGGAGGCGCGCATCTTCGTGCTCTCGGGCATATGGCCGGGAGCCGAACGGCGCTTCTTCGAGAACGATCTTGTGCCGGTGATTTCGTCCGACGAACAACTCGCCTTCTGGATGGCAGTGCTTGCCGATTATGGCGATTATCCCTGCGCGCTGCATGTCGATACCGGCTTCAATCGGCTGGGGCTGCGCATCGACGACGCCATTGCCCTTGCCGACGACGTCTCGCGGCCGGCCAGCTTTGCGCCGGTGCTGGTCATGAGCCACCTCGCCTGCGGCGACGATCCCAGCCATGCCATGAACCGGCAGCAACTCGAATCATTCCGTAGGGTTGCGGCCGCGTATGAAGGCATCGATTCAAGCCTTGCCGCCTCGGCCGGCATCTTTCTCGGCGCAGACTATCACTTCGACCTGACTCGTCCCGGCATTTCGCTCTATGGCGGCGAGGCGGTCTGCGGCATGGCCAACCCGATGCGGCCGGTTGCCACCGCGGAAGCGCGCGTCATCCAGGTTCGCACCGTCGAGGCCGGCGAGACCGTCAGCTACGGGCGAGCGCTGCAGCTTCGCCGTGAAAGCCGGCTGGCGATCGTGTCCGCAGGTTATGCCGATGGTTATATGCGCAGCCAGTCGAGCGGCGGCGTACCGCTGCGCCAGGTGGTGCCGCAGGGCGGGCAAGGCTTCATTGCCGGACACAGGGTGCCGGTCGCGGGCCGGATCACCATGGACCTGACGATCTTCGATATCACCGACCTGCCCGAGAACGCCGTGCGCGCCGGCGATTATGTCGAGCTGTTCGGAACGAACATGCCCCTCGACGACGTGGCGCGGGCGGCGGGCACGATTGGCTACGAGATCCTCACCAGCATGGGGCTGCGCCACGAACGGTGCTACGTCGCCGAGGAATAGGCCTCGCTGTCATCGACTGCTGAGGGCAAGACGCACACCGAGCGCCACGAAAAACGCGCCGAGGCTGCGATCGAGCCATCGTCGGATTTTCGCATTACGCCTGAGCGCATCGGCAAGGCGTCCTCCGAGGAGCACGAGCGGCGGTTCAATGAAGGCGGCGACGGCGATGATGAGTCCGCCATGCAGCATCAGTTGGGCCCATGCCGGCCCTGCCCCCTCGGCAACGAATTGCGGCAGGAATGCCAGGAAGAATATCGCCACTTTCGGATTGAGCAGCGACACCAGGATTCCTTGCCGATAGATCCTTGCGGCCGGGATTTCCTCACCAGTGGCATTGATCAGGCCACCGTCGCCGCTGGCACGCAGAGCTTGAATGCCCAGCCAGACGAGATAAACGGCACCGAGCCATTTGACCGCAGAGAATGCCAAGGCAGAGGCGGCAAGCACCGCGGAAAGGCCCAATGCCGCCATCAGAACATGCAGGCAGGCGCCTGACCAGACGCCGAACAATGCGGAAAAACCGGCGCTTTTCCCGCCTCTCATCGTATGGCCAAGGATGAAGGCGATGTCTGGGCCTGGCGAGAGGTTCAGCAAAACCGCCGCCGATAGAAATGCAAGCCAATGCGCGAGCGAATAGTCGAACATCTTCCACCGTTCCTGATGATCACAGGCGAAAAGCATAGGCACGGCGAAGGCTGATGGGGAAATCATTAGTTTTGATCCATCGCGATAGCCATTATCTCGAGCACGACAATGATTCGATGAAGCATTCGATGGCTTCATTTGTGGAACGCGACTGAAAGAAAGATTGATGGCGAAGGCCAAGACACAATTCATCTGCCAGAATTGCGGCGCGGTTCACAACCGCTGGGCCGGCAAATGCGACAATTGCGGCGAGTGGAACACCATCGTCGAGGAGGACCCGATGGGCGGCATCGGCTCCGGTCCCGGCAAGACGCCGAAGAAGGGCCGGCCGGTGACGCTGACGGCGCTGTCGGGCGAGATCGAGGAGGCGCCGCGCATCCATACCGCCATGTCGGAGCTCGACCGGGCGCTCGGCGGCGGTTTCGTGCGCGGCTCGGCGGTGCTGATCGGCGGCGATCCCGGCATCGGCAAATCGACGCTGCTGATGCAGGCGGCCGCCGCCCTGGCGCGGCGCGGCCACAAGATCATCTATGTCTCCGGCGAGGAGGCGGTGGCGCAGGTCCGGCTGCGGGCGCAGCGGCTTGCCGCGGCCGATACCGACGTGATGCTGGCGGCCGAAACCAATGTCGAGGATATTCTGGCGACGCTCGCCGAGGGCAAACGGCCGGATCTCGTCATCATCGATTCGATCCAGACGCTGTGGAGCGAACTTGCCGACTCCGCACCGGGAACGGTGACGCAGGTGCGCACCGGCGTGCAGTCGATGATCCGTTTCGCCAAACAGACGGGAGCCGCCATGGTGCTCGTCGGGCATGTGACCAAGGACGGGCAGATCGCCGGGCCGCGCGTCGTCGAGCACATGGTCGATGCCGTGCTCTATTTCGAAGGCGATCGCGGCCACCACTACCGCATCCTGCGCACGGTGAAGAACCGCTTCGGACCCACCGATGAGATCGGTGTCTTCGAAATGTCTGACAAAGGCTTACGCGAAGTCGCCAATCCCTCCGAGCTCTTCCTCGGCGAGCGCAACGAAAAATCCCCCGGTGCTGCGGTCTTTGCCGGCATGGAGGGCACCCGTCCGGTGCTCGTCGAGGTGCAGGCGCTGGTGGCGCCGACCTCGCTCGGCACGCCGCGGCGGGCGGTGGTTGGATGGGATTCGGCCCGGCTGTCGATGATCCTGGCGGTGCTGGAGGCTCATTGCGGCGTCAGGCTCGGCCAGCACGACGTTTATCTCAATATCGCCGGCGGCTACCGCATCTCCGAACCGGCGGCCGATCTCGCCGTCGCCTCGGCGCTGGTTTCCTCGCTTGCTGGTATTGCCCTTCCTGCCGATTGCGTCTATTTCGGCGAAGTCAGCCTGTCGGGCGCCATCCGGCCGGTTGCGCACACTGCCCAGCGCCTCAAGGAAGCCGAGAAGCTGGGCTTTTCCGCAGCGCTGCTTCCTTCCGCCTCCGCCGAGCTGCCGAAGGGATCCGGCGGACGATGGAGCGAGGTCGAAAGCCTGCCGGATCTGGTGGCGCGCATCGCCGGGTCGAAGGGAGCGCTGCGTGTGGAAGACGAGGTTTGATCCTTTCATTGCCGGGAATGGTGATGATATAGGAGGCACACGATAAGGCGCGACTCGGCCGCCGAGCGGCAGTCCTGGAGTTGAATTTACATGCCCATTACGATTTTCGACGGTATTGTCATCGGCGTCGTGCTCTTCTCCGCCGTGCTGGCGATGGTCCGCGGCTTTTCGCGGGAGATCCTTTCGATCGCGAGCTGGGGCGGTTCGGCCGCCGCCGCCTATTACCTCTATCCCTACCTGCTCCCCTATGCGAAGAAATATACCGATGACGACCGCATCGCGATCGCCGGTTCGGCAGCCGTCGTCTTCCTGATCGCGCTCATCGTCATCTCCTTCATTACCATGAAGATCGCCGATTTCATCATCGACAGCCGCATCGGCGCCCTCGACCGCACGCTCGGCTTCCTGTTCGGCGCGGCCCGCGGCCTGCTGCTGATGGTGGTCGCCGTCGCCTTCTGGAACTGGCTTGTCGATGTCGACCATCGACCGGCCTGGGTCAACGAAGCCAAGTCGAAGCCCTTCCTGGACTCTATGGTCGTAAAGCTGAAGGCGGTGCTGCCGGAGCAATTCGCCCAGATGATACAGGCGAGCTTCCGTGATAAGATGCAGTCGCCGGCACAGGGCAGCGAAGGCGCCACGCCGCCGGCGGCCGATCAAGCGCCGGCGGAAGACGCGCCTGCAGGCAGCGCGCTGCAGCCGGCGAATTGACGCAGTGTTCAAGAGCTTGACCCGCCGTCCGGCAATTGCCATTTGAGCGGGACGTAAAGTTAAGGTCCGGCCGGGCATTCCAGCTCCGCCGGGCCTCAGCCGTTTCAGAGCCGGAAAACGAGCTTTGAAAGCAAATGTCGTTCAGCATGACGTTATCGGAAAGCTGCCAGGTTTCCGGTATATGATATTGGAAATGCCGATCCATTCTTGTGAGAGCAGAGGCCCGCAGAAATGAACCAGTCCCATTCCTTCCCAATCGACGATCCGCTCGACGGAGATACGCTGCATGAAGAATGCGGTGTTTTCGGAATTCTGGGCCATCCCGATGCCGCAGCTCTCACGGCTCTCGGGCTGCATGCCCTGCAGCACCGCGGACAGGAGGCAGCCGGCATCGTCTCCTTCGACGGCAAGCGCTTCTATCAGGAGCGTCATATGGGCCTGGTCGGCGATCACTATACCAATCCGATGACGCTGGCCCGCCTGCCCGGCAGCATAGCGATCGGCCACACGCGCTATTCGACGACAGGCGAAGTGGCGATGCGCAACGTGCAGCCGCTTTTTGCCGAACTGGAGGAAGGCGGCATCGCCATTGCCCATAACGGCAATTTCACCAATGGCCTGACGCTGCGCCGCCAGATCATCGCAACTGGCGCCATCTGTCAATCGACGTCCGATACCGAGGTCGTCCTGCATCTCATCGCCCGGTCGCGCCATGCTTCGACATCCGACCGGTTCATCGACGCCATCCGCCAAATGGAAGGCGGCTATTCGATGCTTGCCATGACCCGCACCAAGCTGATTGCCGCACGCGACCCCACCGGCATCCGCCCGCTTGTCATGGGCGAACTCGACGGCAAGCCGATCTTCTGCTCGGAAACCTGCGCGCTGGACATCATCGGCGCCAAGTTCATCCGCGACGTGGAAAACGGCGAGGTCATCATCTGCGAAATCCAGGCTGACGGCTCGATCAGCGTCGATGCCCGCAAGCCCAGCAAGCCGCAACCGGAGCGTCTCTGCCTGTTCGAATATGTCTATTTCGCCCGTCCGGATTCGGTCGTCGGCGGCCGCAACGTCTATACGACGCGCAAGAACATGGGCATGAACCTCGCCAAGGAATCGCCTGTCGATGCCGATGTCGTCGTGCCGGTGCCGGATGGCGGCACGCCCGCGGCTCTCGGCTATGCGCAGGAAAGCGGCATCCCGTTCGAATACGGCATCATCCGCAACCACTATGTCGGCCGCACCTTCATCGAGCCGACGCAGCAGATCCGCGCCTTCGGCGTCAAGCTGAAGCATTCCGCCAACCGGGCGATGATCGAAGGCAAGCGCGTGGTACTGGTCGACGATTCCATCGTGCGCGGTACTACGTCGCTGAAGATCGTACAGATGATCCGCGAGGCCGGTGCGCGCGAAGTCCATATCCGCGTCGCCAGTCCGATGATCTTTTTCCCGGATTTCTACGGAATCGATACGCCCGACGCCGACAAGCTGCTCGCCAATCAGTATGCCGACGTCGAAGCCATGGCCAAATATATCGGTGCGGATTCGCTTGCCTTCCTGTCGATCAACGGGCTTTACCGCGCCGTCGGCGGCGAGGACCGCAACCCGGCCCGCCCGCAGTTCACCGACCACTACTTCACCGGTGACTATCCGACCCGGCTGCTCGACAAGAACGGCGAATCCATGGGCAACAAGCTTTCGATGCTTGCCAGCAACGGCTGAGCCGCTGCCGCTTTGACTTTCGCTTCCGAGGGGCCTATTGCGCCCCTCACCTTCGCAAGCAAATCCGGAACCGGGCAGATGAACATCAATCTTGAGGGCAGGATCGCACTCGTCACCGGTGCGTCGCGCGGCATCGGCTACTTCACAGCCCTGGAGCTTGCCAAAGCTGGCGCCCATGTCATTGCCTGCGCGCGCACGGTCGGCGGACTGGAGGATCTCGACGATGCGATCAAAGCCGTCGGCGGCAGTGCGACCCTCGTGCCCTTCGACCTTGCCGACATGAACGCGATCGACGCGCTCGGCGGCTCGATCTTTGAGCGCTGGGGCAAGCTCGACATCCTCGTCGCCAATGCCGGCGTGCTCGGCGTCATCTCGCCGATCGGCCATATCGAAGCGAAGGTGTTCGAGAAGGTGATGACCATCAACGTGACGGCGACATGGCGGCTGATCCGCTCGGTCGATCCGCTGCTCGCCCGCTCGGATGCCGGCCGCGCCGTGATCCTCTCCTCGGGCGCGGCCCACAAGTGCAGGCCCTTCTGGGGCGCCTATTCCGCCTCCAAGGCCGCTGTCGAGGCACTGGCCCGGACATGGGCCGGCGAGAGCCAATCGACGCCGCTGCGCATCACCAGCGTCGATCCGGGCGCCACCCGCACGGCGATGCGGGCGCAGGCCGTGCCGGGCGAAGATGCGCAGACGCTGCCGCATCCTTCCGAGGTCGCCAAGGCGATCCTGCCGTTGCTCGGTCCGGGCGTGACAGAGACGGGCAAGCTGTTCATCGTGCGCGAGAACAAGCTCGTCGACTACCGCCTGCCGGAATAAACGGACGCTTCAGTTCGCGGCAACGGCCGGGAACAGATGTGCGAAATCTGTTTCGGCGGGGCATAGGACATTGAGGTCCACTGGTCCCCGGATGCCGTCCAGGGCGCCATTGTCGGCAAATTGCCAGATCGACCAGCGATTGCACCCCTCCTGCGTCGGCTCGTCGAACACGCTTCGCAGCCAGAGGTAGTGCTCGGGGAAGCGGGCCTCATTGCCCTTCAGATATTGATCGAAGAATTCCTGCGTGACGTAGAAGATCGGCTTTTCCGGAAAGATGGCTTTCAGTTCGGTGACGAAGGCATTCACCTCCGTCGCCATCTCATCGACCGTCGGGACCTTGTTGCAATTGCCGACGAATTCCAGATCGATGGCGATAGGCAGGGTGCGCGGCGCCTTCTGCACCGTCGCCAGTACATTCTGCGCCTGTTCCCTGCCCGGGCGGCAGAAGGTGAAGAAATGGTAGGCGCCTCTCACCACCCCAGCATCTCCGGCACGCTGCCAGTTCTCGGCAAATCTCGAATCCTTGTGATCGCCGCCTTCGGTCGCCTTCATGATTGCAAAACGCACGTTCGGCTGCGCGGCCACCGTCTTCCAATCAATGTCGCCCTGGTGATGGCTGACATCGATGCCTTGGATTGGATACTGCGATAAGGACGGATAGTTGAAGCGAAGCATGCCGAAATCGTATGCGAAATATGCGGCGGATGCGACCACCAGAATTGCAGCCGCACCGATCGTCCATCGAACAACGCTTGCCACTCATTCCCCCGTGTTTTCAGCAGCTTTTGAAGCGGCTATACGCGATTTGCGCCACGAAAATGGCAGACAAGCCTCAGGGGACGCACGGCATCGGAGAGGTCGTTCCAGTTGCCGCCGATCCTTCCTCGCCCCTCTTGACCAAACGTCATTCCCGCGCCATAAAACGCGGCATGAAAACGGTTATCTGCATTATCTGCGGAAAGATTATTCGCTAGCGCACGCGCTGGCCTGGCCGTTTTCGTCTCCCCAATAGTCAAGATGCGAAACGCCCCGGCCTGCCGGTCGCGATATTTTTCTGATCGTGCATTTGGGAGAGTGAAATGGGCCGCACGCCGAAACTGAGGCTGTACAACACGCTGACGCGGGAAAAATCGGTCTTCGCGCCGATCGACCCCGACAATGTCCGCATGTATGTCTGCGGCCCGACGGTCTATGATTTCGCCCATATCGGCAATGCCCGGCCGGTCATCGTCTTCGACGTGCTGTTCCGGCTGCTGCGCCATGTCTATGGCAGAGATCACGTCACCTACGCCCGCAACATCACCGACGTCGACGACAAGATCAATGCGCGGGCGCTCAGAGATCATCCGGAGCTGCCGCTGAACGACGCGATCCGCGCGGTCACCGAAAAGACCGAGACACAGTTTCACGCGGATGTCGCCGAACTCGGCTGCCTCGAGCCGAATGTCGAGCCGCGCGCCACCGACAATATCGCCGAGATGATCCAGATCATCGAAAAGCTGATCGGCAACGGGCATGCCTATGTGGCGGCAGGCGAAGTGCTGTTCGACACCAGATCCATGGCCGATTACGGCCAGCTCTCGAAGCGGCCGCTCGACGAACAGCAGGCCGGCGCCCGCGTCGCCGTCGATGCGCACAAGAAGTACCCGGGCGATTTCGTGCTCTGGAAGCTCTCGAGCCACAACGAACCCGGCTGGGAGAGCCCCTGGGGCCGCGGCCGGCCCGGCTGGCATATCGAGTGCTCCGCGATGAGCCGGCGCTACCTCGGCGATGTCTTCGACATTCACGGCGGCGGGCTGGACTTGATCTTCCCGCATCATGAAAACGAGATCGCCCAGTCGCGCTGCGCCCACGGGACCGAGGTGATGGCGAATGTCTGGATGCACAACGGCTTCGTGCAGGTCGAGGGCCGCAAGATGTCGAAATCCGAGGGCAATTTCATCACCATCCACGAGCTGCTGCACACGCAAACCTTCGGCGGCCGCAAATGGCCGGGCGAAGTGCTGCGTCTTGCCATGCTGATGACGCACTACCGCGAGCCGATCGATTTCTCTATCAAACGGCTGGAAGAGGCCGAACGCCTGCTCGCCAAGTGGCCTGCGACGGAAGCCGGCGATGCCGAGCCTGACGAGGCCGTGCTCCATGCCCTTGCCGACGACCTCAATACGGTCGCGGCGGTGCAAGCGCTGCATGCGCTGGCGCAATCCGGCAACGATGCCGTCTTCGCCGCAAGTGCGGCGCTCCTCGGAGTGCTGCCGAAGAAGGTCGAAATCGATGAAGCCTTCGCAGCAGCGGTCGATGCGCTGGTCGCTATGCGTCTCGAAATGCTGAAGGCGAAAAACTTCGCCGAGGCAGACAAGGTTCGCGACGAGCTGACGGCAAAGGGCATCCAGCTGAAGGACGGTAAGGATGTGGTGACCGGCGAGCGGGTGACGACGTGGGAGGTCAAGCGGTGATCGGCGAAGTTGCCGCAAATACCCCTCCCCAACCCCTCCCGACAAGGGTGAGGGGCTGCGATGCCACGCTGCTTCGAAGCAACCTCCCGGCAATCGCAAATATGGGAGGAGTCTTCTCTTTTTTATCGGCATCCTGGCGGAGGGACCTGCCATGACCAAGACCTATACCGGCGGCTGCCAGTGCGGGGCGATCCGTTTCCGCGTCAGCGGCGAACTCAAGGATTCGTCGATTTGTCATTGCCGCATGTGCCAGAAGGCGTTCGGAGCCTATTATGCACCGCTGGTCTCGGTGCGCGGCGCAGACTTTGAGTGGACGCGGGGGGAGCGCAAAAGGTACCGCTCATCGAATTTCGTCGAGCGCGGTTTCTGCGGCGATTGCGGCACGCCGCTGACCTATGAGGCGCCGGACGGAATGGCGATTGCGGCGGGCGCGTTCGACGATCCGTCGCAGCTGCCGCCGACCATTCAATGGGGTCTGGAAGGCAAGATCGGCTTCGTCGATCATCTGCACGAACTGCCGGGAGAACGGACCGAGGCGGATCTGACGGCGGGCTCCTTCCTGCACGAACTGATTTCCTACCAGCACCCCGACCACGATACGCCGGTCTGGCCGCCGGAGGAGCGTGCCTGATGGAAACGGCGAGACAGACCGGCGGATGCCAGTGCGGCGCGGTTCGCTATCGCGCGCTGGGCGAACTGGGTTATCCCCATATCTGCCATTGCCGCATGTGCCAGAAGGCAGCCGGCAATTATTTCCTGCCGCTCGCTGCGGCCAAGCGCGAGCGTTTCCAGCTGACGCGCGGCGAACCGAAGTGGTTCCGCTCCTCCGATCTCGTCCGGCGCGGCTTTTGCGGCGATTGCGGCACGCCGCTGTTTTACGATATTCCGGAAGCGGACTTCATCAACATCGCGCTCGGCTCGCTTGATGAGCCCGATAAGGTCAAGCCCGTGATGCAATCGAACACCGGGCGCAAGGTGTCGTGGTTCCACACACTCGACGGCCTGCCGGTGGAACCAGAGCCTGAAACGCCCGACCGCGAGGAGGCGATCGCGGCAAGTAACCATCAGCACCCGGATCAGGACACTTCCCATTGGCCACTCGGAGAAACACATGACGGATAAGATCAGAACAGGCGGATGCCAGTGCGGCGCCGTGCGCTTCCGCATATCGGGCCAGTTGGGGCGGCCGTCGATCTGCCATTGCCGCATGTGCCAGAAGCAGTTCGGCGGCTTCTTCTCCGCGCTGGTCACAGCACCGGAGGAAGGGATGGAATGGACGCGCGGCGAGCCGAGCTATTTTCAATCCTCGGTCAATATCGATCGCGGCTTCTGCAGCAATTGCGGCACGCCGATGACCTACCGGCATCCAGGTGGGCTGGAGCTTGCGATCGGCACCTTCGACGACCGCAGCGATCTCGCGCCGCAGATCCAGGTCAATTACGAGGCCCGCCTGCCCTGGGTCGAGGAAATCTTCGACGCTCCTGTTTATAAGGACCCGGATTTCTACGCGCGGCAGGAGGCGATCATCTCCTTTCAGCATCCCGACCACGACACCCGGGCGTGGCCCGCGAAAGGCGTGAAAATATGACCGAGGTATTGCGCACGCTCTATCCCGAAATCGAAGCCTATGCCTCCGGCCATCTCGATGTCGGCGACGGCCATGTGATCTACTGGGAACGCTCGGGAACGCCCGGCGCCAAACCAGCCGTCTTCCTGCATGGCGGCCCGGGCGGCGGCATCTCGCCCGCCCACCGCCGGCTTTTCGATCCGGCTCGCTACGACGTCATGCTGTTCGACCAGCGCGGCTGCGGCAAGTCGACGCCGCATGCGGAACTGAATGCCAACACGACCTGGCACCTCGTCGCTGATATCGAGCGGCTGCGCGAAATGGCCGGTGTCGACCGATGGCAGGTGTTTGGCGGCTCCTGGGGCTCGACGCTGGCGCTCGCCTATGCCGAAACGCATCCCGCGCGCGTGTCCGAGCTCATCCTGCGCGGCATCTACACCCTGACGAAGGCCGAGCTCGATTGGTACTACCAGTTCGGCGTCTCGGAAATGTTCCCGGATAAGTGGGAACGCTTCATCGCTCCCATTCCCCCGGAAGAGCGGCATGAAATGATGCATGCCTATCATCGCCGTCTGACGCACGAGGACCGGAACGTGCGCCTTGAGGCCGCGCAAGCCTGGAGCATCTGGGAAGGCGAAACGATCACGCTGCTGCCGGAGCCGGCGACCAGCGGCAAATTCGAGGAGCCGGAATTCGCCTATGCCTTCGCGCGCATCGAGAACCACTTCTTCGTCAATGCCGGCTGGATGGACGAAGGGCAGCTGATCCGGGATGCGGGCCGCCTTAAGGACATTCCGGGCGTGATCGTGCATGGTCGCTACGATATGCCCTGCCCTGCCAAATATGCCTGGCTGCTACACAAGGCCTGGCCGAAGTCGGAGTTCTACCTGATAGAGGGTGCGGGCCATGCCTATTCGGAGCCGGGGATTCTCGATCAGTTGATCCGGGCGACGGATAAGTTTGCCGGGAAGCCGGACTGATGATTTGGGGCAGCCCCTCACCTTAACCCTCTCCCCGCTCGCGGGGAGAGGGGACGTGCCCAGCGAGACGCTCCGGCATATATCTTCTCCCCCGTCAGAACGGGGAGAAGGGGGCGGCAGCCGGATGAGGGGCAGCATCCGCAGTACAACAACACCCGCTCGCCGGGAGGAAACGACATGAAAGAACGCATCTATCTGTTCGACACGACGCTTCGGGACGGGCAGCAGACGCCCGGCATCGACTTTTCCGTCGAGGACAAGATTGCGATCGCCGACATGCTCGATGAGTTCGGCCTCGATTACGTCGAAGGTGGATATCCCGGCGCCAATCCGACGGACACCGCCTTCTTCAGCGAGAAGCGCACGAGCCAGGCCACCTTCGTCGCCTTCGGCATGACGAAGCGGGCAGGCGTTTCGGTCTCCAACGATCCAGGCATCGCCGGGCTGCTGCAGGCCAAAAGCGACGCTGTCTGTTTCGTCGCCAAGAGCTGGGACTATCATGTCGCGGTGGCGCTCGGCTGCACCAACGAGGAAAACCTCGAATGCATCGCCGAAAGCGTCAAGGCGGCGGTCGGCGCCGGCAAGGAGGCGATCGTCGACTGCGAACATTTCTTCGATGGCTTCAAGGCCAATCCGGCCTATGCGATCGCTTGCGCGAAGACGGCCTATGAAAACGGTGCGCGCTGGATCGTGCTCTGCGACACCAATGGCGGAGCGCAGCCGCCGGAGGTCCGCGCCATCGTCGAAGCGGTGATCGCGTCAGGTGTTCCCGGCCGCTGTCTCGGCATTCACGCTCACAATGACACCGGCCAGGCGGTCGCCAATTCGCTTGCTGCCGTGGAAGCCGGCGTCCGGCAGATCCAGGGCACCTTGAACGGTATCGGCGAGCGCTGCGGCAACGCCAATCTGGTGACGCTGATCCCGACCCTGGCGCTGAAGAGTGCCTACAACAGCCGTTTCGAAACGGCGATCGACGAGGAACGGCTGCTCAACCTCACCCGGCTCTCGCACGCCTTCGATGAGTTGCTCAACCGCTCGCCGGATCACCAGATGCCTTATGTCGGCGCCTCCGCCTTCGCCACCAAGGCCGGCATCCATGCTTCCGCTCTGCTGAAAGATCCGCGCACTTACGAACACGTGCCGCCGGAAAGCGTCGGCAATTTCCGCAAGGTCATGGTGTCGGACCAGGGCGGCAAGGCGAACTTCATCAATGCCCTCAAGCGGCGCGGCATTATCGTCGCCAAGGACGATCCGAAGCTCGATCTCCTGATCTCGATCGTCAAGGAACGTGAATCCATCGGCTATGCCTATGAGGGAGCGGATGCGAGCTTCGAGCTGCTGGCGCGCCGCACGCTCGGTACGATCCCGGAATTCTTCACCATCGAAGGCTTCCGGGTGATGATCGAGCGCCGCTTCGACAGTCTTGGCCGCGTGAAGATCGTTTCGGAGGCGGTGGTCAAGATCACCATCGACGGCCAGACGCTGATGTCGGTTGCCGATGCAGAAGGCCCGGTCAATGCGCTTGACCTCGCACTGCGCAAGGATTTCGGCAAGTATCAGCACGAAATCGACGACCTGGTGCTCGCCGATTTCAAAGTGCGCATCCTGAATGGCGGCACGGAGGCGATCACCCGCGTGCTGATCGAATCCACCGACAGCGACGGCGTGCGCTGGTGGACGGTCGGCGTCTCGGAGAACATCATCGACGCGTCGTTCCAGGCGCTGATGGACTCTGTTATCTACAAGCTGATGAAGAACCGGCAGTTGGCCGGCAGGATCGCGGCGGAATAATCCCATCCCGCCGGTTCGGCTAACCGCGGGCAAACGCCGCCAGTGTCTCGCCCCAGATCCATCGAGGGTCGGTTCAACGAAATGAATTGGCCTATTCACGGCGCTTAAGCTAGGCCGGATCAGAAGAAGAACAAAGATGGAAACACCCGATGTCGACCGATGCATCCGTTCCGTTAATCAAGAACGAAGACAGTCCGCGCGGTTTCGCCTTTGCGCTGACAGCCTATCTGCTCTGGGGCTTCCTGCCCTTCTACATGAAGGCGGTGGCGCATATTCCGCCGGCCGAAGTCATCGCCCACCGCATCGTCTGGTCGCTGCCGCTGGCCGGGATCGTGTTGGTTCTGCTCGGGCGAACAGCCGATATCCGCGCGGCACTGCGCTCGCCGCGCATGCTGGCGATGGGCGCGCTGACCGCGTCGTTGATCACCGTCAACTGGGGCACCTATGTCTGGGCGATCGGCGCCGGCCATTCGCTTGATGCAGCGCTTGGCTATTTCATCAATCCGCTGTTCAGCATTTTCCTCGGTGCGGTGCTGCTCAAGGAGAAGCTGCAGCCGCTGCAGATCGCAGCGATCGCGCTGGCGGCGCTTGCCGTCGCCATTCTCGCATTGGACAGCGGCGGCATTCCATGGGTAGCGGTGACGCTGGCGGTCAGCTGGGGTTTTTATGCCCTGCTCCGCAAGACGCTGCCGCTAGGGCCCAACCAGGGCTTCTTCCTCGAGGTTCTGATTCTCAGCGGGCCGGCGCTCGTCTACATCCTCTATCTCGAATATGGCAGCGGTCTTGGCCATTTTTACCGTACCGGCCTTGCCGACACGTCGTTGCTGCTCGGCTGCGGTGTCGTCACCGCCGTGCCGCTGATGATCTATGCCAACGGCGCCAAACTGCTGAAGCTCTCAACGATCGGCATCATGCAGTATATCGCGCCGACGATGATCTTCCTGATCGCCGTCTTCGCCTTTCACGAGCCGCTCGGCATGGCGCGCATGATCGCTTTCCCGCTGATCTGGGCGGGACTGTTCCTCTATAGCTGGTCGATGCTGAAGGGAAGCCGAGGAAGGGAGTAGCCATCGCGCTTATCGCAAATCCGACCGCCTGGCTCAAAGCCAGGATAGCAGCGCTGTGCGGACGAGGATTCCGGCCAATGCGCTGAAGACGGCGACGCCTGCGACCGAGCGGAGCGCCGGCACCGAAGCGACAAGGATGGAGAGGCCGGGAAGGTCGAGAGGGTTTAGCAGAAATGCGGATCCGTGAATGATTTTCTCAGGCGGAAGGCTCAGTTGCTTGTGGGCGTCGATTAACAGCGTGACCGCTGCGCTCGATCCTGCCAGACACTTTGTGAGGATGAACAGGACATCCTGCTGCGAGGCGCCGAGCAGCTGAAGCAATGGCTGCGCAGCAGACGTGACGGCCGAAAGCGCGCCTGTGCTCTGGGTAAGCCTTACCAGAGCAAGTGAGATCACGAGCATCGGCAGGATCGCAGAAATGACGCCAATGGCATCCGCGCCGCCGCGATTGATCGCAGCCAGCAGATCATGCCTTGCGACGTCGCGGTCATCCGCCCTGTCGCAGGAACAGATCTTTCCGGGCAAGGAACGGCGTCCAACGATCCAACAGGCGAGAGTGGACGCAACGAGCGCTCCGCAAATGCCGTTTAAGATGATCAAACCCGGATCGACCCCGAGGCTTGCGAGCGGAAAACTGGCATTCGCCGGTGCGGCCGCAAGCACCGCGGCAAAGGCGGCGGCAATAAATTTCTCCGATCTTCCTTTGTGCACCATCAACGACAGGGCGGCGACAGGGGCAGCCGAACTGACGAGGCTGAGCTGGATGATTGCCAAGGCCCCGAAACCGTCCAGACCGAAAAGTCGGAAGAGCGGGCTGGCCTTGTCGGCGATCGATCGCAGTGCACTCACGCCCTCGAGGTAGCGCATCAGCGAAAACGTCACGATCATGAGCGGCAGAAAGGTGAATATCGCGATGTCGACGGCACTTCGTCCGGCATCCAAAATGGCGGTGATCAGAATTGTCATGGGAACGACTGGATTGATGGCCGTGAACGCTGCCGGCTTGAGGGAGGACGAGGGCTCCGGATTCGCTACCGGAGCCCCGTCGTTCAGACTCTATTCCGGTTTGAATGCTTCATCGAAGAAGCGGGCGATCTCGGAATAGGCCTGCATGCGGTGGCTCTCCATGAGAGCGAGATGCGTTGCCTCCCCGATTTCTACCCATCGCCTGTAGAAGGCGCCGGTCAGTTGCTCGAAATAGGCCCGAGCCAGGTCAAGCGGAACGTCGATGTCCCATTCGCCGTGCAACAGCAGCACCGGCGCGCGAATCTCGCTCGGCCGATAGTAGGGGTTTCCAGCTCTCCAATAGGTTCGGATGTCCTGGATCGGCCCATTGGTGGCTCGCAGTCTGCCTTGCTCCCTGTCGGCCTGCGACGTCTCCTCCGAGAGGGTCAATTCGGCCCAGAGGTCGAACCAGCCCTCGGGCACAAGACGTTCACGCGCGTATTCGGGTGCGGTGCCCAGCCAGCGCGCCAGGACCGCATGGACCGGAACAAGCCTGTAGGAGCCGAGGGCGCCACCCTGATCGATGGGGATGGGAACGTCACTCAGCCATTGCGGCGCGAGCAGCGCCAGCTTGACGACCTTGTCTGGGTTGCGCGCAGCGTATGCGCCGGCAACGGTACCGCCCCACGACATTGCGAAGACACTGACGGCCCTCAGGCCGCGAAGCCGGAGAACGAAATCGACAGCCGTTGCGAAATCGGCGACGCCGGTGTCGGTGGCGACAAGCGGCGGGTTGAGGTCGGGGTTCGCCTGCATTTCCGGCGGGCGGGTTGATTTTCCATAGCCCCGGACATCAACTGCAAAGACATCGAAGCCGCGAAGAGCGAGGAAGTCGATGAAGGACATCCCGTTGAAGGGTACGTCGTAGAGACTTCCGGACGAGAAGGTCGCCCCATGCACCATCACGATTGTTTTCTCCGCGAGAAAGTCCTCGTGGTCTTTCCTTCGCTTGTTGCGGAGATAGAGCTTGATGCCTTCGGTTCCGCTATCGATGTAATGCTCCTCAAATACGATCTCGCCGCGGTCAAAAGCTGAAGATGCAAGATTGTTCTTAGACATAGGACCACCTGAATTTTTCGCCGTCGCGGGTGACATATCCGGCAGACGAACCGGGGAAATGGGTGGAGAAGTACAGGGCGCGATTATCGGCTGCGAGTTCGAGGATGCGGCGTCTCGACTGGGCAGCCTGATCCAGGAATTCGCAGAAGACCGTGTTGAGGTCGGGCCGCTCCACCTGGATCGGATGGTGTGTGACATCGCCCGCGAAGATTGCCGCTTCATTGTCCGCCTCGAGCAGAACGGACATATGGCCGATGCTGTGGCCAGGCGTCGGCAAGAAGGAAAATCGATCCAGGAAAGGACCGCCTGCGCCGTCGATGAAATCGGCAAGCCCCGCCTCGATCACTGGCCGCACGCTGTCTTCATAGACGCCGGCACTCGGAATGTTGACGTCGTTGTGGCTCGCCGTCGACGCGTAATATTCCTGCTCGGCGCGCGGGAAGACGTAACGCGCATTTTTGAAAGTGGGGATCCATCTTCCGTCCTCGAGCACGGTATTCCAACCGGAATGATCAACGTGAAGATGGGTATTTATGACGAAGTCGACGTCTTCGGGCTCTACACCCGCCTGACGCAGCCTGTCGAGAAACGGAATGGTCTGATGGTGAAAGCCGGGATTGCGCGGCCTTTCCTTGTCGTTACCCGAACCAGTATCGATGAGGATGACGTGGTCGGGCGTAATGACAAGCCAGCTGTGAATGCTCACCACAAGGGCATCGCGGCCCTCTTCCATATCGACGGCGGAAAGCCGCGGTTCGACGGCCTTGATCTCTTCAGATCCGGCAGCCGGGTAGAGAAACGAGGGCGGGACGTTGTGCAGATACTGCTCCTGCACTTTTCTCACTGTCGCGCCGGCAATACGATATTCCTTTCCAAGATCGCTCATGGAACTTCCTTTCGAGTTGAATTGGAACCGGGGACAGCGCTGTCTGATGCCTATGGACAATAGGGAAGATTCATGCAACGATCAAATCGATGAACGAAATTGTCTCCATCGATCATTTCAATTTGTGGTCTTTCGACCTCAACCTGCTCGTGGCTTTTGACGCGCTCATGAAGGAGCGGAGCGTTACGAAAGCTGCTGTTCGCCTGAAAATCCAGCAGCCTGCCATGAGCCACAATCTCGGCACGCTCCGTACATTGCTTCAGGACGAGCTGTTCGTGCGTGTCGGCCAGGTCATGCAGCCGACCCATCGGGCGCTGCGTTTCGCCGAAGCGGTTGAGCAGATACTCAGCCACACCCAGCAGGCGATCGTAACGCCTGCGACCTTTGAGCCAGGACAAGCCGAGCAGATATTCCGCATCGGCTTTTCCAGTGAGCTTGAGGTGCTGCTTGTGCCGCGTCTCGCCGCTGTGTTGAACGAGATAGCCCCCGGTATCAAAGTGCTTGCGCGAGCGGTCGACCCCGAGCTTGTCCACAAGCTTCTGGACGACAACATCATCGACCTCGGCGTCGGCTGCTATGATGACGGCAACAACAGACATCGGCGGAGCCTGCTGTTCGAGCAATCGCTAATGTGTTGCTACAATCCGAAGCTTCTCGATCTTCCCGAAATTTTGGATCGCGACAGCTATGTCGGGCTCAAGCATGCCCTGGTTTCACAGAAGGACGCCATCGAAGGATGCATCGATGATGCCTTGAAGCGGATCAACGTGCGACTCAACGTGTCGGTGGCTGCGCCGGAATTTCTGACCGTGCTTACCGCTGTCCTCGAAGCGCCCCTGATCGCGACCCTGCCGACCAGAATCGTGAAGCGGTATGCCGGCCTGTTCGGCTTGGCGATAGCCGAAGTTCCCCTCGATCTAGCGGTAAGCCCGATATCGATGGTCTGGTCGGCGGCAAGCGACAATGATCCCGCCAACCGATGGATGCGATCTCAGGTGACGGAGCTTGTTTCCGCCTATAGCTGAATAGAGATAGGCTGGTCAGTGCCAGGGGTTCCTACCCTGCCTACATTTTGGAGATCACTTCGTCCTCGCCCTCGCGATCGGCGGCGAGCTGGGCGGCCTGGGCCATGATTGCCGGAATGATGCCGGCGACGTCGTCGACGACGAGCGGCTGCACCCGATGAGCGGTGTGCAGGAAGCCTTCTTCCGTCATATGGCGCATCAGTTCCATCATCGGATCCCAGAAACCGTTGATATTGGCAAAGACCATCGGCTTTTCATGACGGCCAAGCTGCGCCCAGGTCATGATCTCGACGATCTCCTCCAGCGTGCCGATGCCGCCGGGCAAGGCGACGAAGGCATCGGAACGCTCGAACATCGTATGTTTGCGCGCGTGCATGTCAGGGGTTACAATAAGTTCGTTGAGCTGACCGAGCGAATGGCGAGTCGCTTCCATATCGATCAGAAATTCCGGGATGATACCCGTCACCTGACCGCCGCCTGAAAGCACCCCGCTCGCAACCGCGCCCATGATGCCTTTGGTACCTCCGCCGTAGATGAGGCGCAGGCCGTATTCGGCGATCTCTCTTCCGAGAGCACGCCCGGCCGCCATGTGGGAAGGATCGCGTCCCGGCCTTGAGCCGCAGTAAACGCAGATGGATCGAATCGGTACAGATTGTTCGGTCATAGGGCAAAACAACTATTCCATTTCAATGCAGTCAAGAAAATTGACTGAAAAGAAGCATGCCGAGCTTGCCAAATTGCGTTGAATGCTTGTGAAAAGCATCGGAAATCGCTAGCAATTTCGGTTACTACGGCAAATTGCCGCCTTGGGAGACATAATGATGAAGAACCGTGCCGGCTTGCTGGCCCTTGCAGTGCTCGTAATCGCAATCCTACTCATGGTATTCTTCGTCATGCCGCGCATCGGCGGCGATGCATCCAAAGTCGGCGACGCCATCAACCAGGCGGGCACGGAGCTCAAGAACACGGTTAACGAAGCGGCAAAGACATCACGCCCTGCCGTGGCCGACTCGGCTGCGGTCGGCGATCAGGTTAGACGCCTTTCGGCCGATGCCGGCATGGCGCTCGGCGAGCTGAAGGCGCTGTTCGCCGACGGCAAAGGCCCAGCCACCGATGTCTTCACAGCCGCCAAAACCAAGGCCATGAATACGCTCACCGCACTTGTCGGCTTCACCGTTCCCGAGGGCATCGATCCCGCAACACAGGCCATTGCCGCCAAGGCCAAGGAAGGCGGTGCCAAGGCGCTCGCCATCGTGCAGTCGCTGCCGGAAAACATCGCCGATGCGCCTGCCGCGATTGCCAAGGCCGAAGCTGCGCTGATCGGCGCGCCGGAGCCAGCCTCTGCCGCGACCGCGGCGGCCGCAAATTCCGGCTCGAAGGTTCCCGCCTTCGACGTCCTGCGCGTCGAGCCTGATGGATCGACCGTCATCGCCGGCTCCGCCGAGCCGAACGGTAAGCTCGAAGTACTCGACGGCGAAAAGGTGGTGACGACGGCCGATGTCGGCCCGAGCGGCGATTTCGCCGCCGTCCTCGACGACCCGCTTCCGGCCGGGGACCACCAGCTCGTGCTCAAGGTGACGGGCAAGGATGGCAAGACCGCTCTTTCCGAAGAAGTCGCCACCGTTTCCGTGCCGAAGGACGGCAATGCCGCCAACCTGCTCGCCATGGTCTCCAAGCCCGGCGCGGCGAGCCGCATCATCACGGCGCCGACGGGCGGCACCGAGGTCGCCGACGCCGCCAATCCATTGGCGCCGGCTGCCGACAAGCCGGCAACCAGCGAGGCTGCGACTGCTCCCGCTGCAGCCGACGCGCCTTCCGCAACAGCAGCACCGACCGGTGAGCTGGCGCTGCAGACGCCCGGTCTGCCCGGCGCCTCCGCCGGTGGGACAGACGCGGCGCCGGCTGTTCCCGGTGCTGGCGAAACCGACAAGGCCACTGCGCCCGATGTGATGGTCAACGCCGTGGAGATCGAGGGCAACAAGATCTTCATTGCGGGCATGGCTCGGGCCCACGCCAAGGTCCTCGGTTATGCCGACGACAGCCTTGTCGGCCAGGACACGGCCGGTCCCGACGGCCATTTCGTCATCGACGGCGTCGCGGCCCTTTCGGTCGGCGATCATAAGATTCGCGTCGACGTCGTCGATCCCGCGGGCAAGGTGATCGTGCGGGCCGCGGTGAACTTCAATCGCCCGGCCGGCGATCAGGTGCGGGTTGCTGCTCAAGCCGGCCCCGCCGATGCAAATGGTGCTTCCTCGATGGTGCCGCTCGACGAAGGTGAACTCGGCAAACTCAAGGCCGAAGCCGGCAAGGCGTTCGGGCTTTTGAAGGGGCTGTTTGCCGATGGCAAGCTGCCCGGCGACGAACAGCTGGCGGCGGCGCGCTCGGCAACGGAATTCGCGCTGCGGTCTGTCGCCGACTTCCGCCCGGCAGCCGATGCGTCAGACAGCTTCAAGCAGGCCTCCGGCTCCTCCTCGCAAACCGCCGCCAAGGCGCTGAAAATGCTGCAGGATCTGCCGAAGGATGCAAAATCGGTCGGCGCCGGGCTCGACGGGTTGGGTGTGATCATCGGTGAACTGACCGACACGCCCGCACCGGCCGCGCCCACCGCAAACGATGCTGCGAGCAATCAGCCGAAGACGATCGAACAGGCGCCGCTGACGGCAAACAATGCGGCGGTCATCATCCGCCGCGGCGACACGCTGTGGCAGATTTCTCGCCGCACCTACGGCCTCGGCGTGCGTTATACAACGATCTACATCGCCAACGAGGACAAGATCGTCGACCCTGATCGCATCCGTCCCGGCCAGATTTTCGGCCTGCCGAAGGATGCGCTGCCGAACGCCGAGGAACTGCACCGCAAACGGCTCTCCAAGCAGCACCTCTAAAAGGTAGCGCCTTAAGCGCAACGCGACATGATGAGACCGGGCGGGAGAAACGCCCGGTCTCACTTTTCCCGGCCCCTGTACGTGTTGCATTCCTCGATCCGACGCCCTATCTGCCGGTGGCGGTTCGGGATTCAGGTAAGCGCGCCAGGCGCGCCCCTGCCCTACGCCTTGCCGGACATCGAAGCAAATCATCCGGACTGGAGACACGGCATGGCAAACGGCAAGACAGTTTCGGAATCACACCTGCTGCGGACGCTATTCAACCTCTGGCCCTATATGTGGCCGGCCGGGCGAACCGACCTCAAGATGCGGGTCGTCTGGGCGTCGGTCTATCTGCTGATCTCCAAGTTCGTCCTGCTGCTCGTCCCTTATTTCTTCAAGTGGTCCACCGATGCACTGAACGGCAGGATGGACCTCGCAGGCGGCGCGGTACCGCCGCTCCTTGCCGGCGCCATCGCCCTCGTCATCGCCTATAACGTCACCAGGCTGATCCAGCTCGGCCTCAACCAGCTGCGCGACGCGCTCTTTGCCAGCGTCGGGCAACATGCGGTGCGCCAGCTCGCCTACAAGACCTTCGTGCACATGCACGAGCTGTCGCTGCGTTTCCATCTGGAGCGAAAGACCGGCGGGCTGTCGCGCATCATCGAGCGCGGCACCAAGGGCATCGAGACGATCGTGCGCTTCACGATCCTCAATTCCGTTCCGACCGTCATCGAATTTTTGTTGACGGCGGTGATCTTCTGGTGGGGCTACGGCTTCTCCTATCTTGCCGTCACCGCCTTTACCGTCTGGGCCTATATCTGGTTTACGATCCGCGCATCCGACTGGCGCATCGCCATCCGCCGCTCGATGAACGACAGCGACACTGACGCCAACACCAAGGCGATCGACTCTCTGCTCAATTTCGAAACCGTCAAATATTTCGGCAACGAGGAGATGGAGGCCAAACGCTTCGACAAGTCGATGGAACGCTACGAGAAAGCGGCGACCGACGTCTGGACGTCGCTCGGCTGGCTGAACTTCGGCCAGGGTGTCATTTTCGGTATCGGCACCACCATCATGCTGGTGCTGTCGGCGCTGGCGGTGCAGCGCGGCGAGCAGACGGTTGGCGATTTCGTCTTCGTCAATTCGATGCTGCTGCAGCTTTCCGCGCCGCTCAATTTCATCGGTTTCGTCTACCGCGAAATCCGCCAGGGTCTGACCGACATCGAGCAGATGTTCGATTTGCTCGAGGTGAAGGCGGAGGTCAAGGATGCCCCCGGCGCGGCCGAGCTTCGGATCCACAAGGGCGCGATCTCCTTCAAGGATGTACACTTCGCTTACGATTCGGCGCGTCCGATCCTGAAAGGCATTTCCTTCGAGGTGCCGGCCGGCAAGACGGTCGCGGTGGTGGGGCCGTCGGGCGCCGGAAAATCGACGCTGTCGCGCCTGCTCTACCGTTTCTACGATATCCAGAGCGGCACCATCACCGTCGACGGCCAGGATATCCGCACCGTGACGCAGAAGAGCCTGCGCTCTCATATCGGCATGGTGCCGCAGGATACCGTGCTGTTCAATGACACGGTCGCCTACAATATCCGCTACGGCCGCACGTCGGCGAGCGATGGCGAGGTGTTTGCGGCGGCCGAGGTGGCGCAGATCGCCCATTTCATCGAGACGCTGCCCGAAGGCTTCGATACCAAGGTTGGCGAGCGCGGGCTCAAGCTTTCCGGCGGCGAGAAACAGCGTGTGGCGATCGCCCGCACCATCCTCAAGGCGCCGCCGATCCTGATCCTCGACGAAGCGACATCGGCCCTCGATACGACGACGGAACGGGAAATCCAGACGGCCCTCGACGTGGTTTCGAAGAACCGGACGACCTTGGTCATCGCCCACCGGCTTTCGACCGTCATCGGCGCGGACGAGATCATCGTGCTCAAAAGCGGCGAGATCGCCGAACGTGGCACGCATGCCGCCCTTCTCGAAAGGAACGGCCTCTATGCCTCGATGTGGAACCGCCAGCGTGAGGCGACGCAGGCGGAGGAGCATCTGAAGCAGGTGCGCGACAGCGACGAGATGGGCGTGATCACGCGGCTTGCCCCGGCAGGCTGAAGCGGGAGGCGGTAGCGTTACCCAGCCACTAACGTAAATGTGGAATCGCTGGAACGATCTTCAGCAATCGTTTTTTTGCGGCAAGGCTTATAGGCTGCTGGTGTCTTCCCGAACCTTCAGAATACGGTCTATAAGACCCCATTCAAGCGCTTCCTCCGCCGTCATGAAGCGGTCGCGATCCATCCCGCGCTCAAAGTCGTCGTAGGAACGTCCGCAATGCTCCGCGTAGAGCCGCGTCATGCGTTGCTTGGTCTTTAAAATTTCCTCGGCATGAATCAACATGTCGGAAGCCTGTCCTTGAAAGCCGCCGGAGGGCTGATGAATGAGGATACTGGCATTGGGCAATGCGGCTCTTCCGCCGGGTTCGCCTGCCATCAGCAGGAACGATCCCATTGAACGGGCCGTCCCCATGCAAAGTGTATGTACCGGCGCACGGATGAAGCGCATGGTGTCGTACATGGCCAGGCCGCTGGTCACGCCGCCGCCCGGCGAATTGATATAGAGGTTGATGGGCTTTTTCGGGTTTTCCGCTTCCAGAAACAGCAGTTGCGCGCAGACGAGCGCCGAAACGGTATCGTTCACCTCGCCATTGAGGAAGATAATCCGCTCGCGCAGAAGCCGGGAATAGATATCAAAGGATCGCTCCCCCCGGCTGGACTGTTCTATGACCATAGGGACGAGTTGCATCGCTTCGCGCATCGGCGACCTCCAGACTTTCAGAAGCTAAGGGGAAGGCTCGCCGGGTCAGGCGGCGAGCCTGAGAGGCGGGCTGTTGCCGTTCGCCGGCGCTCTTGTCCTTCCATCGAATCTTGCGTCCGTCAGTTGGTGGACGATCCGAAGGCAGGTGCCGCCAATGGCATTCGGGGTGATCGTGAATGTCACAATACTTTCAAGGAAAGGCGGGGTATCGTCACGCAGCTTGTAGCGAACTTCCTGGCCCGGGGTGACGGTGATCGCATCGGGATCAGCCAATGCTTCCTTCGGCAACCATCTTTCCCGAAGTTCAGGAACGGTGACGGCACGCCAGACCTTTTGCGGCGGATCGCCCAAGTCAAACTCCAACTCGACGCCGCTATCCTGCTCCTTGGTCTTCCCTTTGTTCATTGATCCATGTCCTTCAGCAAGACTTTGAGTGCTGCGATACGCTCCGGCCAATAGGCGCGGTATTTTGCGAGCCACTGGGCGATGAGAGCCAACCCATCGGGGTTGACTTCGTAATTCACGAAACGCCCCTGTCGTTCTTCCCTCACGAGCTTTGCACTGCGCAGAACCGCGAGGTGTTGCGACATCGCCGGCTGGCTAATCTCCATGCCCTCGCGCAAGGCACTCGCGTTCATGCTACCTGCCACCAGCTTCTCAAAGATCGCACGGCGGGTCGGGTCTGCCAAAGCTCGGAAAAAGTCATTCTCGATCATGAAAACACATAAGCACGTACTTATGCGATTCGCAAGCAATTTCGAGGCAGCTTTCTGTTGCTGCGGAAATCCTAGCCGATGTCCGCATCGGGCCGAAGCCGGTCAAAAGCTACATAGTGGGATCATAAAACCTTAGCGATTCCACATTTACGTTAGTGGATGGGTAGCGTTACCGGCTTTTGTTGTTCAGAACCACGACGGCGGAACCAGGGCCAGGGTCGCAGCATTGCTCAGGAGCTGGTTTTTCGCTAACCAGCAAAAACCGAAAAGCAAGGAGACCGGCAGCCATGAGCCTGTTCAACACGGTTCGCAACACGATCGTGCCCGTGCACAAGGAGGGTTACCCCTTCGTCGCCGCCTTCTTCGTCGCATCGCTGGTGCTGGGCTGGATCTTCAAGCCGCTCTTCTGGATCGGCATGATCTTCACGCTTTGGTGCGCCTATTTCTTCCGTGATCCCGATCGGGTGACCCCGCAGGACGACGATCTCGTGATCTCTCCCGCCGACGGCAAGGTCTCGGCGATCCAGATGGTGACCCCGCCGGCAGAGCTCGACCTCGGCTCCGAGCCGATGCTGCGCATTTCCGTCTTCATGAACGTCTTCAACTGCCATGTGAACCGGGCGCCGATGCGCGGGCGCATCGTCAGCATCAACTACCGCTCCGGCAGCTTCGTCAACGCCGAACTCGACAAGGCGAGCGAGGACAACGAGCGCAACGGGCTGGTGATCGAAACGCGGCACGGCCAGATCGGCGTCGTGCAGATTGCCGGCCTCGTGGCGCGGCGTATTCTTTGCTGGGCAAACACCAACGAGCCGCTGGACGCCGGCGAACGTTTCGGACTGATCCGTTTCGGCTCGCGGCTCGACGTGTTCCTGCCCGCCAGTGCGGCGCCACGCGTCTCGCTCGGTCAGACGGCGATTGCCGGGGAAACCGTCATCGCCGAATTCGCCTCCGCCAAGGGTCCGGTCATCAGCCGCCGCAGCTAAAGCGCGGAACCTCCGCGCCTTTGCCGGAATTGCTCAAGGAACGATTGGAACGCGACATGGAAACACCCTTTCCGCCTTTCGAGCCAAACGGCCCGGATGATTCCGCCCGCGGCCCACGCCTGCGCGAGATTCCGTTCCGCCTCGTCTTTCCGAACCTCATCACCATTCTGGCGATCTGCGCAGGCTTGACCGGCATCCGGCTCGCTTTCGAGAACCGTTACGAACTCGCCGTCGCAATGGTGCTGCTCGCCGCCTTCCTCGACGGCATCGACGGGCGCGTGGCGCGGCTGATGAAGGCGACTTCGAAGTTCGGCGCGCAGATGGATTCGCTTGCCGATATCGTCAATTTCGGCGTTGCGCCTGCTCTCGTCGTCTATGTCTTCGCGCTCGACCAGGCCCGCTCGCTCGGCTGGATCGCCGCGCTGATTTATGCGATCGCCGCCGGCCTTCGCCTTGCTCGCTTCAATGTCATGGCTGAGCGCGAAAACAAGGCGAGCTGGCAATCGGAATATTTCGTCGGAGTTCCCGCGCCGGCCGGCGCCATGCTGGTGCTGCTGCCGGTCTATCTCGGCTTCCTCGGCCTGGCGACGGACCGCACCTTCGCCTATCTCTCTTCGGTCTATACCGTTGCCATCGCCTTCCTGCTCATCAGCCGGCTGCCGGTCTGGTCGGGCAAATCTGAAGGCAACCGCTTGCGGCGCGATCTGGTGCTGCCGATGATGCTCGGTGTTGTGCTCTATGTGGCCCTGCTGATGAGCTACACCTGGGAGGTAATGGTCTTCACCGTTGCCGCCTACCTCGTCTCCCTTCCCTTCGGCGCTCGCAGATGGCGGCGGAAATATGGAACCCTGACGATCGAAGAACCCGGCGTCGGCGACGACGATATCGGCCGGCACATCTGACCTGCGCGCGCTTCCGGATTCTCCCGGGCCACGGAATTGCTTCTCTCCCTGTTGTCGCCTGTTCCCGGACATACGCCCACGCGTCTTCCCGGGGAAAACCGCTCTGCGGTTTTTTTGGAACCGCTACCTTCAGTAAGTATTAACCAACGTAGGCTTCAGTTAAGCCTCGCGAATTATGGTGGGCGTTCACAAATCCTGATAAGCGACGCCGCCGTTTTGTCGCTATTTCCGACGAAAAGCAAAATTACAAAATACCCAGGGAAGCAACACGCAAGGAGAGTATCGTGACTTCGAAGAAGAGCAGTACCGGCGAACAACAGGCGGCCAAGCCAGACCTCGCCGCCAACTATCGCCCGGTCGGCTTGAAGGCCGTTGCCGCCGCATCGCTGATGGCAAAGAACAAGCCGGACAGCGTCAAGAAATCCGCTTGAAGCGCCGAGCTTCGAACAGCAGTCATCCGCGCTTCACGTTCGGTTTCTGGCCCATCCGGCATGGCGTCATCCCAAGACTGCGGCATGGCTCTCGTGACCTGCCTTAAGCCTCGCGGGTGAGCCGAACAGCGGCCGTGCCGGAAGCGGCCGGTCCCGCTTTTAGAAAAAGCTGAGCTGGCCGTGATCCGGCCCTTGTTTCGCAGGCGCCTCGAGCGGTGTTTCGACGACGATCAACTCCTGCAGGTCCGGCCCCATATTGGCAACCTTGTCGACCTTGTCGGAAACCGGGATGGCCTCGAAAAAATCGGCCTGAGCAGGCTGCATCAGGTCGACCACCTCGCGCGGTTCCTGCGTCTTGCAATCGAGCCAGCGCGAGAAGTCCTCCGGTTTTATGACGACAGGCATGCGATCGTGGATCGCGGAGATGCCCGCATTGGCTGACGTCGTGAGGATCGCACCAGTATCGACCTCCGAACCGTCGGCCGAAGACCATGTCTCCATCAGTCCCGCGAAGGCGATGACCCCGCCCCGGCGCGGCCTGATCCAATAGGCCTGCGGCTTGCGGCCGCTCTCCTTTGACGGGCGCTGCCATTCGTAAAAACCTGAGGCCGGAATAAGCACGCGTCGATGACGCATCGCCGCCCGAAAGGAGGCCTTGCCGATCGCGGTCTCGGCGCGCGCGTTGATCAGCAGCGGGAAATCCTTCGGGTCCTTGACCCAGCCCGGCGTGAAGCCCCAGCGCACGAGTACGGCGCGCCGGTCGGGCAGGTTGCTGGCCCGCTCCCTGCCCTCGCCTGCGATGACGACGAGGATCGGCTGCGTCGGGGCGATGTTGTAGCGCGCCGGAAAATCGTCGAGATCGAGACCGGAGAAGAAGTTGCGCAGGTCGGCGCTGGAACTTGTCAGGGCGAAACGTCCACACATCGGCCCGTCTTTGCATCCGGCCCGAGTCCGGTCAAGGCGTACTGCATGCTTTTGCGTGACGTGTTTCAGGCTCGCGGCGCAAAGAGGATGACGCTCGCTCCGGCGAGGCAGATCAGTCCGCCGCCGATATCATAACGATCGGGCACGCGGCCTTCGATCAGCCACAGCCAGAAGAGCGAGGCGAGAACATAGATGCCGCCATAGGCTGCGAAGGTTCGACCGGCGGCATCGCTCGGCACCAACGTCAGAAGCCAGGCGAAAAACGCGAGCGAGATCATGCCCGGCGCCAGCCACCAGATGGGCTTTTCAAGCTTCAGCCACGCCCAGAAGGCGAAACAGCCGGCGATCTCGAAAACGGCGGCAAAGGCGTAAATGAGATAGGTCACGCAAAGCCCTTTCGAATATTTTGACTTCTTGTTGCACAGATATCGTTATCTCAGGAACCGCTGCGGAGATTTTTGGGGGTTGTCTCGGGCGCTATCCCACACGAAAATCGGGCAGGGCCCGCAGCCGCGACCCGCAATCATCAGCCCGTCAGATCGAACAGGCCGTCACAGCAAGAGCAGCCATGACCTCCACCGCCAAAGCCGCCTCCTCCGCCATTCTCGAACGCGACGGGCGATTCCTTCTGGTGTTGCGACGCAACCCGCCCTCTGCCGACATGTATGCCTTTCCCGGCGGGCGCGCCGAGCCGGGCGAAACGCCGGAGCAGACGGCGCTGCGGGAGTTCCGCGAGGAAACCGGCATCTCGGCGCATAATCCGCGGCTGTTTTCAACTTATGACCTCAAGACGCATGGGCCGGATGGCAGCATTAGGAGTCATTTCTTCCTGTCAGTCTTTTGCGTCGACTCCGACCGGGAAATGGTGGCGGAAGCCGCCGACGATGCGGCGGCGCTTGGCTGGTATACCGTGGAGGAGATCCGGCGGCTGCCTGTGCCGCAAAGCGTGCTCGAATGCGCGGAACGGCTGGCGGGCGGTGAATAGAAGTGGAAACTTTCAAGGGCGCCTTGTTGCCGTCACGCTCAACGTATCAACTGGAAGCATGATTCCCGTTCGACGCGTTGTCCTGTCTCTGCTCGTGCTTGCCGGCCCTGCCATGGCGCAGGGCAAGAATACGGCGCCTGCGCAGGAGGAGATTGCGCCGCCGGTCGCGACCGTGCCCTATGACGACAAGCTGGCGCGGCTCGCCGAAGTGCTGGGTTCGGTGCATTATCTGAGAACGCTTTGCAAGGCGCCGGGCGGGGATGAGTGGCGGGAAGGCATGAAGCAACTGCTCGATTCGGAGACAGGCAACGAACCGCAGCGCAAGGAAAGGCTCACCGCCGCCTTCAATCGCGGCTACCGAACCTTCGCGTCCGTCTACACGGATTGCACCCCGGCGGCCATCGTGGCAGAAGAGCGCTACCGTAACGAAGGTGCAACACTCGCCACAGAAATTACCTCGCGCTTTGGAAATTGACGTTTAATTAACCTGTTTTCGCATGCGGACGTGTCGTTTTGGGAAAAGGCTGTTAGTGTTATTAACGGTGCAGTAAGACATGAGAAGTTCTGAGGAAAAGACAATGGAAGCAAGCCTCAACGACATCGACGACATGATCGTCCACGAAAAGATGCAGGCGGCTCTGGAGTACCAGAACGAGGCTTGGGCCGACGGCATGGCCGACGGGATCGAACCGGAGATCATTGCTGATGCCGCCATCGCGCATGCCCTGCGCGAAACCATTCGATTGCACGGGGAAAACAGCGCCGAAGCTCTGCTCGATTCGCTGCGCGACCGTATGCTTGCCGGCGAATTTTCCGCCAACCGCACCCTGCAATAATTACTATCAGAGAGTTCGATGCGCATCGGTAAAGAGAAAGTTTCGCGAATTCGGCTCGCGCCGGTGCTGCTTGCGCTGAGCTTTGCCGCCGGCACCGTCCTCCTTGCGCCCTCGGCCTACGCGCTTTCCGAACTCCACAAGATCCCCGGCCAGGCCCCCAGCGACGCGCCGCCCGCACAGGGAAGTGCTGAGGGGCAGAACCAGACCCAAGGCACAACTCCCAGCGTTCCCATGGCGGAGCCGCTGGTCAACAGCCAGAACAATCAGGGCGTTGACAAGACGCCGGGTGCCCAGGACGCATCCAAGCCGGTCGAGGTGATTTACGACATCAATAAGGCGCCCGAGCCGGTTCGAAAAATGCGGCAACAGATCGTCGAGGCCGCCGCCTCCGGCGACCTCGAACGGCTGCGGCCGCTGATGGGCACTGGCAAAGACCAGACGCAGGTGACGGTGGGCGAAGCGAGCGACGACCCGATCGGCACGCTGAAAGATCTCTCCGGCGATCCCGACGGAGACGAAATTCTCGCCATCATGCTCGACATCGTCTCGACCGGTTTCGTTCATGTCGGCCAGGGCACAGCCGACGACATGTATGTCTGGCCCTATTTTGCAGAGAAGGATCTGAAGTCGCTGACCCCGCCGGAGCGAGTCGAGCTGCTGCGCATCGTCACCGCCGGCGATCTTTCCGACATGCAGGAGTTCGGCGGATATAATTTCTACCGCCTCGGCATTACGCCCGACGGCAAGTGGAAATTCTTCACGGCGGGCGACTGACGCCGCCCCGCGGCATGTCGCATGACCTTGCGATCCGCTTTACGAAGTCATACCTCTGAGCGACGACCAACGCGACAGGTTCCGCCATGCCAGCCGTATTCCTGAAAGACCGCTCACTGCTCTCCGTCGGCGGCGCGGACGCCCAGTCCTTCCTACAGAACCTGATCACCACCGATGTCATTTCCCTGGGCGCGGACGAGGCGCGGCCCGGAGCACTGCTGACACCGCAGGGCAAGATCCTGTTCGACTTCATGGTCTGGCAGGACGGCGACGGCTATCTGATCGAGACGGATGCCGGCCAGTGCGAAGCGCTGGCGAAGCGGCTGACGATGTACAAGCTGCGGGCCGCCATTACGCTTACGACCGTCGCTGAGAATGGCATTACCGTTTGCTGGGGCGAGGATGCCGATAGCATCGGCGGTGCTCGAGACAGCCGCTTCGCCAAGGCGGGTGTCCCGCTGCGCCGCCGGGCAGGAAGGCATGGCGATGATGCGCCGTCACTCTACGACGCGCTGCGCATCCGCCATGGTATCGTCACCTCAGGATCGGACTTCGCCTTACAGGATGCCTTCCCGCATGACGTGCTGATGGATCTGAATGACGGCCTCTCCTTCAAGAAAGGCTGCTATGTCGGCCAGGAGGTTGTCTCGCGCATGCAGCACCGCGGCACCGCGCGCCGTCGCGTTGTCACCGTGTCCGCCGCAACGACCTTGCCTCAAGCGGGCACGCAGATCACGGCCGCCGGCAAGCCGGTGGGGACACTCGGTTCGGTCGAGGGCGGCAGCGGGCTTGCGATCGTGCGAATCGACCGCGCCGGTGCCGCGATGGCGGAAGGCACGCCGCTGCTGGCCGGCCAAACGCCGGTTTCCCTCGCCCTGCCGCCATGGTCCGGGCTTGTCTTCCCCACCAGCGTCGACGAGGCCAGCGCGTGACGGCCAAAGCTCCGCGTGCCTGGCAACGCATGCTGTCCGGGCGCAGGCTCGATCTGCTCGACCCCTCGCCGCTCGATGTCGAACTCATCGATATCGCCCATGGGCTCGCGCGTGTGGCACGCTGGAACGGCCAGACATCAGGCGATCATGCCTTTTCGGTGGCGCAGCACAGCCTCGTCGTCGAAGATATTTTCCGCCGCTTCAACAATGCGCGGCCGGAGGACTGTCTGATGGCGCTGCTCCACGACGCGCCCGAATATGTGATCGGCGACATGATCTCGCCGTTCAAATCCGTTGTCGGCGGCGGCTACAAGGCGGTGGAAATGCGGCTGGAGGCCGCCGTGCATCTGCGCTTCGGCCTGCCGCCGCATCCGTCGGGCGATCTCAAGGACCGGATCAAGAAGGCCGACACGATCGCCGCCTATTTCGAGGCAACAGTCCTTGCCGGTTTCACGCCCGCCGAGGCGCAGAAATTCTTCGGCCAGCCGCGCGGCATCAGCAAGGAGATGCTGATGATCGAACCTTTGCCGGCGCTGGAAGCACAGCGGTTGTTCTGCGAGCGCTTTGCGGCGATCGAGGCCGAGCGGGGGATGGTATCGTGAGCTTCATCGTCGTCTCGCCGCTCTCGCGTATCGCCGAAATGGCGGTGCGCCACAAGGCGGGCGACATGATCAGCCTGATCGCCAAAGAACAGACCTTTCACCGGCCGGGTGTGATCGCCCCCGACCGCCATCTGACGCTTTCGATGAACGACATCGCGTTCAAGGGCACCGGCGGTCTCGTGGCGCCGGACGAAACGCATGTGCAAGCGATCATCGAGTTTGCCGCATCATGGCGGCAGGAGACCCCGCTGCTCATCCATTGCTGGATGGGCGTGTCGCGATCGCCGGCCGCGGCACTCATCGCAGCGTTGTCGATCGCGCCGGATCAGGACGAGGAAGGACTTGCCTGTCGGTTGCGCGCCGCCTCGCCTTTCGCGACGCCGAACGCCCGGCTAATCGAGATCGGCGACACATTGCTTGACCGCGGCGGCCGGCTGGTGGCGGCCGTAAAGGCGATGGGCCGCGGTGCCGACGCCGATGGCAACGCACCCTTCCTGCTTACGATCCGCGACGACGCCTGCAGTTGACGCTGCTGCCGTCCGCTCCATCTTGGCCTCGACCCATGCACAATTCTCAAGGCCTGATCATGGAACAACAAGCAGCCGACGTCCTCCTCGCCACCCGCACGGCACTCAGCCAGGCAAGCGCACTTGCAGTCCAATATTCCTTCTCGATCCTCGGGGCGTTGATCCTGCTCGTCATCGGCTGGACGCTGGCCGGCTTTGTCAGCCGCTGGGCCTATGAGGGCCTGTCGCGCATCCATGGCATCGACGAGACCCTGGCGCGCTTCTTCACCAATGTGGTGCGCTATGCGCTGCTGATCCTGGTGTTCATCACCGTTCTCGGCCAATTCGGCGTCCAGACCGCCTCGATCATCGCCGCCCTCGGTGCAGCCGGCCTGGCGATCGGGCTGGCGCTGCAAGGGACACTGCAGAATATCGCGGCTGGCATCATGCTCCTGATTCTCAGGCCGTTCCGCGTCGGCGAATATATCGAAACCAGCAGCGTGGCCGGCACGGTGCGCGAGATCGGATTGTTCGCCACGGAACTCAGAACCGGCGACGGGCTCTATCGGCTGGCGCCAAATTCGACGCTATGGAACACGCCGATCACCAACTTCAGTCGTGAACCTACGCGGCAAAACGACCTGAAAATCAGCATTTCTCGTGAGGATGACCTCGATCTGGCGATGGAGACGTTGATGGGCATTGCCAAAGGTAACCCAAGAGTGCTGGCGTCACCGGCACCCCACGTTTTCATCGACAGCCTTGGTGAAAGCACGATATCGCTAACGCTGCGCTACTGGGCAAAGACCGGTGACTGGTGGCAGGTCAGCCGCGACATGGTGAAGCGGGTAAAACTTGCCTTCGATGAAAAGGGCGATCCGACCGCTGTGCGGGACGGTGGAAGTTCCGCGCTAGGAAAAAGGTCCAACGGCACGGCGACGGAAAAGCCGACACGGCAGTGAAACGCTGCAGCGCAGGGGCGCTCGTCGGCCTATTCGACCACGCCGCAGGCTAGTCTTTCCCCGGCGTCACCGGAAGGCTGGCTGCGATAATCGTCGGAATTGGCGTGCACCATCAATGCGCGGCCGCGAATGCCATCTTTCTTGCCATCGAGCGTGACCATGCCGTCGAAGATCTGCGCTCTGAGCACCCCGTCCTGTCCGACATATTGATTGGGCATGTCGCCGGCATGCGGCCCTTTGGCGGCAAGGAGGCCATGTTCGGCCGAGTCCGGGTTGAAATGACCACCTGCCGATTCGTAATGGCTCGCCGCGTCGCAGCGGCCGGTTTCATGAACATGAAAGGCCACCCATTTGTTCGCCGGCAGCCCCGATATCTCCACTTCGATCAGGACGCCGCCATTGGCGGCGGCCGTCAACTGGGCGCGGCCATTTTCCTTGCCGTCCTTGCCGACGAAGTTGGCGACCGCCGTCTGCTTGTCCTGAGCGCTTGCCGGCAATGCAGCCGCCAGCAGGCTCAGGGCGGCGATGAAGCGCATGGCTTTCATGGAGATCTCCTTCCCTCCGGTTGTTCTTCTGAACGTATCAACCCGAAAGGTGTTCCTCTGCGGAGCATCCAAAGAGAAAGGCCGGCCAACGGGCCGGCTTTAGATCACGTGCGCTGTGACAGTGTCAGGCAACGGCGTCGAAATCGAACTGGCCGTAGGTCTTGCGGTAGAGATCGTCGGATTGACTGCCGGTTTCCGACGCGGTCTGCTGCAGCGGATAGGGGACGGCGATGCTGCTTGTCGTGCCGCTATCGTGGGTATCCATCATCAGCGCGATCAGGCTGCCGGAAAATTTGGGCTGAGTCTCGCTGCCCATGTCTTCCTCCAGGAGTTCCTTGATGATGCCGGGCTTCTCATCGGCGGCACGCTCGCCGCGGCTCAACACGCCGTCGCCGTTTAGATCAAGCCGCGAAAGCGTCGCGAGATACGCATATGAAGTGTCTGAAACGGATGTGGTGCGGGTCACACAAACCTCCATTCACCGCCTTTTGCCGGTGGCGTTTCTACGCAATACGGGGTGGGAAATAACTGTTGACTCGGTGGTTAAACTGATTTGCGCAGTGCGTCAATAAGCTGTTAACTTCTCGTTAACAATGGTTGACGGAAATTAACGGAGTGCACTCAGACCCGCGCTCCGCCGGCAGCCCTCCCGGTTTTTCGGCGATTTTCAGCATCGAAACAAGCGTCTGACGGCGTGCACCAGTGCTGCACTGCAACCGAATATTAATCCAGCCGTTCCAAGGTAATCATCCGGCGTCACCCATTATACGTATTCATAAGAACTGATTTCGATGTTTCTCTCAGGAAGGTTTTTCATGTCCGAAATTTTGAGGCACGTTCATCAGACGCGGGCGGCTCTTGCCGTTGCCGTTCTCCAAGACGCTTCCACATGAAGGCCGAGGCGCTTTTCTGGCGGCAATGCACCGAGGCCGTCATGGCCGATGGATCGATCGATGCGCAACGTCTGATGGAGCTGGTGATCGCAACCTATCGCGGCCATGAAAGCGACTATGATGCAATCGAGAGAAGTGCAGAAACCCTTCAAAAGGAAAACCGGACGCTGAGAGGGAACCTGTCGGCGCTCAGCCAGGCGTTCGACGGACAGAAAAGACTCTTCGAGAGCGTCCTGAACAACCTGCCGCTCGGCCTCAGCGTCTTTGACGCCAGCCAGCGGCTGACGCTTTACAATCTCCGCTTCCCTCAGCTCTACGGCCTGCCGCCGGAAGATGTCGCCGCGGGCGCGACGATCGACGAACTCATCGGCAAACTGCGCGGCAACGAAAGCGCTGCATCCAAACCCGTCCGGCAGACAGCACGGCCTTCCCCCGTCAAGGCGGGAAGCAGCAGCATCCGCCGGCGCGAATGGCTGATGCATGATGGCCGCATCATTCAAAGCGTGGTGACCATCCTCTCCGACGGCAGCAGCATTGCCATTCATGCCGATATCACCGAGGATCGAAGGGCGGCCCAGCGCATCACCTATCTCGCCCATCACGATCCCCTGACCGGACTTCCCAATCGGATGCATTTCCGCGAGCTGGTTGATGCGACGCTCGGCGAGCGCAAGCCGCACGAGCAGATCGCCCTCGTCCACCTCAATCTCGACCGTTTCAAATCGATCAACAATACGATCGGGGTGTCGGTCGGCGACAAGATCCTGCAGCAGGTCGCGGAGCGGATCCGAGCCTCGGCCGGGTCGGAAAACATGCTGGCGCGCCTTGGTTCGGACGAGTTCGCCATCCTGCAGACGGGCAAGCAGCAGCCGAGAAACGTGACGGCGCTGGCCGACCAAATCCGCCGATCGCTTTCCGAGCCATTCCTGAACGGCGAGAAAAAGGTGACGCTCAGCGTCTCCATGGGTATTGCGATCGCTCCCGAGAACGGCGGGGAAACCGATATCCTGCTGAAAAATGCCGGCGTGGCGCTGTCGCATGCCAAGGCGGACGGACGCAAGCGCGAGCGCTTCTTCACCGGCGAAATGGAAGCGCAGATGCAGTTGCGCCACGCGCTGGAGGCAGATCTTCGAGCCGCCGTCGATAACGAGGAATTCGAACTGCATTACCAGCCGCTCTACGATCTTGCCGAGCGGCGAACCTGCGGTTTCGAAGCATTGATCCGCTGGAACCATCCGGTCCGAGGCCGCGTGCCGCCGATGGATTTCATTCCGCTTGCGGAGGAGGTCGGCCTCGTCGTCGATATCGGCCGCTGGGTTTTGCGGCGGGCCTGCAGGGATGCGGCCCAATGGCCGGAGAGCGTCAAGGTCGCAGTCAATGTTTCGGCGATCCAGTTCCGCAGCGGCAACCTGATGCAGGACGTCAGCGAAGCGCTTGCCGCGGCCGGGCTCTTGGCATCGCGGCTCGAACTGGAAATCACCGAGAGCGTGCTGATGGAGAACCTCAACGAGGTGCTGCCGATCCTGCATGCCCTGAAGGATCGCGGCATCCGCATCTCGATGGACGATTTCGGCACCGGCTACTCCTCGCTGAGCTATCTCTCGAGCTTTCCCTTCGACAAGATCAAGATCGACAAATCCTTCGTCAACGATATCGTCGACAACAAGGAAGCGCATGCGATCATGCGCGCGATCATCCTGCTCGGCGATGCGCTCGGCATGCGCGTGACCGTCGAAGGCGTCGAGACGGCCGCCCAACTGACGCTGCTCGAATGCGAGGAATGCGACGAGATCCAGGGCTATCACATCAGTCCGCCGCGCCCGGTCCGTGACGTGCCCCATCTTCTCTCACTGCCGCCGAAGAGCAGCGGCGCGACAGCTTTTCCGACGCTCGAGCGCTGACCTCCCTCGATTGCGACTCGCACGTTAAGCCGCTACAAACCGACTTCGAGATCCCCGGGTTTCGTAGCGGCGTCGGTTCCTGCGAAGCTCTTCGCTTTCGGCCGGCGCTCTTCGACGTTTTTCTTCCGACAAGAGGTGGCGTAATGTTCGAGGCCGAAGCCTTCTCCCCTCATGAAACGCTCGCAGCGGCGCTGGTCGCACACGCGGCCGAGGGCGACGACGGCTCACACGATCTTGCCCATATCCTGCGCGTCTTCAGGAACGCCATGCGCATCCATGCGGGAGAAGGCGGAGATGGGCGGATCCTTGCCGCCGCCGTGCTGCTGCACGACTGCGTCGCCGTCGAGAAGAATTCGCCCTTGCGGGAAAAAGCGTCGGCCTTGGCTGCGGAAAAGGCTTCGGTGATCCTTTCCGAACTCGGCTGGAGCGAAGCGGATATCGAAGCCGCGGCCCACGCCATCACCGCTCACAGTTTTTCCGCCGGGGTGGCGCCGCAGACGCTCGAGGCGAAGATCCTGCAGGATGCCGACCGGCTGGACGCGATCGGCATGGTCGGCGTCGCGCGCTGCTTTTATATCGGCGGACGAATGGGGTCAGGGCTCTACGATCCGTTCGACCCTGCGGCTACGAACCGTCCCCTCGACGACAAGCGTTATGCCATTGACCACTTCCAGACGAAGCTGTTCAGACTGGCGGAGGGATTCCAGACCGAGACCGGCCGCCGGATTGCGGCCGCGCGCGACAAGAGCCTGCGCGATTTTCTCGCGGCGTTCATGGATGAAATCTAGAGAACGAGATTCAGGGAGAAAGCATGCGCATCAGCAACCTCTTCATCTACCCGCTCAAGAGCGCTCGCGCCATCGCGCTACCCGCCGCCGACATTGGCGCCGAGGGGCTTGCCGGCGACCGGCGGGCGATGATCACCGACCCGCAGGGTCACTTCATCACCCAGCGCGAACTGCCGGACCTCGCGCGCATCGCGGTACGCCCGGAACCCGGCGCCTTTCGGCTGCTGATGCAGGGAAAGTCTGAGCTAGCGGTGCCTCTGCCTCGGCATGAAGCCCGCATGGATGTGACCGTATGGAAATCGACCGTCAGCGCCGCCGTCGCCGATCCCGACAGCAACCACCGGCTTTCCGAATGGCTTGGACGCGAGGTGCGGCTGGTTTTTTTCGATGGGCAGGCACGACGGACGGCGAGCGCCGAATGGGCCGGCGAAGGCTCGCCCGTCACCTTTACCGACGGCTACCAGATCCTGGTGACGACGACGGGTTCGTTGAAGGCGCTGAATGCCGATCTCGCCGTTCATGGCGAAGGCGCGGTCGGCATGGAACGTTTCCGTCCGAACATCGTCATCGATATCGACGAGGCCTGGCCGGAGGACCGCTGGGCGGCGATCGAGATCGCCGGCATCCGTTTCGATCTCGTCAAGCCCTGTTCCCGCTGCATCATGACGACGCAGGATCAGTTGACCGGTTCGCGCGAGGTGCCGAACCCGATGCCAGCCATGGGCCGTATCCGCATGTCTGCTGACCGGCGTGTGCCCGGGCCGCTCTTCGGCTGGAACGTCACGCCGCGTGACAGTGGAAGGATCACGATCGGTGACACCGTCAAGATCATTGAAGTGCGGCCGGAAGGCTGGGCACTGAAGGTTCGCGCGCGAGGGTAGGTCCGAATTGCGGAAGGGCTGTTTGAACGGCGCTTTCGTCCGTATACGTCGCGACATCCTCTCATTCCCGTGCTCGTCACAGGAATGAGGGGGCGTGCGTCGCGCCCGCCCCCTACCCGCGCCCGAGTGCGGCGTCGATCGCGACCATGACCTCGGCTGACAGCGGTCCCTTTTCCAGCGCGCCGGCATTTTCCTCCACCTGGGCGACGGTGCGGAAGCCCGGAATGGGGAACGTGCGCGGAGACCTCGCGAGGAGCCAAGCGAGCGCCCCCTGCGTCAGCGTGCGGCCGCCTGACGTCAGGAGATCGCGGACGGCATCGAGCCTTGCGGCAAATTCCGGAGCCATGCGCCCGTCCTTGAAATAAACCATCCAGGGAAGTGCCGCGCCGCGGACATCCTTGGCGCCCACTGCCTTGTCGGCGGTGAACTTGCCGGTCAGGAGCCCCATGGCCAGCGGACCGCGATTGATGGAGATCAGGCCCTTCCCTTCGATCACCGCGATCATCTCCGGCACCGGATCGAAGACGTTCATCGTATGCTGGACCGAGACAAAGCCAGCGCGGCCGGCATGGCGGGCGGCGCGATCCGGATAATCGGTGCTCCAGCCGAATGCGTCGATCTTGCCTTCGGCGCGCAGGGCCTCCAACGTATCGAAGACGGCATCCGACTGTTCCAGCGGAAAATCGTTGATGTGAAACTGCAGCAGATCAAGGCGGTCGCGCTTGAGACGGAGCAGCGATGTCTCGACCGAGCGGCGAATGAAAGCCTCATCGGCGAAGGCGCCGATTGCCTGCTTCGTCTCGGCATCGGTCGCGAAGCCGAATTTGGTGGCGACGACGATATCGTCACGATTGCCGATCGCCCGGCCGAGCACCTCTTCCGAATGGCCAGCGCCGTAGTTCGAAGCGGTGTCGAAGAAGCGGATGCCGAGCGCGATGGCGCGATTAATCGCTTCGACCGATTCATTGTCGTCGACTTCGCCCCAGCCAAGCGGCGTGTCACCAGCGTAGAAAGGGCCGCCGATCGCCCAGCATCCCATGCCGAGGCGCGGGATTTCGCGACCGTTCCAGAGCGTGATCGTCGTCGGTGATGCGGTCTTGGTCAGCATGGGATCCTCCTTGATTGGCAGTCAAGAGATAGGTGCCGCCCATCGGCGGGTAAACCGCCAAATCCGGAGGATGTTTTGCAGCAGTAAAAAACCAGGTCAGGCGGAGACGCCATTCGGACCGGAAAGCGTCCGCGAGGCTGGATCAAGCGCCCTGAGGGCGGCCTGGACGAAACCGTCACGGGCTGCCGCAGCCTCGATGCCGCGCGGCTCGTAAACATGGCGATGCAGGAAGAACCCGGTAAGACGGAACGCGGCTGCAAGGCTGTCGAAGTCCGCCGCATGATTGCCTTCGACGCCGAGGAAGGGCGGCAGGATCAGCATCTTGTCGGCCCACGGCGCGCCGGCGCTGCGGCTGACGGCGCGGCCGGATTTCGGCGAGACATAGGCGAGATCGGAGCGGGCGCCGGTCGCCGCGCATTCGGCAAGATCGAGGCCGAAGCCGAGATCGTTCAGCACCGCCAGCTCGAAACGCACGAAAAGTTCGCCGGCATCAGCCGGGTTATGCAGGTGATCGAGGATCACCTGCAGCGCGTCGAACAGGTGCGGATGCGGGTCTCGCTCCGGCAGCAGCCGCAGCAGAGCGCCCATCGCCTGGACGCCGTAGACGGCTGTCGCCGTTTCCATCAGACGGGCGGCGCGCAGCGTCACGGGCTCGACGCGGAATTCGCCGAGATGTTCGTCAAGCCGGGCGCGCCAGACGACCTCGACGGCATTGCCCGGCTGCAGCACCGGCTGCATGGCGCGGGAGCGACCGGAACGCACCAGACCGAGGTGACGGCCGCGATCACGCGTCATCACCTCGGCGATGACGCTCGTCTCGCCGTGGCGTTTGACGCCCAGAATGATTGCATGGTCCTGCCACTGCATAAAAAGTCCCTGCGGCCGATTACCCTATCGTAGCGCATAAGTCGGGAAACCGGAATCGATTTCCCGAAGGATTGCCCGCAGTTTCAAAGTGATAGCATCTTGCGCGCAGGCGCTCTCAAGCAGATCCCGCTTCCGTCACGGACTGCGTCATGCCGCAGCCGGCAGAAGTCTCTGCAGGAATTCGCGCATCGCCTTTTCGTCGAAAGGCTTCACCAGCAGCGGTATGTGCTGAAGGTCGCACGGGAAGTCACGGATATCGGAATAGCCGCTGACGAATCCGAAGGGAATACCGGCATCAAGAAGATGGCGGGCAAATCCGAAACTCATGCCCTCGCCGAGGTTGACGTCGAGAAGGGCGAAATCATATTTTTCTGCAGCGATGGCAGCCCTTGCCTCATCGAGACTGCCGACAATATCGATGCTGTCGACACCGGCCAGGCGCAAGATATCCTCCGCCTCCATTGCGATGATCAGACTGTCCTCGAGAACCAAAACACGGAGTGCATTCATGATTCCGTGCCCCTCGTCAGGCACTTGTCGCAGCGCCCCGGCCTTTTCGCCAACATCATTGCCCTCCGGTGCCCCGCATGGCACGCTATCGGTGAATTCCGCCACCAGTTCTGAGTAAACCATTTTTCTGCCCGGTCGATAAGAATCAAAGTCGGAGGAAAGATGACGGCCGACCTTATTTTCCCAAATGCTAAACCGCATTTAAAAAAGACATAGGCCCTTCGGCTAAATGAAGGGACGCTTGCCCTCTCCAAGCCCCTCCCAGCCGGCGATCGCCATCAATTCCTCACCGTTTTGAACTTCGCAGCCGCGTTCCTGCCAGCGGATCAGACCGCGTTCCCCAAGCTTTCTCAGGGTCTTGTTGGTGTGAACGATGGAAAGACCGAGAGTGTCGGCGATGTGCTGTTGTGTGATGGGGATGAATTTGCGGCCGTCGAAGAGATCGAGCTTCCTGCCGCGCTCATACAGGAAAGCGATGAGATAGGCCGCTCTTTCCAGTGCGGTGCGGCGGCCGATGCTCAGGAGATGCTCGTCCAGTATCCGCTCTTCGCGCGCGGCGAT
This sequence comes from Rhizobium sp. NLR22b, assembly GCF_019685295.1. Taxonomy (NCBI): domain Bacteria; kingdom Pseudomonadati; phylum Pseudomonadota; class Alphaproteobacteria; order Hyphomicrobiales; family Rhizobiaceae; genus Rhizobium; species Rhizobium sp. NLR22b. The sequence goes on from NZ_JABDWM010000013.1 coordinate 167,145, forward strand.
CCAGGTGATGTCGAAGGCGAGCGACGCATGTTTGTTGTAGAGCGTCATCAGCCGGTCACGCTCGAAGACGCAAAGCGAAACGGGTGACAGCGCTTCGATGGAATGCTGCATTTCGCCGGCGATCGTTCCCTGCAGACCGATCAGGTCACCGGGCATGATGTAATTCAGAATCTGGCGGCGACCGTCCTCCAGCATCTTGTAGCGGAAGCCCCAACCGGACAGCACGGTGAAAAGATGAGCGCTGTGGGCGCCCTCAACGAGGATGGTGGAACCGGCATCGACGGCAAGTTCGCCGCGCTTAAAACGCGAAACGAATTCGAGCTCGTCTTGGCTAAATTCCCTGAAATGCGGCAGGGGCCGCAAAGGACATAGCTCGCAAGGAGTCTTGAAGGAATGGATGCGTTTCGAGGTTGCCATGCCTGCCCTGCGGTCGCGCAACGACGGCGCGTCAGGCGCGCCGTCGATGGGGAAATGCTCAAAGCTCGGATTCGTTCCGCAACGAACCGAATTTTTTCCTAAGAAACAAGGCACTGGAGGCTAGCCGATAAAATCGTTGCCATCCTTATTTAGGAAATTCGAGGCCCATTTCGCGGAACCGCTCCGGGTCATCACCCCAGTTTTCGCGAACCTTGACGAAGAGGAAGAGATGGACCGGCTGCTCTAATATTTCCGACAATTCCTTGCGAGAGGCAGTCGAGATCGCCTTGATGGTTTCGCCAGCTTTGCCGAGGGCGATCTTTTTCTGGCTGTCACGCTCGACATAGATTACCTGCTCGATCCGCACCGAGCCGTCCTTGCGCTCCTCCCACTTTTCCGTTTCGACATGCGAGGAATATGGAAGCTCCTGGTGCAGGCGCAGAAACAGCTTCTCGCGGGTAATCTCGGCGGCGAGTTGGCGCATGGGAAGATCGGAGATCTGGTCTTCCGGATAGTACCACGGCCCCTCCGGCAAGGTGGTGGCCAGATAATCCATGACGTCGTCGCAGCCGGAACCGGTTTCGGCCGAGATCATGAAGGTGCGCTCGAAAGCAATCTTCTCGTTGGCGCTCGCGGCCAGCGCCAGCAGATCCTCGCGGTTGACGCGGTCGATCTTGTTCAGCACCAGGATCTTCGGCTGCTGGACTTCCTTGAGGCCTTCAAGGATGGCTTCGGCATCACCGCGCAGGCCGCGCTCGCTGTCGATCAGCAGCATGATCAAGTCTGCATCCTTGGCGCCGCCCCAGGCGGATGTCACCATGGCGCGGTCGAGCCGGCGGCGCGGCTTGAAGATGCCGGGCGTATCCATGAAGACGATCTGGGCATTGTCGTGGATGGCAATGCCGCGCACGATAGCCCGCGTCGTCTGTACCTTATGGCTGACGATCGAGACCTTGGCGCCGACAAGACGATTGACCAACGTCGATTTGCCGGCATTGGTCGGCCCGATCAGCGCGACGAAGCCCGAATGCGTCGGACCATGGATTTGTGCAGCAGCGTCGGCCGCGATATCTTTTTCTTGAGTCATTGTCCCGTCAGTTTCCGGCAGGCGATTGCTGCCAAATGCCTTCACGCTCGAGCATCTTGGTCGCCGCAACCTGTTCGGCGGCACGCTTCGACCGCTCTACGCCGGTTTCCGGCTTTATGCCAGCAACTTCCACCGTCACCTTGAAGCGCGGATCATGGTCCGGTCCGCTACGTTCATCAACCCGATAGATCGGTGTGACGCCGAATTTCGCGTGTGACCATTCCTGCAGCTCGGTTTTGGCGTCGCGCTTGGCGCCGTCGGCCCTGACCGCCCTGCCTTGCCAATAGCGCAGGATGAACCGGCGGGCGACTTCGAGACCGCCATCGAGATAGATCGCGGCGATCAGGCTCTCGACGACATCGGCGCGCACATTCATCATGCGCTTGCCGGTCAATTTCTTCACATCGGCGCCGGTGCGGATATAGAGATGCAGATTGAGTTCGTCCGCGACCGCGGCACAGGTTTCAGCACTGACGAGCTGGTTGAGGCGAACCGAGAGCTCGCCTTCCCCCGCCGTGCCGAAGGTGCGGAACAGCAGCTCGGCGATGCAGAGCCCGAGCACCCTGTCGCCGAGAAACTCCAAACGTTCGTAATTGCCGCCCTTTTCAGTCCGGGCGCTGGCATGGGTCAGCGCGCGGTCCAGGCGTGCCTTTTCGGCGAAGTCATGGCCGATCAGGCTTTCGAGCTTTGCGCGGTCTGCCGCAGAAAGCGTCTGCGCCTTGCTCATTCAACGACCTTGAAAAGGCGGTCCCATCGCATGTTGGTCGGCCACTTCCAGATTTCGCGGAAAGACGTGTCGTTGCCAAGCGAGAAGAAGATGACGCTGGCGCGACCGACAAGATTTTCAGCCGGCACGAAGCCGACGTCGAAGCGGCTGTCCAGCGAGTTGTCGCGGTTGTCGCCCATCATGAAATAATGGCCTTCCGGCACGATGAATTCGCGGGTGTTATCGCCGCGCGACACCGGCGACTGGTCGAGCGTGTCGTAAGTCTTGCCGTTATCAAGCGTCTCGCGGAATACCGGCACGTCCTCGCCCGGATCGAGCTTGTAGTCCGAGGTGAAACTGCCATCAGCCACCTTCGGAACCGGCTTGCCATTGACGTAGAGAACGCCGTCAGTGACCTGAATATGGTCGCCGGGCAGACCGATGCAGCGCTTGATGTAATCGACATCGGGATTCGGCGGGAAGCGGAAGACGACGATATCGCCGCGCTTCGGATCGGAGCCCAAGATGCGGCCGCTAAACAGATCAGGCGAGAAGGGCAGCGAATACTTCGAATAGCCGTAAGCGAACTTATTGACGAAGATATAATCGCCGACGAGCAGCGTCGGCATCATTGAACCGGACGGAATAGTGAAGGGCTGGAACAGCACGGTTCGAATCACCATCGCCAAAATCAGCGCCTGAATGATGACCTTGATATTTTCCCAGAGGGCGTTCGGCTTGGTATCGACTTTTTCGGACACTCAGTCTTATTCCTTCAAGACGCCGTAAAGGCGCAATTCTTTCTGCCGTTCTCTCTAGCGGCTTCGGCCGGTTGCGGCAATGGCGACAACATTAAAAGCGACGAGAGGTCGCGATCAAACGCTCCCGGGGTCACGATCAAACGCTCCCGGGGTCACGATCAGAGGCTCTCGGGCAACGCCTCAATGATAACGAAGGCCTGCGCCAAGGGATAATCATCGGTTATTGTCAAATGAATGGCGGGCCGATGGCCCGCGGGCAGCATCGATTCCAGGAGCACGGCAGCGGTACCGGTCAACTGCATGGTCGGCTTGCCGCTCGGCAGGTTGACGACTCCCATGTCCTTCCAGAAGACGCCCTGGGCGATGCCGGTGCCGAGCGCCTTGGAACAGGCCTCCTTGGCGGCGAAACGCTTGGCATAGGATGCGGCGCGGTTTGCCCGGCGGTCGGAGCGGGCGCGCTCGATCTCGGTGAAGCAGCGGTGGGTGAAGCGCTCGCCGAAGCGCTCGATCGATTTCTCGACACGACGAATGTCGATCAGATCGCTGCCAATGCCGATGATCATGCCGGAACCTTCCGTCGCCCAAGAATTCTGTACCGGTTCATACGCTCGGTATGTCGCCGGCCGGACCCGCCAGGCGCAGGCGCGCCCGCTCCATCAGCCGCGTTCGGCGGCGGGCCTGAAACCCCTTGACGGTGTAGAACGTCAGCGCATAGAGCGCAACGGCGGTTACGATCCCCGGCGGAATAGCGCCGATCAGCATCGGTTCCAGCACTGGCCTCCACAATTCGGTGAAGTTCAGCTTGTGAAAGAGCGCGGCGAGATCCACCGCCTGACCGGCCAGATGATCCTCACGGCTGAGCAGCAGATGGCCGATCTCCCAGGTGACCCCCCAGATGAAGGGATAGGTCAGCGGATTGCCGAAGGCGGCGCAGCCGAGAGCCGCGGCCACCATATTGCCGGAGAGGAGATAGGTGATGACGAAAGCCATGACGAAATGCACGCCAATGAATGGCGTCCACGAGACAAAGACGCCCGCGGCCACGCCGGCCGCAACCGCATGCGGCGAAGCGCTCAGGCGCAGGATGCGCATTGTCAGGTAACGGATCGGGCGAAGGAAACCTTTTCGGGGCCATAGAAGCTCCCGCATCTTTTCCTTGAAACCCGCAGGCTTGCGACGGCGAAACAACATGTTCGCTATTTAGTGCAGTGCACCGGACCATGACAAGAGCGGCAAATGGCACCGCCCGAAACAGCCCCCTTATCTTTCTTGCAAAGGAGCATCTTCATGCCGAGGGGCGCTCGTCGTACGTAACGTCCCTCACTCGACCAAGTATAAAGGCGGTATCAGCGATTGCGGAACAGACCGCGGTCGACCTGACGCTGACGAAACTCGAGATCGATACGATCCAGCGAGCCGTTCAGATAGGCCATTTCACGTTCCTGTGTGGTCGGAGCGCGAAAGGCGCGAGCGATTTTCCTGATAGGATCAAACATTACCTTGCCTCATCTTCTGTTTACGTTTTCGATGATCAGAAGATAGTCCTGCCAAAGGCTAATTACCACCGCTGCAACATGGACACAGCTATGCGCTCAACGCATTCCTTGCCTTATTGCTGCGCCATGACGATTATAAACCGATCATAAAATGTGCATTTTCGTCGATCAGGTCCCTGGCAGGCTTAACAAAAGCCTACTCATAGAGCCGCCGGACCGTGGCGATGCAATCCAGGTCCTTCATCTGGGCGAGCAACTGGTTGAGCTGGCGCAGATCCCACACCTCGACTTCCAGCATCATCTCGGTGAAGTCGGCTGCCACGCGCACCGTATTCAGCATGCGAATATTGACGTCGAGCCCGGCCACGGTCTGGGCGACCTTGGCAAGCGTGCCGGGCTCATTCAAAGCATTCACCATGATACGCGCCATGAAACGCGACTTGTTGGCCTCGTCAAGATCCCAGCGCACATCGATCCAGCGATCGGGCTGATCGTCGAAACGCTGCAGGCTCGGCGACTGGATCGGATAGATGGTGATGCCCTTGCTCTGATCCATGATGCCGACGATGCGGTCGCCGGGCACGGCGCCGGTCGAGGCGAACTTGACGTCGACATTGCCGGACAGACCGCGGATCGGGCCGACGTCGACATCGGCATCGAGTTCCGAATGGCCGCCTTCGGCGCCGGCCTTGGCTTTGCCGGGAATCTTGAAGATCATGCCTGCGGCGCTGCGGACATTGAACCAGCCGTCGTCGCCGGAAGGCTTGACGGTGACGCGCTCGTCCTGATGGTCGGGATAGACGGCGCGCAGCACGTCGAGTGAGGACATCTCGCCGCGGCCGACGGCGGCGATCGCATCCTCGACATCCTTCTGACCCAGACGGTGCAGTGCCGGTTTCATCGCCTCGCGCGAGAAAATCTTGCCGGCCCGGTTGAAGGTGCGCTCGAGAATGCGGTGACCGAGGCCAGCATATTGTTTGCGGATCGCCATGCGGGTGGCGCGGCGGATGGCGGCCCGCGCCTTGCCGGTGACGACGATCTCCTCCCAGGCGGCGGGCGGGACCTGCACGCCGGAGCGGATGATCTCCACCTCGTCGCCATTCGCAAGCCGCGTCACCAGCGGCATGATGCGGCCGTTTATCTTGGCGCCCACCGTGGTATCGCCGATATTGGTGTGCACCGCATAGGCGAAATCGATCGGGGTGGCGCCACGCGGCAGGGCAATCAGCTTGCCCTTCGGCGTGAAGCAGAAGACCTGATCCTGGAAGAGTTCGAGCTTGGTGTGCTCGAGGAATTCCTCCGGGCTGTCACCTTCGGCGAGCGCCTCGATCGTATGGCGCAGCCAGGAATAGGCATTGGATTCGCGCGAAAGAATGTCGCCATCGGCATTGGTAGCGCCGTCCTTGTAGAGCGTGTGGGCGGCAATGCCGAATTCCGCGATTTCATGCATGCGCTTGGTGCGGATCTGCAGCTCGATGCGCTGGCTGGACGGACCGACGATGGTGGTGTGGAGCGAACGGTAATCGTTCTGCTTCGGTGTCGAGATATAATCCTTGAACCGGCCGGGCACGACGCGCCAGCGCGTATGGACGATGCCGAGCGCCCGGTAACAGGACGGGATGTCCTCGACGATCAGACGGAAGCCGTAGACATCGGAAAGCTGCTCGAACGACAGCGACTTCGATTGCATCTTGCGAAAGACCGAATAGGGCTTCTTCTGCCGGCCCTTGACATAAGCGCTCGTCAGGCCGCTTGCGACCAGGAGGTCGCGCAATTCGGCCTCGATCTTCTTGACGATGCCTTCGTTGCGCTTGGAGAGCTCTTCCAGCCTTTTCGTGACGGTCTCGTAGGCCTCCGGATTCATGTGCCGGAAGGAAAGCTCCTCCAGTTCCTCGCGCATGTCCTGCATGCCCATGCGGCCGGCGAGCGGCGCATAGATTTCCATCGTCTCCTCAGAAATGCGGGCACGCTTGTCGGCCGACATGTGATCGAGGGTGCGCATATTGTGCAGGCGATCGGCAAGCTTGACGAGCAGCACCCGCACGTCATCCGATATGGCGAGCAGCAGCTTGCGCAGGTTTTCCGCCTGCTTGGCCTTCTTGGTGACGAGATCGAGCTTCTTGATCTTCGTCAGCCCCTCGACCAGTCGGCCGATATCCTCGCCGAAAAGCTCGTCGATTTCGGCGCGCGTCGCCGTCGTATCCTCGATCGTGTCATGCAGAAGGGCAACCGCGATCGTCGATTCATCGAGATGCATGTCGGTCAGGATCGCGGCGACCTCAAGCGGATGCGATATGTAGGGATCGCCGCTCGCGCGCTTTTGCTGGCCATGTTTCTGCATGGCGTAAACATAGGCCTTGTTCAGCAGTGCTTCATTGGCATCGGGCTTGTATTGCTGAACCCGCTCCACGAGTTCGTACTGCCGCATCATTCCAAAGCCACTCCGACAAAAACAAAAGCGCGCCAATCAACGATTGGCGCACACATGGGCAATAATATGCCTAAGCAATAAAGGCGCAAGATTGACGATTGGTAATCGTCGCTCTTTTCCGGATCAGATCCGGTCGAGACGCTTAATAATCGTCGCTCTTTTCCGGCGGCACGAGGCCCTCGATACCGGCAAGCAGCTCTTCTTCCGACATCTGGTCGAAAGTGATCGTCTCCGGCAGGTCATCCTGCTCCTCGCTGTCGGCGGCAGCAGCGCCGCCGGCGGCGATCATGCTGGCCGGATCGGGCTCGGGCTCGTCGACTTCGACATGCTTCTGCAGCGAATGGATCAGATCTTCCTTGAGGTCATCGGGCGAAAGCGTCTCGTCGGCGATTTCGCGCAGCGCCACGACAGGATTCTTGTCGTTGTCGCGATCGATGGTGATCGAGGCACCCTGGGAAATCAGCCGGGCGCGGTGGCTGGCGAGCAGAACCAGCTCGAAGCGGTTCTCTACCTTGTCAATGCAATCTTCAACTGTGACACGGGCCATTGCCTGTCCTTTACGGTCGTCATTTCGGGATTAGCACGCCCGATACAATTAAAACCGGGCAAATACAAGTTTTTCGTTCCGGCTCCCCTCGTCTTTATCCGGTGCCGAGCTAAATTTCCATGGAGAATGTGACAATTCCACCAAAGGTTGCTTGGAATATGCGGAACCGTGCCCTAAATCTCTCTTATATGAACAGATGGTAAAGTAAGCATCAGATCAAAAATCACAATAAGCCATTGTATTTATTGAAATTTGATGCCCTGCGAATTTCGATTTCTCTCATTGGAATTGGTAAACGATGTTTGACCCACGCGAAAAAATTGCACTCTTTATTGACGGCGCCAACCTCTACGCTGCATCCAAGAGCCTAGGTTTCGACATAGATTACCGCAAGCTCTTGAAGGCATTCCAGAAACGCGGCTACCTCCTGCGCGCCTACTATTATACGGCTTTGATCGAGGACCAGGAATATTCATCGATCCGTCCTCTGATCGACTGGCTCGACTACAACGGCTACAAAGTCGTCACCAAGCCTGCCAAGGAATTCACCGACTCCATGGGCCGGCGGAAGATCAAGGGCAACATGGACATCGAACTTGCGATCGACGCCATGGAACAGTCCGAAACCGTCGACCATCTCGTCATCTTCTCCGGCGATGGCGATTTCACGAACCTCGTCGAGGCGCTGCAGCGCAGAGGCCGCAAGGTCTCGGTGATCTCGACCATGGCGACGCAGCCGCCGATGATCGCCGACGACCTGCGGCGGCAGGCCGATCATTTCATCGATCTCTTGTCGCTGAAGGCTGAGATCGGTCGCGATCCCGCGGAGCGGGCGCCGCGCCCGGCCGAAGTCGCCCCGGCCAGCGATTTCGAGGACTGATCGAAAACGCCGCGAGCCGATCGGCTGCGGCGTGATGGTCAGCCGTTTTCCTTCAATAAGCGGCTCTTCTGCCGGTTCCAATCGCGCTCCTTCTCGGATTCGCGCTTATCGTGCAATTTCTTGCCCTTGGCGAGTGCCAGCTCCATCTTCGCCCGACCCCGATCGTTGAAATAAATCTTGAGCGGGACCAGCGTCATGCCTTCGCGGTTGACGGCGGAACGCAGACGATGGATTTCACGGCCCGACAGAAGCAGCTTGCGGCGCCGGCGCGGTTCGTGATTGAAGCGGTTCGCCTGCAGATATTCCGGCAGGTAGGAGTTGATCAGCCAGATCTCGCCATCCTCGTCCGACGCATAGGATTCTGCGATATTGGCTTTGCCTTCGCGCAGCGACTTCACCTCCGTGCCCTTCAGCACGAGACCTGCCTCATAAGTATCGATGATCTCGTAGTTGAAGCGGGCCTTGCGGTTTTCGGCCACGACCTTGTTCACCACGCGCTGGCTGCCTTTTGGGGCCATGACGATATTTCCTTCGAGGTTGCGCGAAAAGTCGCGCCCTCATTGCTTGCCCTTTATGTAAGGGAACGATCCGGCCTTGTGAAGACGACCGGTCCCCTCAGTTCAGCAAGCCTGCATGACGCATGGCGGCGTCGATCGCTGCTTCGGTTGCCGGCTCCAGCGTTGAAAGCAGCGGCGAGCGGACATTGCGGCTCATCCGGCCGAGCTTGGAGAGGCCGTATTTGGCGCCGCAGAGACCGGGCTCAAGGAAGATCGCCTTGTGCAGCGGCATCAGCCGGTCCTGATATTCCAGCGCGCGGGCGTATTCGCCGGCCAGCGTCGCGGCCTGAAAATCCGCGCAGAGGCGCGGGGCGACATTGGCCGTCACCGAGATGCAGCCGACGCCGCCATGAGCGTTGAAACCCAGCGCCGTCGCGTCCTCGCCGGACAATTGCCGGAAGTCCTTGCCGCAGGTGATGCGCTGCTCGGAGACACGCTCGATCTTGCCCGTTGCGTCCTTGACGCCGACGATATTGCTGTGCGCCTTGGCGAGAGCACCCATCGTCTCCGGCGTCATGTCGATAACCGAACGGCCGGGGATATTGTAGATATAGATCGGCAGGGCGACGGCCTCGGCAATCGCGGAAAAATGGGCAATCAGACCCTTCTGTGTCGGCTTGTTGTAATAGGGCGTGACGACGAGCACGGCGTCGGCGCCGACCTTTTCGGCATGCTGGGCGAGTTCGACGGCCTCACGCGTATTGTTCGAACCGGCGCCGGCCATGACCGGAACGCGTTTTGCCGCCACTTCGATGCAGAGTTCCACGACCCGCTTGTGCTCGGCATGCGACAGCGTCGGCGATTCGCCAGTCGTGCCGACCGGAACGAGACCGCTGCTGCCTTCCTTGATCTGCCAGTCGACATGGGCGGCGAAGCTCGCTTCGTCGATCAGTCCGGCATCGGTGAAGGGGGTGACGAGGGCGGGAATGGACCCGTTGAACATGCAAAGCTCCTCACGACCAAATCCTTGCTTCGGCCGCATTCCATGAATATTTTGCGCACCATAGAGCGCCGAAATCATCGCGACAAGCGCGGAGAGTTCGGTTTAGGGCAAATTCCGATAGCAGATGTGAATGAATTTTACCTGGTACGGTAAGGTTTCGTTAAGATGCCTCCAGCCAAATGGGCAGGGCGTGTTTTCGTTGCGAGATCCCGGATGAAGAAAGCTGTGCTGATTCTGACCGCCTTCGGCTTTGCTGCCGCCGCGTGGGGCAGCCTCGCGTCGCCGCTTCCCGGCGAAAGCATTCCGACGCCTGAGGTCAAGCCGATCGGCTTCGTTCCCGAGACATCGATTCCGGAAGCGCTGACAACCGGCGCCATCCCCCGCAATCCGGCCGTCGCGCCGGTCGCCAATGACTTGAAAACCGGCCTCGATGCGCTTTCCGCCAGGAATCCGCAACTGGCCCTCTCGATCCGCGACAGCCTGCGCGAGGGCACGCTCGACCGCCATATCCTCACCTGGGCGATCGCCGTCTCCGGCTTGAAGGGCGTTCCCTCCTATGAAATTGCCCGTGCCGCGCAGGAGCTCAAGGGATGGCCAGGCCTTTCAAGGCTGCGCGCCTATTCCGAACGAGCGCTCTACGACGAAAACCCCGCCCCGTCAGCGGTGCTCGCCGCCTTCGGCGATACCGCGCCGGAAACGATGCAGGGCGCCGTCATTCTCGGGCGGGCGCTGACTGCGTCAGGCAAGCAGGCGCAGGCGGCAAAATATATCCGCAAGGTCTGGCGCACCGAGGCTCTCGACAAGGCGAGTGAAGACAAGATCCTCCTCGAGTTTTCCGCCCTGCTGACGCCAGCCGATCACAAGGCGCGGATGGACTATCTGATGTATCGTGGCAGGGTGGCGCAGGCCAAGCGCTTCGGCGACATGGGCGAGGCGCAGTCCCTCTACAAGGCCTGGGCCGCCGTCGACGCCAAAGCCGCCAATGCCGGCGCGCTGCTCAATAGCGTCGAGCCGAAATGGCGTGGCGATGCCGGCCTGCTATTCGCGCGCATCGAATATCTGCGCAAGCAGGACAAATATACCGAAGCGGCGGCGCTTCTGGAGAAGATGCCGCGTGAACCGGGCGAACTCGTCAATTCCGGAGAATGGTGGAACGAGCAGCGGATCGTCAGCCGCGGCCTCGTCGATCAGGGACAATTCAAGCCTGCCTACCGCATCGTCGCAAGCTCCGCGGCAACCAGCCCGACTGATATCGTCGAGGCCGAGTTCCATGCCGGATGGTATGCGCTGCGCGGGCTGCAGGACCCGACAACGGCAGAAAAGCATTTCCGCAAGATTCTGGTGACTTCGAACGGTCCCATCTCGGTGTCGCGCGCCTGGTATTGGCTCGGGCGGGCCGCCGAGGCCGGCGGCCCCGGCAACTCCGGCGAATTCTATGGCAAGGCCGCGAATTTTCCCGGCACCTTCTATGGGCAGCTCGCGGCCGAAAGGCTTGGACGCAAGACGCTCAACGTCAGCTATCCCACCCCGAGCGCAGCAGACCGCCAGAGTTTCCAGGCGCGCGAGGCCGTGCAGGCAATCGCCCGGCTTGAGGCAGCCGGACATGGATGGCGGGCCGACATCCTCTATCTCGCGCTCGCCGATCAGCTGCAAAGTCCCGGTGAACTGGCGATCCTTGCGGCGCAGGCCGAGCAATCAGGCAATCATCATCTGTCGCTGCAGGTCGGCAAGATCGCCTATGGCCGCGGCATCGATGTCGCCGCGCTCGCCTTTCCCGTCGGCGTGATCCCGCCGAATGCCAATATCTCCGGCTCCGGCAAGGCCCTCGCCTATGCGATTGCCCGGCAGGAGAGCGCCTTCAATCCGGCCGCCGTTTCGGCGGCGAATGCACGCGGCCTGCTGCAGCTTCTGCCCGGCACGGCCCAGGCGGTGGCCAAGCGCCACAACATCACCTTTTCGAAGGACAAGCTGACTGCCGATGCCGGTTATAATGCGACGCTCGGCGCGCATTATCTCGGCGAGCAGATCGAAGCCTTCGGCGGCTCCTACATCCTCACCTTCATCGCCTATAATGCCGGACCGAAGCGGGTGCCGGAATGGATCGGACGCTACGGCGATCCACGCGGCAGGCCGATCGACGAGATCGTCGACTGGATCGAGCGCATCCCCTTTCCCGAGACGCGTAACTACGTGCAGCGGGTGATGGAGAATTATGAAGTCTACAAGGCCCGCCTTGGCCAGTCGACGGATATCGAGCGCGACCTGATCGGCGGACGCAGCGCCTCCTGAACCGTTTGGCGCGCCTTGAAAAGCAGGCTGGTCTTTTGTTTTCCGCATGTCTTTATCGCAAAACCGCTGCACACTTTTGCGAGACATGCTCTACACCTTCTGGATCAGACAGGTCTCGAGGATGCGATGCCGAACGTGGATGCAGGCGGTTTCCAGGAACGATTTTACTCTTCCTCCGATGGACTGAGGCTTTATGCCCGCGACTACCGGCCCGAGGAGGCGGCAGCCGCCGAACGGCTGCCGGTGATCTGCCTGCCCGGCCTGAGCCGAAATGCCCGGGACTTTCATCCGCTTGCGCTGCTTCTCAGCCGCGACAGAACCGGCCCGCGCAGGGTGATCGCGCTCGATTCGCGCGGCCGCGGAAATTCTGCATGGGATGAGAACAAGGCCAATTACAATCTCGCCGTCGAGACCGGCGACATCATTGCCGCCTGCGCGGCATTCGGCATCGAACGGGCGGTTTTCATCGGCACGTCGCGTGGCGGCCTGATCCTGCATTTGATCGCGGCGACACGCCCGGATCTTCTCGAAGCCGTCATCCTCAACGACATCGGGCCTGTGATCGAAGCTGAAGGGCTGGCGCTGATCCGAGATTACCTCAACGGCGGCAGGAGACCGGCGGACTGGACCGAGGCGGCCGAACTATTGAGGGAAAATCATGGTGCCTCGTTTACCGCGCTTGGAGAGCAAGACTGGCGCGAGATGGCGCTTGCCCTTTATCGCGACGTTGGCGGAAGGCCAGTCGCCGACTTCGATCCTGCGATCGCAGAGGCATTGAGAGCCATCGATTTCAGCCAGCCGCTGCCCGATCTCCGGGCACAGTTCGAAAGCCTGAGCCGCCTTCCGCTGATGTTGATCCGTGGCGAAAATTCACCGCTGCTTTCGCAGGAAACCGCGAGCGAAATGGCCCTACTGCATCCCGGATTGATCCTTCATAGCGCCGAAGGGCAAGGACATGCGCCCCTCCTTCATCTCGGCAATATCCCTGCAGCAATTCGCGATTTTCTCGCAACCTGCCGGTAGGTCGATTAATCGGAACGGAAATTCGGCTCCCGCTGATACCCGAGCTTTTCGGGCGGCTGCCTGAAATCCTGGCGCACGCCGTCCCCCGGCGTGTGTAGGAGGCGGCTTTCTCAGTTCGGTTCCCGGATGGCATCATCCAGGCCGCGCAACAGCGGGTAGAGGAAATAGGAGATCACCGTCCTGTTGCCGACCTTGATCTCTGTGGAGACGGTCATGCCCGGCAGCAGTGTGACCGGCACGTCCGAGGCGTTCAGTCTCGTGTCGGCAAGCAGGATGCGAGCCTTGAAGAAGGGCGCGGCCGGCTGGCTCGGGGTGGCGGTCTGTTCCTGCTGCTGGCCGGTCATAAACGTGTCCTGGCTGATGGTGCGAACTTCGCCCGACGCGGTGCCGTATTTCTGGAAAGGATAGGCGTCCAGCTTGATGCGAGCCTCCTTACCCACGGCGATGCGGCCGATGTCGCGGGTGTTGATCGAGACTTCCGCTTCGAGCGGCACGTTGATCGGCACCAGCGTGACGATCGGTTCGGCTTCGCGCACGACCGAGCCGATAGAGCGCTGGGCGAGATCGAGCACGACGGCGTCGGCAGGTGCTGTCAGCGACACCATGTTGCGGCGCAGCTCCATCTTCTTCAGTTCCTCGTCGGCCATGTCACGCTGGCCGCGCAGCTCCACCAGCTGTTCCATCGCGGCGCGGCGGAAATCCTCGATGAAGGCCTGGCGGTCGGCTTTCAGCTTGGCAAAGGCATGCGCCGCCTCGTCGGCTTTGCCGCGCACGGCGGTCAGATCGGACTCGACGTCGAGGCGGGCGTCGCGCGAGCCGAGCATGGTGATCAGCGAGCCGCTCTGCTTGTCGTAGAGCCGCGTGCGGGCGCCTTCGATCTGCGAGAGCGTGTCGCGCCTGTCGATGAGCACGGCCTCCTGGTTCTTGGCCGCGGCAAGCGCTGCCGACTGGCCGGCGATCTGCTGCTCGAAATTCTGCAGCTGCGCCGTATAGAAGGCGCGCCGCTGGCCGAAGAGCTGCACCTGCAGCATCTCGTCGGGCGTCGTTCCCGCGATCATCGTGTAGTCGTCTCCGGCTAATTCCGCCTCGATGCGCTTCACCTGGGCGTCGAGTGCCGAGAACTTCGCCTGCTGCTGGTCGACATCGGCCTGACTGAAGGTGGCGTCGAGAGTTGCGAGCGTCTGGCCGGCATGCACCACCTCGCCGGCCTTCACATCGATCGTGCGGATGATCGAGGTTTCGAGCGGCTGGACGACGATGGTCGGCTGGGTGGTGACGAGCTTGCCGGGCGCAATCACCACCTCATCGATATCAGAGACGGAGGCCCAGATGATGATCGCAGCAATCAGCGCCGTCACACAATAGAGCGTCATGCGCGCAACGCGCGGCGGAGCACGTTCCTCGAGCTCGACGGCGTCGGACTGGAATTCGGCAATTGCTGGCGGCAGGGGCGGGCGAGCGACGAGCTGCCCGCCCCTGCCTGGCGGCCCCTTGTCTGAAGGGCCATGGTCTGAGGCACCCTTGTCTGATGGAATTGGCAGGTTCTCGCTGGATTTTCTGACACGCGCGTTCATGCGACCTGCCTCATTTGCTGTGCCCACAGGTGGCGATAGGTCATGCAGCGCGACACCAGCTGATCGTGCCGGCCGATATCGGCGACCTTGCCGCGATCGATGACGAGAATGGCATCGGCATCCACAAGCGTCGAAAGCCGGTGCGAGACGATGACGACGGTGCGCCCGGCAGCGATACGCCTCAGATTCTCGCGGATGATCGCCTCGCTGTCGGGGTCGAGCGCGCTCGTCGCCTCATCGAAGATCAGGAGCTTCGGATCGGTGATCAGCGCGCGCGCAATGGCGAGCCGCTGCTTCTGGCCGCCGGAGAGGTTGGCGGCATTTTCCTCCAGCATCGTATCGAAGCCGCGCGGCAGCCGCTCGATGAACTCTTCCGCGCCGGCGATGCGTGCGACCTCCATGATTTCCTCGATACTGGCATCCGGCTTGGCGGCGGCGATATTGTCGCGCACCGTGCCGCGAAACAGGAAATTATCCTGCAGCACGACGCCGATGCTGGTTCTGAGATGCACGAGGTCGATTTCGCGGCTGTCATAGCCATCCATGCGCACCAGCCCTTCCTGGCTCTGGTAGAGGCCCTGAATCAGCCGGGTGATGGTCGTCTTGCCCGACCCGCTCTTGCCGACGACGCCGAAGACCGAGCCCGCCGGAATGGCGAAGGACACATTGTCGAGCGCAGGCGCCGCATCGGGAGCATAGCGGAAGGTGACCCTGTCGAATTCGATGCGGCCATGCAGATGCGGTCGCACGCCTCGGCCGCGGCCGGCCTGCTCCGGCCGCTGGTTCATGATCTCGCCGAGCATGCGCACCGAAAGCGCTACTTCCTGATATTCGTGGACCATGGTGACGATCTGCACCAGCGGCCCCGAGACGCGGCCGGCGAGCATGTTGAAGGCAACAAGCGCGCCGATCGTCATCGCGCCGCTGAAGACATCGAGCGCGCCGAGGCCGATAATCGCCACGCTCATCAGCTTTTCCAGAAGCCCGGTCATCGACTGGGCGATGGTGGAGATTTTTTCGACCCGGAAACGCACTGAGATCGACTGCGCCGAATAATCGTCCCACACCTTGCGCTGGCGCGGCTCCAGTGCCAGCGACTTGACGGTGCGCATGCCGTGCACGGTTTCCACCAAGAGGGCCTGCCGGTCGCCTTCGGCCTGGTAAAGCGCCTGCAGGCGGCGCTGGAACGGCCCGACGAGCATCATCACCACCAGCCCGACGAGGGCTGCGAAGCCGAGCACCACGAGCGTCAGCTTGACGCTGTAGAGAAGCAGGATCGGCACGAAGACGAAGAGCGATACGCCGTCGAGAAGCGTCAGGAACAACCGGCCGGTCAGGAATTCGCGGATGCGTCCCGTCTGCTGCATATGCTTGACGAGAACGCCCGCCGAGGCCTGCTCGAAGAGCGCGATCGGCAGGTTGAGCAGATGGCCGAAGGTGCGCGTCGCCACCCGGATGTCGATCCTGTTGGTGGCATAGAGCAGCAGATAACGGCGCAGGAAACTGAAGGTCGCATCGAAAACGAGCGCGACCGCGATACCGACGGTCAGGACCGTCAGCGTCGCATAGCTCTGATGCACGAGCACCTTGTCGATAACGAGCTGGAAGAACATTGGTGTCGTCAGCCCCAGCCCGTAGAGCACGAAGGCTGCAAGCGCCACATCGCGGAAGAAGCTGCGCTGCCGGATGATTTCGGGGACGAACCAGCGGAAGCCGAAGGGCCGGTCCTCATCCGACATGCGATAGTTGCGCTTCAGCAGCACCACCGATCCGAGCCAGGCCTTGGCGAATTGCTCCTCGCTCAGCAGCATGACTTCGGGACGGGTGGCGAGCGGGTCGAGAACGCGGATCCGCTCATCCTCGCCCTCCCCGAGAGCGCCGGCGATGACCACCCAGTTGCCGTTCGAAAGTTCGGCAAGCACCGGGAAAGCCTCGCCGAGCTGGAACATGCCTCGCCAGTCGAGCGTCAGATGCCTGGCCCTCAGGCCGGCATCCTTGGCCATCCGGAGCATTTGCCGCACGGCCACCGGATCGTTGCCGACGGCATAGTCGTGTTGCAGTCGCTCAGGCGAAAGATCGACGCCGTGATGACGCGCGACGAGCGCAAGACAATGCAGATTGGTATGCAGAAAACCACTCATGGCCCACCCGAAACACTACGAGACCGAGGCTTTGCCTGTTGTCAGTTGAAATTCGGCGACGCGTTTGAAGCACCCTGCGCCGGCTGGATATCGGTGGCGGCGGCAGCCGACATCTCCCCGATGCGACGAACCGCACCCGCCTCGACCAAACCGCCAAGCGCCTTCTGCATGAGGTCGACCGCATTGGCGAAGGCATCGACAGGCATGATGATGCGCTGGCGGAAAACCGGCTTCGGATTGTTGTTGGCGTCACGATCGGTGGCCGAGAGCGACATCAGGTCGATGCGCACGATCGTTCCCGTGACGGTGATTTCGCCGATACCGTCTGCATAAAGTTCGCTGCTCATTGTTCTCTCCTCTGGTTGATAATCAAAACCTGTTCACCTTTGAGTCGACGCATCGGATTATCCGAAAACCGCTTCACATTTTTCGGTTCGATGCGTGCGTGTCGTGCCGCCATGGCGGAAACGGATCGCGAAGACCGACGGCGGTCTGGGGATCGAAACCCCTCTCCTCGCCAGTCAGGCATTCGTCGAGAGCAATGCGGATGGCGCTCTCATCGAAGCCGGAGCCGATGAAGACCAGTTCCTGGCGGCGGTCGCCCCAGACATCGTCCCAATGCCGGTCGAGCAACTGGCGGAATTGCGGATGGCGCGGCCAGTGCGCGCGCGGCACCGAGGCCCACCAGAAACCCCTGGTACCGATGCGGCATTGGGTGCCGGCGATCGACAGCAGGCCGATCTCGTCCGGTCGGGTCGCCAGCCAGAAATGACCTTTTGCCCTGATGATGCCGGGCAATGGCTGCTCCAGCATGCGGCCCAGCCGTGCCGGATCGAAAGGCCGGCGGCTGCGATAGACGAAGCTTGTTATGCCGTATTCCTCGGTCTCCGGCACATGATCGCCCCAGCCGTAAAGCTCCTTGTGCCAGAGCGGATGGCGCGCGGCCCTGACCTCGCTGAAGAGCCCGGTATCCATGATTGCGCCAAGCGGCACCTGGCCAAAGACCGCCTCGATGACACGGGCATCCGGATTGAGCGCCGCGACGACCCGGCGAACTTCCGCGAGCATTGCGGGCGGCACGTCGCCTGCCTTGTTGATGATGACGACGTCGGCAAATTCGATCTGTTCGACGAGGAGTTCGACGAGCTTGCGCTCGTCGTCTCCATCACGGCTCTGGCCGCGATCGCTCAGAAACTCCGCACTGGCATAATCGGCGAGAAGATTGACCGCGTCGATGACGGAAACCATCGTGTCGAGCCGTGCGACATCGCAGAGTGCTGCTCCACTCTCGTCACGGAAGGAGAAGGTCGCTGCTATCGGCAGGGGCTCAGCGATACCCGTACCCTCGATCAGCAGATAGTCGAAACGGCCGGCGGCGGCGAGGCGGCGGACCTCGCTCAGGAGATCGTCGCGCAATGTGCAACAGATGCAGCCGTTGGTGAGCTCGACCAGGGTTTCGTCCGTCCTAGAGAGGTTGGCGCCGCCGTCACGGACGAGATCGGCATCGATATTCACCTCGCTCATGTCGTTGACGATCACGGCGATCCGGCGTCCCTCGCGATTGTTCAGGACATGATTGAGGACAGTCGTCTTGCCGGCGCCGAGAAACCCCGCCAGGACCATCACCGGAAGTCGATTGTCTGCACCCGTCATCGATACCCCCGCTCGCCTTTACGCCGCGAGCTGCGGTTTGAACGCCACGTCCACATAGTAGTTTGTGCTGTTGTAACTGCTGGTCGGGAACAACCCGCTCGATCCATAAGCGTAGAGACCGTTGTCACCGCTGAGCGCCCTGAGGTCGCCGCTCGTCTTCTCGGTGCTGAAGTAATTGCCCGTCGCCGAGTAATTGCCGTTCGTGCTGTAGGAAACGACATAGGTCGTATCCGCTTCGACCGCGACCTGCTGGGTGAGCGTGGCAGTCTGCCAGCCGCTTGCCGTTTCGTTGCTGAAGGTGATGCTGGCAAGCAGCGTGCCCGAGGCGGTCCAGAGATAACCGTTATGCGGGCCTATATTGTCGGCGCCCTTGTAGAAGCGGAGGCCCGTGACCCAGCCTGCCGTGTCTGCCTGAAATTTCATGCCGAGATTGACCGGCTGATTGTCGTTCACGGAGACGACTGCGGGCGTTTCATTGGCACTGAAGACGTTCTGCTCGCTTGCCTGGGAGTTGACGGCAAGCGAAACCTGGGCGGATGCCGTGCCGCCCTGACCGTCGGCGATGGAATAGCTGAAGCTTGCCGGCCCGGTATATCCTGCCGTCGGCGTGAAGGTGACGGTCTGCGTCTGGCTGTCGTAGGACACCGAACCGTTGACAGCGCCGCTGACGCCGGTGATGACAAGCGGGTCGCCATCGGCGTCGCTGTCATTTGCGAGCAGGTTTGCAGCGGCGATCGACAGAGCCGTATTGGTATAGGTCGTATAGCCGTTGTCATTGGCGGCGACCGGCACCGTATTGCCCGCCGACTGGTTGAAGACGACGTCGACCCAGTAATTCGTCGACTGGTAGCTTGACGTCGGGAAGGTCGAGCCCGATCCGACCGCGTAGACGCCATTGCTGCCTGCAAGCGCCGTCAGCGAGCCGTTGGTATGCGCCGCGTTGAAATAGTTCGAGGTCGCCACATAGGTGCCGGTCGTGTGGTAGGAGGCGACATAGGTCGCACCCGCCGTGATCTGCAGCGGAGTGGCGAAGTTCGCGGTCTGCCAGCCGGAAAGCGACTCGTTGGTGAAGGTGACCGTGGCGACGAGCATGCCATCGGCCCTCCAGATGGAGCCGGTGTGCACACTGGTATCGCCGGCAGCCTTGTAATAGCGGATGCCCGAGATCGTGCCGTTTGAGGAAGCGACGAACTTCATTCCGAGTTCCATCGCCGTATTGTCGTTGAAGCTGCCGCCGCTGGGTCCCTCACTCGCCGTAAACAGTGTCTCGCCGGCCGAACCAGTCTGAACGGTCAGGCTGACATTGCCCTGATCCGTGCCGCCGCGCCCGTCCGACAGCGCATAGGTGAAGCTCGCCGGGCCTGAGTAATCGTTGGCCGCCGTGAAAGTGATGGCGCCGGTCTGCTTGTTGAGAGCGACCGTGCCGTTGACGGCATTGCCGACGGCGGTGATGGTCATCGCATCGCCATTGGGATCGGTATCGTTTGCCAGGAGTGCGGCAATGGAGATGACAAGCGTTCCGTTGTGGCCGATGATCAGCCCGCTGTCGTCGGTCGCGACCGGCTGGCTGTTGGGGCCGGCATCGAAGACCACGTCCACCCAGTAATTGGTACCGCCGGGGTTCTGGCCGGGGAATGTGCCGGCAGTGGTCCCGTAGGCGTAGACGCCGCCTCCATCGACGGCCTTCAGCGCGCCGCTGGCATAGGGCTCGCTGAAATAATTGGCAGTCATCGAGTAGTAGCCGTTGCTGTGATAGGAGGCCACATAGGTCGTGCCGGCCGCAATCTGGATCGGGCTGGAGAACATCACCGTCTGCCAGCCAGAGAGCGATTCACCTGTCGATACGCCGGTCGCCAGCAGCGTCCCGGTGCTGCTCCAGAGGCTGACGACATGTTCGCCGATATTGTAGAAGTCCTTGTAGAAGCGGATCCCCTCCACCGAGCCTGCCGTCGTCGCCTGGAAGCGCAGGCCGAGCTCGACGGAATCGCGATCGACCGCCGTCTCGGTCGCGGGCTTTTCGGCCAGTGTCCAGAGGCCCTGCGTGCCCGGCAGCGTAACGGTGACCTGCTTGCCGGCCGATGGCGCCTCCAGATTGACGCTGTCGTCGACGGCGCGTGACAAGATCGTATAGGTGCCGCTCGCCTGGACGACCCAGTTATAGGTCCAGCTCTCGCGGCCCGTGGCCTTGAACCAGTGCTGGCCGCCGTCGGTGGAAACCTCGACGCCGGCAATGATGCCGCCGCCGAAATCCTGCGCCGTTCCAGTGATCGTCACGTGCTGCCCTTCGAGGAAGCTTGCGCCAACGATGGGCGAGGTAATCGACGAGGTGGGCTTCAGCGTATCGGTCGATTGGGTCGCGAGGATCAGGCTCGCATCGAGCGTCGTCGGCTGGATGCCCATGTCCGCGAACATGTTGACCATCGCCTGCTGCACGTTGCGATCGGTTGGCGTTGCCGGCCCCTGATGCTGATCATTCAGCCCCCAGGACCAGAAGACGGTGCCGGCGCCGAAGACGAGCGCGCCACTTGCCGCCCGGTACATGGTCAGGCTGTGGGTCGCCACCGCATCGCCGATCGTGGAACCGTAATCGCGGAGGTAGGTGTTCACCGCGACCGAGGAGAGCGACAGGTCGATCAGTCCAGCCGGACGGAATCCGTTCTCGACATCGGAATCCCATTCGTAGCCGAGCAGGTTCTGCACCAGATTGTAGGTTTCACCCTCCTGAAGCTCTGCCACATCGGTATTGCGCCAGAAGCGAAGGTTCGAATAGTCGTAGGGGATGGAGATCGTATCCTGGCGGTAGCTGTCCACCTGGAACATCGTGCCCGTCAGCGAATTCTCCGGCTCCTGCCCCGGATCGGCATAACGCGGATCGCGCCAGGTGCCGGTGCCGACATTGCTCGGGTCCGTGCTCGTGCCGTAGGTCTCCTTGTAGCAGACCATGGTGCGGTAGGCCTGGCCGCTGCCGTCGATGCTGCTTTCCCACCGGACTTTCCAATAAACCTCATTGCCGCTCCAGAAGGCGAGGTTCACGCCGGCATCGCGCGCGGCCTCCACATTGGTGCGCTGCTCGGCCGACCAGTATTCGTCGTGGCCGACGGACAGAAAGGCATCATGGTTCAGCAGGAGGCTGCCACTGCGTGTAGCATCGACGCCGGAAATATAGGAAACGTCATAGCCGTTCTGCTCCAGCCACTGGATAGCGGAATGCTCGACGCCGAAGACGAAATCGTGCGAGCCGCCGACCGGGCTCGTATTGGTGATGATCGGCCTGTTATAGCTGACTGCAGAGGCGCGGCCGATGGCGGTCAGACCGCAGCTGCAGTTCGGCGGCAGGTAGCCGATCATATCGGCCGGATCGACGGGGACCTCGCCATAATAGAGGCTGGCGCCGCCCCAGGCATTATAGGCCTGCCAGGTCGTGTCCGAGGTCTGGAAGACGATGTTGCTGTGCGAGGAGTCGTCGCGCACGACGAAGGGAATGATGCTGGCATCCTCGGTGCCATCCTCGCGCACCAGCTTGGCAAAATAGACGCCCGAGACGGCGTCGGTGGGGATCTGCCAGCTGGCGGACACTGACCAGTTGCCGCAGTCGATGAGACCGAGCGACATATCGACGATCGGATGCGGCTGGATCTGCGCCGTCGTCAACTGCTGCTCGATCGAGTCGACCTTGCGCGCACCAGCCCCGCCGTAATAACCCATTCGGTAGATGTCGATGCGGTAATGCGTGGAATCGGTGGCGATCTTGAAATCGACGGTCTGGCCGATATTCGTGCTGATTTCAGTGGCGAAGCCCTGGATGGTGCCGTTGCCGTCGCCCTCCAGACCCCACTCGCTGATCGGGTTGCCCTGCTTCAGGTTTTCGAGTGCGATCCTGTTGAGCGTGACCGCAGCCGGAGCGACCGCCGGTGCGGCCAGCGCTGAAACCGCGCTCGTGTCGGCCGGAGCGTCCTGGCTCGGCTCCACCGAGAGGGATGCTATCGAGGCCTGAAGGCGCAACGAAGTCGTGTCGAGACTGCTGGAATAAGTGACCGGCACAGCCGTCGTGGCGCTTCCGGTGTCGGCATCGCTGGTAATGCCCGTCAGCTCAGGCGCGGCAGGCAGCGTCGCAGCCTCTTCGTACGGATCCGGGGCAAGCACGGTGTCTTGCGATATCGAGGAAGGCGTCTGGAAGACCGTCGCAGCCGACGCCGTCTTCGTGGAGCTGTCTTGTGCCCCGCCATCTGCCTCAGGCGCCGGTATGGCCATCGACGAGGCAGGGGACGATTGCATATCGCCGGATGACATCAGCGAAGCTGTGACTGTGCCGGTGAAAGAGGATTGGACGGTTGCGCTGCCTTGATTGGCAAAGCCGGAAGAACCCTGGGTGCTCGAAGACACTACGGTTGGAGTTCCAAGCAGCGCGGCCCGGCCGGTGATAGCATGAGTGACGCATGGCGTGCCGCCGGCAGCAGTCAGATATTTGCGATTCCGCACATGAAATCTCAGCAAGAGCGGCGTCCCCGTTTCCCGTCGACCAGCATTGGATGACTTCATCCTGCCAGCTTTCGAAACGGAACGTACGACAGCAATCTGGGGTATGTGGGTGGTACCTCCATACGCCCATATGATGATCCTCGCCGCGCACCCGACCGACAGGGCTGCGACGCTGCGGAGAGCGCTCGGCTGGGCGCTGACGCACGTTGAAAAGGAACTCTGGTATTGTTTCGCCGACCCGGCTGAACTGCGCCGCGCCGTGCTACCAGGCCGGAAACGGATCTTCGAGGACCGACCAGTCCCGCGGATCCGAGCTGGCCAGGCAGTCGTCCAACGCGCTGCGGACGCCTGTCTCGTCCATGTCAACACCAATGAACACCAGTTCCTGCCGACGATCGCCCCAGGCACTGTCCCATCGGCGCTCGATCTGCTGACGAAACTGGTGGTGGCTCGGCCAGTCCTGCCGGGGGACGGCCGCCCACCAAAGCCCCATGGGTTCGCAGCGCCGCTGCGCGCCGGCCGCCGACATCAGACCCACGTGACGCGGTCGCGTGGCCAGCCAGAAATGACCTTTGGCGCGGATGACCCCCGGCCAGGGCTCGTCCAAGAATGCTCGAAACCGCATGGGGTCGAAGGGACGCCTCGTGCGATAGACAAAGCTCGACACGCCATATTCCTCCGTCTCCGGAACATGATCACCCGGGCTGTACAGCTCCTTGTGCCATAACGGGTGAGCGGCGGCTTTTGCTTCGTCGAAGAGGCCCGTATTGAGAATGGTTGCAAGAGAAACATTGCCGAAGTCCGTCTCCACCTGGTGCGCATCCGGGTTGAGCGCAGCCACCGTCTTGCGGATTTCCGCTCTTAGCTCCTCGGTCGCGTCCGCGATCTTGTTGATCACGACAACGTCGGCAAACTCGATCTGATCCACCAACAGGTCGATGAGTGTCCGCCGGTCCTCGCCGTCCCGCTGCATGCCGCGGTCGCGAAGCAGATCGGCACTGCTGTAATCAGCCAGGAGGCTGGCGGCATCCACGACGGTCACCATCGTGTCAAGTCTGGCAAAATCGGAGAGCGAACCACCGTTCTCGTCGCGGAAGGAAAAAGTGGCAGCGATGGGGCGCGGCTCGGCAATGCCCGTCCCTTCAATCAGCAGATAGTCGTATCGCCTCTCTTCGGCCAGTCGCCGCACTTCCGTCAGGAGGTCATCGCGCAGGGTGCAGCATATGCAGCCATTGCTGAGCTCGATCAACGTCTCCGTCGTGTGCGAGAGGTTGCAGCCGCTGTCGCGAATGAGATTGGCGTCTATATTCACTTCGCTCATGTCGTTGACGATGACGGCAACACGCAGGCCCTGACGGTTGTTCAGGACGTGACTGAGGAGCGTCGTCTTGCCGGCGCCGAGAAAGCCGGCAAGCACTGTCACCGGGAGCCGCTCGCCCTTGTTCATCGCGGTCCCTTGAATGGGAGCGGAGGCAGCTCCCCTCTCTGCGACCCGCATTTGCGTCGTATAAGCCTCATTCCCGATCCTAACTTTATCCTTTGCATCACGCGACGAGTTGCGGCCGGAAGACGACGTCGGCGTAGTAATTGGTTGAGTTGTAGCTGTTGGTCGGGAAAAGACCTGTGGTGGCGGATCCGCCATAGGCATAGACGCCATTGCCGCTGGCCGGCGCCGTCAACGGACCGTTGGTGACGGCGGTCGTGAAGAAATTGTTGGTCGCCACGTAAGCGCCTGTCGTGTGATAGGAGGCGACATAGGTGGTATTGGCGGCGATGGTGACGGGGTTTGTGAAGTTCACCGTCTGCCAGCCGCTCGCGGTGGTGGTGGTGAAGGTGGCGGTGGCAAGCTTGGTTCCCGTCGTGGTCCAAAGGTCGACGACATTCTGACCGTTGTCATTGGCGCTGCGATAGAACCTGATGCCCGTGACATCCCCGGCAACGTTCGACGTGAACTTGACGCCAAGTTCGAGCTGCTGACCATCGTTGAGGGTCCGGGCCGGCGTACTGGAGGCGGAGAACAGGCTGTAGGTTGTCGGCGCCGTCGACACGGCGATGTTGAAGGTCTCGTTGGTCGCAAGGCCGCCGAGATCAGTCGCCGTCACCTTGATGCCATAGGTGGCCGACGTCGTCGGCGTGCCGGAGAAGGTGCGCGTCGAGGCGTTGAAGGTCAGCCAGGAAGGCAGCGCCGTGCCGTCGGCGGCGGTTGCCGAATAGGTCAGCGTCTCGTTGCTGTCGACATCGGTGAAGGTGGTCGTCGGCAGCGTGAAGGAAAAGGCAGAGCCGACGGTGGCATTCTGGGTCGTCGTCTGGACGGCCAGCACCGGCGCATCGTTGGCGCCATGGATGGTGACGGTCAGGTTTGCCGTAGCGGTGGCCCCGGCGGCATCACGCATCGTGTAGCTGAAGACATCACTCAGCGTGTTGGTGGACAGGCGCAGCGCCTGGACGGCGGTATTGGTCTCGTTGATCGTATAGGTATAGGTGCCCGATGCATTGAGCACGAGACTGCCATAGGTGCCGTTCAGCGATGAGCCGAGCGTGCCTGACGTCGTCCCGAAGCGGACCGCCGTCACGGTCTTGGTATCGCCGGCATCCGGATCGGTATCGTTGGTCAGCACGTTGCCGCTGGCGGCCACGCCGCCCGAGCCGTTGGCCACCCCGCCCTTCTCGGTCGCATCCCCCGTATCGGCAACCGCCGTCGGCGTCGTATTCCCGGGCACTGACACGGCGATGTTGAAGGTCTCGTTGGCCGCAAGGCCGCCGAGATCAGTCGCCGTCACCTTGATGCCATAGGTGGCCGACGTCGTCGGCGTGCCGGAGAAGGTGCGCGTCGAGGCGTTGAAGGTCAGCCAGGAAGGCAGCGCCGTGCCGTCGGCGGCGGTTGCCGAATAGGTCAGCGTCTCGTTGCTGTCGACATCGGTGAAGGTGGTCGTCGGCAGCGTGAAGGAAAAGGCAGAGCCGACGGTGGCATTCTGGGTCGTCGTCTGGACGGCCAGCACCGGCGCATCGTTGGCGCCATGGATGGTGACGGTCAGGTTTGCCGTAGCGGTGGCCCCGGCGGCATCACGCATCGTGTAGCTGAAGACATCACTCAGCGTGTTGGTGGACAGGCGCAGCGCCTGGACGGCGGTATTGGTCTCGTTGATCGTATAGGTATAGGTGCCCGATGCATTGAGCACGAGACTGCCATAGGTGCCGTTCAGCGATGAGCCGAGCGTGCCTGACGTCGCCCCGAAGCGGACCGCCGTCACGGTCTTGGTATCGCCGGCATCCGGATCGGTGTCGTTGGTCAGCACGTTGCCGCTGGCGGCCACGCCGCCCGAGCCGTTGGCCACCCCGCCCTTCTCGGTCGCATCCCCCGTATCGGCAACCGCCGTCGGCGTCGTATTCGAACTCGACGTGGTAAACATCACATCGACCCAATAGTTCGTCGACTGGAAGGTGGCCGTGGGAAATAGGCTGTTGCTGCCATAGGCATAGACGCCATTGCCGCTGGCCGGCGCCGTGAGCGGACCGCTGGTTACATTTGAGGTGAAGTAGCCGGTGGTCGACGAATAGTGACCGGTATTCGTATGGTAAGATGCAGTGTAGGTTTGTCCAGCCGTCAGCGATACCGGACTGGTGAAATAGGCGGTCTGCCAGCCGCTGGCAGTCTCGTTCGTGAAGGTGAGGGTCGCAATCCGCGTGCCGGTACTCGACCATAGTGAACCGGTATGCGTGCCGGTATCCTGGCTGCCCTTATAAAAACGAATGCCGGTGACCGTACCTGCGACGGAGGTCTGGAATTTGAAGCCAAGTTCAACCGCCGAGGTATCGTTGGTGTTGACGACCGCTGGCGTCGCCGAACCGAAGAGAGAGGTGTAACTCGGCCCGCTGACGGTGACCGTTCGTCCCGCCGAGGGCGTTTCCAGGTTGACGTTATCATCGACTGCGCGAGACCGGATAGTATAGGTGCCCGTGGCTTGCGGCTGCCAGGTATAAGTCCAGTTCTCATCGCCCGTCGCCGGATGCCAGCTCGCCCCGTTGTCGGTCGAAACCTCGACCGCGGCGATGACCCCACCTCCGGTATCGGCAGCGGTGCCGGTAATCGTCACAGTGGATCCAACGGTCGCCGTGGCGGGCACCGTGATGACCGATGTCGGCGCAGTGTGGTCCAACGAAGCGGTTGCGGCGGTGAGTCCGGACTGCAGCGTTCCCGGCTGAATACCCATGTCGGCAAGCAAATTGACCATTGCCTGCTGCACACGCGGGTCCGTCGGGGTCGCCGTGAGGTCGTGATTGTCGCTGAGCCCCCATGTCCAGTAGACCGTGCCGGCGCCGAATACCAGCGCACCGCTGGGGGCGCGATAGAGGGTCAGATTGTGGGTCGCCGTCGCATTGCCGGTCGTGTTTCCGTAATCGAGCAAGTAGGTGCTGACCGGAAGCGTCGTCGACGACAGCTTCACCAGGCCAGCCGGATCAAAACCGTTATCGGGCGCTTCGTCCCACTCGTAACCGAGATAGTTTTTGGTGAGCGTCGCCGTCTGACCGGGCTGGAGGTTGGCAACGCTCGTATTGCGCCAGAAGCGCAGGTTGGCATCATCATAGCCAACGGTGATGGCGCCAAGATTATTGCCGACATCATCGACCTTGAATAACTGGCCGGTCAGCGAATTCTCCGGATTGCCGCCGCCAATGGCCGGTGGGCTGAAGCGTGGATCGCGGAAGGTGCCTGTCCATTGGTCGGAAGGATCGATATCGCCGCCGGCCCATGTCTCCTTGTAGGTGATGAGGGTGCGATAAGGCGTGCCGTCGGCGCTATAGGCGTTGCCCCAGCGGGTACGCCAATAGACCTCGTTGCCGCTCCAGAACATCAGGTTTACGCCCGCGTCGCGCGCAGCCTCGACATTGGTTCTCTGCTGTCCCGACCAGTATTCGTCATGCCCGGCATCGACATAGGTCTTGTGATTGAGCAAGAGGCTGCCATAGCGGTCGGCGTCGACACCCGACAAGTAGGAGACGTCATAGCCGTTCTGTTCCAGCCAGTAGATACCCGCATATTCGGCGCCGAACAGATAGTCCTGGGGACCGGCGTAAGTGCCGACATTGCCGCGGGTGGCAATCGGCCTGTTGTAGCTGACCGCATAGGCGCGGCCGGCGCCCTGCCCCGTCGCAGGCCCGTTGCCGCCATACAAGTTCGCGCCACCCCAGCCATTGTAAGCTTGCCAGGTCTCATCCGCGGTCTGGAAGACGACGTCACTGTGGCTGTCGTCGTCGCGCACGATGAACGGAATGTGGTTAGATCCGGAGGTACCGTCCTGACGCACGAGCTTGGCGATATAGACGCCCGAGACGGCATCATCAGGTACCGTCCACGACGCCGAGACGGCCCAGTTGCCGGCGTCCACTGTGCCGGTCGTGGCATTGCGCAATGGACTGGGCTGAGTCTGCAATCCGGTATGCTGCATGGTCGCGACCTTGCGCGCTCCCATGCCGCCGTAATAGCCGAGCCGATAGATATCGATCCGGTAATTGGTGGAGTTGGTATTGATCTTAAAGCTGATCGTCTTTCCGTTATCGACGCTGATGTCTGTCGCAAACCCCTCGATGTTGGAGCTACCGGCACCGTTGATGCCCCACTCGCTCTCCGGATTGCCCTGCTTCTGGTTTTCCAGCACGATCGCATTGCTGGCAGCCGCCGCCGTGACCGCCAGACTTTGCGTTGTCGATGACCCCTGCATAGAAGGCTTAGGTGGCTTCGTCACAGAGCCGGACAGGATACCTATATCCTTGGATTTTGTTCCCGTTCCCGTCTCTCCCCCGCCTGGCAGGGTTCCATTGGTGAGCGCCACGTCCGACCATGTTGCGGTTCCGCGCCAGCCCGAGAGCGGGGACAGGTCCCGATCGAAAAGCGGATCGCTGATCGAGGCGCCGATGGCCTGCTTGATCGTCGCGACATAGTCAGGTCCTTCGGTCAGCCTGGTCCCCGGCAATTGACCGTCCTGTTGAAGCAGGGCGCCGCCATGGGCCCAATCGAGGATGCGCGTCGGTGAGGTAAAGTAGCCGCACCCGCACACGCCAAAGGGCATGCCGAAGGCCAGCGAATTCGCGCCGGCGTCGTGCGCGGTCGCCTGCCCTGACGGGCTCGATTCGAGAATAACGACCTTGCCCGAATGAGCACGTCCGGCCGCCACCTTAGGAACACCTTCCCCCGAAGCTGTCGATGCCGGGCTTTGCGGCAGATAGGCAGCCAGAGGATCGTCGCCCATGGAGCTCATTCCGGGATAGGAGCTCATTCCGGTATAGGTGCGCTGAAGGGACGATGTCGTCCCGAACGCAACTCCGTCCGCGTGCCACGGGAAACTCGCAAGATTCGGCATAGAACCCGACAGCGCGGCCCCGTCACCGCTTAGAATTCTCATTTCGCTAGGCGTGGCGATCGTGTCGGTTAAGGGCCGCTCGTCGACGTTTTTGTCCGAGTCGCCGTTCACGTGCGCTTTCTGCCCATGATGTTCGTTGAGGGCCGCATCCTTATAGGGATCGTCGACAAGGGTGCCCTGCTTGTGTCCATCGGCGGTTTGCACCAATGCCGCAAGTTGAGCACTATCCCTATGCTTTTCAGCAGGCTTGCGCGGTCTCTCTTTTCCGCCGACGGTGAACCACCGGGGCACCAGCGAGTCCAGGAGGAGTGAGCGCGAAGTCCACCGGCGGGCGTTGCGATACATGGCAGGCACCTCTCGCGAAATTTATAAGATCAAATCTATGAGCGATCGTTTGACACCAGCCTGGAAGTATAGCCGAAAAACAGGCGAGTATATCCTACACCTTTTGCTCTACATGCGGTATCCTTTGGGCAACGGCCGTATCGTATAAACCCAATAAAGTTGAGACCGGCGGGCCGCAGAGCTTGGCTGCGCTCGGTGCAAGGCCCAAGCCGTGGCGGTGGCTTCTTCCACCATCGCCCCATGGCGGCACTGACGCCGGAAACGCCCAAGCAGGAACAACGGAGGTGGTCTGCCGAGCTATGGCAAGAGCCGTCGGGATCGCGGCGTGTTCAATCCGGAACGAGGATGCGATCGCGGTCGTTCGCGGCTAGAACGCCTATTCCTGCGTGCATGAGCTATTGATTTTCCAAGATGATACCTCTCTGAGATATACGCTCCTGCTCGATTTAGACTGAGGCACCCGCCCCCACCTCATCAAAATTGATGAGGCAAAGCAAACGACCTCCACCTTCCTCAAGCCTTCGCCAGACTGCACACTAACAATGCGGCGTCGGACCTACCGGCCGGCGGTCGAACAGCGTGAAGGCATTGGATCAGCATCCGTGCAAGGATGTTTCGCAGGCGAGATATGTGTATGAATTTATCGCACCGCATCCCCAAGCTGCTCTTTCGCACGGCGTATGTCATCAGTGCGTTCGCCTTTCTTGTCGGAGCCGTGTCTCCGGCTCTCGCTGATGGCGCATCCTTGGCACCCCAAACGAAGATCCGTCTGACGATCGTCCAATGGATGCAGTCCAAAGGCCAATACGAACGATGGGATGCACTTGGTGGCGAATACACGGTCTCGGATGAGGGCACGGTTTTCCTGCCCTTTCTCGGATCCCTTTCCGTCGACAATCTTAAAAAGAGTGACCTCACAAACGAAATCGCCAAGCGTCTGCAGGAGAAAATCGGACTGGTTCAGCCACCCGCGGTCACGATCGAAATTCTCGAATATCCGCCAATCTATGTTGTGGGAGACGTAACCACGCCGGGAGAGTATAAGTACCGCCCTGGGCTTACCGTTCTGCAATCCCTAGCGATGAGCGGCGGCCCGTTTCGCTCTAAAACTCCGCTGCAAACGGAGTCGATCAAGCTCGTCGGAGAATTGCGGGAAATAGATCATTCTATCCTGCGCAGCACGGCGAAACTGTCGCGACTCCAGGCGGAGATGGCCGGTGCGAAGGAAATTACCTTCGATCAGGCGGCAGGGGCCGATCAGCAATTTTCCGCTGGGATATACAGCGAGGAGAGGGTCATTTTTCAAGCTCGTGCAAATGCGCTGGAGCGGCAGTCAAAGGCGCTCACGGAATTGCGCGAACTTTTGACCACCGAAATTTCAACTTTGGAAGAGAAACTGGTGGGCGCCGACGATAATATCAAATCAGTCGAGGACCAGCTGACCAGCGTCAAGTCCCTGGTGCAGAAAGGCCTCACGATCTCGTCGAGGCAGTTGGACCTGGAACGGTTGCTGACGACCTACCGTTCCGACAAGCTCGACCTCGTTACCGCCATCATGCGGGGTCGTCAGGCAGTCAGCGAGACAACGCGGAATCTCGAGGGCCTGTCCGACACGCGTCGGAGCGAAGTCGCGGTCGAAGCGCAGGCGGAACGGGCAAATCTCGATCAGCTCAAGATGAAGCGTGAGATGACGCAGAAGCTGCTTATCGATCAACTTGCTGCCGACGACGGCTTGAAAAACCGCAGCGTGGAGCTCCCGATCACTTTTACCGTCAGCCGGCGGAATGAAGGACGAATCGATCAATTCCAAGCCTCAGAAACGACGACACTGGCGCCGGGTGACGTCGTGAGAGTTGTTCGGCCGCAAATTCCGGACGAGCCGTCCGGGCCCACCTCCGATCAATCTGGGGAGATGGAGCCAGAGACGCTCGCAAATCGGACAAGCCAGTGACCTGCGACGAAAGCATGACCAAGGTGAAAGCGGCGGTGAGACCTACGGAGGTGAGATCCCGCCGCCTCGAATATCATGAGCGATATGACGGTCGCAAAAAGACCGCGCGCGCGGTGCATCCCCGAAGCTGCGTTGGGCGCCAGGCCCAGGGTAAAGCGTCGGAGATGCAGCCCGACAGGATAAACGCTGGGGATATCTGATGACGTTGCGCATGATCCCGCCCAGCGGCCAGTCTTATACCCAAATACTGAAGTCGACGATGCTGATGGGCGGTTCCTCGCTGGTGAATGTCGCTCTTAGCATCGTTCGCAACAAAGCCCTGGCTGTTCTGCTCGGGCCGGAAGGGGTGGGGCTTATCGGCCTTTACGGGGCAATCCTCGATATCGCGCAGGCGATAGCTGGTATGGGAGTGAGCAGCAGCGGTGTGCGCCGGGTCGCCGAGGCGGCGGGCGCCGACGACGGAGAGAGGATCGCGCGGTCGGCGACAGCGCTCAGACGCATCTCGCTGGTGCTCGGGCTGCTCGGCGGGCTTTTGCTTGCGGCGTTGGCTCTTCCGGTCTCGAAATTCACTTTCGGCGACTACCAGCACGTCGGCGGCATTGTACTGCTCTCCCTTGCCGTATTCTTTCGCATAGTGTCTACCGGACAGGCCGCTTTGATCCAAGGCTTGCGGGGCATTGCCAATCTGGCCCGCATCAACGTGCTTTCCGGACTCTTCGGCACGATGGTCAGCATCCCGTTGATCTATCTGTTCGGCGAAAAGGCGATTGTACCCTCTCTCGTGGCGATCGCGGCCGTCTCGGTGCTTCCCACCTGGTGGTACAGCAAACACATATCCACGCAGCCACCGCCCATGTCGGTGCGTCAGTTCGGCCGGGAAGCGAAAGCCCTGTTCAGTCTCGGCATGGCGTTCATGGCAAGCGGACTTCTGACGTTCGGCGCCGCCTATGCCATCCGCATCATCGTGCTGAATGAAGGGGGAGTTGTGGCGGCGGGATTATACCAGGCAGCCTGGGCGTTAGGCGGTCTCTACGCCGGTTTCATCCTGCAGGCGATGGGAACAGACTTCTATCCGCGCCTGACCGCAATCGCCGACAACAAGGCCGAGTGCAACCGGCTGGTCAATGAGCAGGCGGAAATCAGCATGCTGCTGGCCGGCCCCGGTCTGATCGCCACTTTGACCCTGGCGCCGCTCGTGATGAGCATGTTCTATTCCGCGGAATTTCATGGGGCTGTGGAGCTCCTGCGCTGGATCTGCCTTGGAATGATGCTCAGGATCGTCGCCTGGCCGATGGGTTTCATCGTGCTCGCGAGGGGCGCGCAGACGATCTTCTTCTGGACGGAGGTCGCAGCAACGCTGGTACATGTGGGGCTGGCTTGGCTCTTCGTAGCGAAGCTCGGCACGACTGGAGCCGGCATGGCGTTTTTCGGTCTCTACGTCTGGCATAGTATTCTGATTTACCTGATCGTGCGTCGCCTCACCGGCTTCCGCTGGTCGCGCGCCAATCGCAGGCACGCGCTGCTCTTCCTGCCTGCGTCGGGGATGGTCGTCTCGGCCTTTTTGCTCTTGCCGTCATGGTCGGCCATGGTGATCGGCTGCATCGCCATCGTCGCGACCGGGCTTTACTCGCTGCGCATGTTGGTCGAACTGCTTCCGCCGGAGTCGGTGCCCGCAATCGTCCGAGGATGGATCACGAAATCCGCATGAAAAAAAGCGCGCATCAGAGGATGCACGCTTTCCTGATGTTGTACGACATGCTGCCGTGTGCCGGCGTCAGTTCAGGCAGGTACGGCGTCCGGCTCGGGCTGACGGACGACGCGCCCGGTGCTGGCGTCGGCAAGGGCCTGGCGCAATGCCTCAACGACCCTGACGATATCAACTGGCGTCATCTGCGCATAAAGCGGCAGGATGACGGTCTGCTGCTGCGCCGATATGCTTCGCGTCAGGCTGGTGGCGGCGCGATGAGAGCTTAGGCCGGAATAGGCTCCCTCCAGGTGAATGTTCATCACGCCGCGCCGCGTTGATATCCCCTGATCGA
Organism: Rhizobium sp. NLR22b; assembly: GCF_019685295.1. Lineage (NCBI taxonomy): Bacteria > Pseudomonadati > Pseudomonadota > Alphaproteobacteria > Hyphomicrobiales > Rhizobiaceae > Rhizobium > Rhizobium sp. NLR22b. Next base: position 200,823 of record NZ_JABDWM010000013.1, read on the forward strand.
GCAGCGCTTGCATGACTGCGCGCTGGTCGATTTCGTCAGACAATCTCACGCAGAAGCTTTGCCAGTTGCTGCGAGCCCAGCCAGGCTCGGTCGGAATCGACAGGCCTGGGATCGTGGACAGCCCCTCGCAATACTGCAATGCAAGCCGCCTTCGCTCCGCAACCAGCTCCGGCAGCCGCCGCAGTTGCACCCGTCCGACCGCGGCCTGGAGGTCGGTCATACGGTAGTTGTAGCCCAGCTCATCATAATCCTCGAAGATCACCTGTTTGGAGCCGTGGCGGACAGCGTCGGTGACGCTCATGCCATGCTGGCGCCACAGCCGGAATTTTCTGTCATATTCCGGATTCACAGTCGTCAGCATGCCGCCATCACCCGTGGTGACGACCTTGCGGGGATGGAATGAGAAGCAGGCAATATCGCCATGCGGTTTGCCGATCTTTTCCCAACGCCCTTCCCACAGAATTTCGCTTCCCGTCGCACAGGCCGCATCCTCGATAACCGGTACCGAATGGCGTTTGCCGATCGCCACGATCGAACGGAGATCGCAGGGCATGCCGAGCTGATGCACGCACAGGATTGCCTTGGTGCGGGGCGTGATTGCCGCTTCGATCAAGCTCGGGTCCATATTGTAACCATCCGGCTCGATATCGACGAAGACAGGCACCGCATTACAGTATCGAACAGCATTCGCGGTTGCGATGAACGAGTGGCTGACGGTGATGACCTCATCGCCAGCGCTGACGCCCACCGCCATCAAGGCGAGATGAAGCGCGGTCGTGCAGTTGGAAACGGCACAAGCGTGCTCGGTGCCGACGAAGGCTGCGAATTCTTTCTCAAATGCCGCGACTTCCGGCCCCTGCGTCACCCATCCCGACAGGATGACACGGCGCGTGGCCTCAGCCTCTTCCTCTCCGAGGACGGGTTTGGCAACGGGGATTGTCGATAACAACGGGCTCATGCAGCCTGACCTCCTGCCGAAGCAGTCTTCGACTGCCACCACATGACAAGGTCACGAAGCCCCTGCTCCATCGAAATTTCCGCCTTGAAGCCCAGAAGTCTTTCGGCCTTGCTGATATCGGCAAGACGACGCGTGACGCCGTTGACGGCGCGCGCCTCTTTGTGTTGCGGCTCGAGTGAGGATCCCATGATGTCGCTCAGCATCCGCGCGAGTTCCAGCAGGCTTATTTCCCTGCCGCTCGCGACGTTGAACACCTCGTCCGTAACGTCGCTCTTTGCCGCCAGCATGTTTGCCCGCGCAATATCGCGTGCATCCACGAAGTCCATCGTCTGGCTGCCGTCCCCATAGACGAGCGGCGGCATTCCGGCCGCCAGGCGTTCCATCCAGCGGATCAGAACTTCCGTATAGGCACCGTAAACGTCCATTCGCGGTCCATAAACGTTGAAATAACGCAGCGCCACATAGCGCAGGCCGTACATTTCCGCGAAACTGCGCAATAGACCTTCGTTGAAGGTCTTGGCCGCGCCGTAGATCGTCCGGTTATTGTAGGGGTGATGCTGTTCGGTCGTCGGGAAGCTTTCAGCAAGCCCCAGCACGGAGGCAGAGGAGGCCGCGACGACCTTCGACACGCCTGCCTTGACCGCAGCTTCAAGGACATTGAACGTGCCCTCGGCCAGAACATCGAAGGCGAGCCGCGGTTCTTCCGCGCATTGCGTGATGCGGATCGCAGCCTGGTGGAAGACGATGTCGACGCCTTCGAAGGTTTTCGCCAGCAGTGCCCTGTCGCGGATATCGCCCTCGATGATGTTGACGGAGCCGCTTGATATTGCCGTGCTGAGATTGTCCCGGCGCCCACGCACGAAATTGTCGAGGACGATGATCTCGCGAGGTTTTTCCAAGGCAACAAGATCGGCAATATGCGAACCGATCAGACCGGCACCACCGGTGATGAGCACTCGTTTGTTTCTCATGATCTTCCCTCACGCGACATGTTCGTCATCGGATCATTCTCCGAACGCCAACGGATGAATTTTGCCGGTACACCGGCGGCAACCGAGAACGGCTCGACGTCGGAAACGACGACTGCCCCCGCTCCAACGATCGCCCCCTTCCCGATGGTCACTCCGGGAAGAATGGTCGCATTTGTTCCGATGTCGGCCTCTGCACAGATGCGCACCGGCCTGATTTCAAGATCCGTGCGGATGATCGGCACATCCACCGGCAGTGCCGTGTGGGTCGAGCCAAGCACCTTGGCGCCCGGCCCCCACCCGACAGAATCCTCGATCACCAGGTCGCGCGCGTCGAAATAGGACATCGGCCCGATCCAGACATTGTCGCCAATGACGCAGGTGCCGTCGTAGCGTCCCTGGATGTAGGCCTGAGCGCCGATGAACACGCCGCTGCCGATTTCGAATGTTTCCGGATGTTTGAAACCGGCGCCGCTGGCAACCTGCAGGCCTTCGCCGCAGTTCCGTGTGATAGCCTGCCAGATGGCTTTGCGCATCAGCCCGTCGACGAACCCGTCGCCCGTCGCGAAACGGCCGTAGAGTTCGATCAGACCGCCACGTCCATATGATTGCCTGAGCTCTTCGGCGAGCCCCGCCTGATAGGCTGGATCTGCCGGCTTCTGGCTACGGCCGTGAACGGCCTGCACGACGCGAGCCTCGCGTGGATTAACTGACATAGGCATACTCCAGCGCAGCCGCGACCTGATCGACGTGCTGCACGGGCATTTCAGGGTAGATCGGCAAGGAGAGGACCTCGCGTGCGGCGGCTTCCGAGACCGGGAAGTCGCCGACCTGGTAACCGAGGTCGGCATGGGCCTTCTGCAAATGAACGGGGATCGGATAGTGCAAACCAGACGGAATGCCCTCTGCTGTGAGCACACGTTGCAGGCCATCGCGATCGTGGCTTCTGATGGCGTAGACATGGTAGACATGCCGCCGCTCCGGCACTTCGACAGGCGTTCGCAAATGCGGCGATCCTGCAAGCAGGGAGGAGTAGCGGCGACCATGCGAACGACGGGCTTCGGTCCAGGCTTCGAGATGCCGGAGCTTGACGCGCAGAATGGCTCCCTGGATGGCGTCCATGCGATAGTTGAAGCCCTTCAGCAGATGGTGATAGCGCTGCTCCTGACCCCAATCCCGCAGCATGCGCATTGTCTTGGCCTGCTCATCGCTGTTCGTGACGGCGATCCCGCCCTCGCCGCAGGCGCCGAGGTTTTTGCCCGGATAGAAGCTGAAGCAGCCAGATGCGCCGATGCTGCCGGCGCGCGCGCCCTTATACCGGGCGCCATGTGCCTGGCAGGCGTCCTCGATGACCGGGATCTGGTGGTGATCAGCGACTTCCATGATGCCATCCATATCGGCCATCTGGCCGTAGAGATGGACGGGAATGATCGCCTTGGTCCGGGAGGTGATCTTCGCCTCGAGCTGAGCCGGATCCATGGTGAGCGTCATCGGCTCGACATCGACGAATACGGGTGTTGCGCCCGTGTAGCAGATCGCCGACACGGTCGCGACGAAGGTGAACGGCACGGTGATGACTTCATCGCCGGGACCGACGCCCGCCGCAAGCAGAGACAGGTGCAGGGCGCTCGTTCCGGTGTTGAGGGCAATTGCATGTTTGACGTTGCAATAGTCGGCGAATTCCTGCTCAAGCCGGATGACTTCCTCGCCCAGGATGTATTGCCCCGAGGCCAGCACGCCGAGCACTGCGGCATCGATTTCGCTCTTGATCGATTGATATTGTGCTTTGAGGTCCAGAAAGGGGATCATGCAATGCGCCTCGCCTCTTCGAGCTCGATGATACGACCGCGCTGGGCGAGCGACCGGCTCGCCGCTTCAAGGATGCGAACGACGCGCAGCCCGGCCTGGCCGTCTGCAATGGGGCGCGAATTCTGCTCGATGCACTCGACGAATTGATCCAGTTCGCGTTTCAATGCCTCGGTCATATCGAGCTTGGGCGCCCACATATCGCCGCTGCGGTAGCCGACCAGCATCTGATGCACCTTCTCGCCGTACGCATCGGAATTGGGGCACATGGTGATGCCCTTGTCATAGACCTTGATTTTTTCACTGGGCTCCAGATCGTCATAGACGATCATCTTGTTGCTGCAGCCGATCAGCGTGCGGCGGACCTTCACCGGGGCCAGCCAATTGACGTGAACGTGGGCGATAAGCTTGCTTTCGAAGAAGAGCGTCAGATAGGCGATGTTCTCCGGCTCGCCGAGCACATGGCTCATGCCCGTCGCTGAAACAGCCACCGGCCTTTCCTGCACGACATGGTCCAGGATAGAGAGATCATGCACGGCGAGGTCCCAGATGACGCTGACATCATGCTGGAAGAGCCCAAGATTGACCCGAACCGAGTCGTAATAATACATGTCGCCGAGGCCGCTTTCGACCAGTTCACGCATCTTTCGGACGGCGCCGGTATGGACGAAGGTATGATCCACGGCCAGCACGAGGCGGCGGCGCGCGGCTTCCTCGACCATCCGTGCGGCTTCGTCCGTCGTCGATGCCATAGGCTTTTCGACGAAGACATGCTTTCCGGCCATCATTGCCTGCATTGCAAGCTTGAAATGCGTCGAGACCGGCGTCGCAATGGCGATTGCATCCACTCTCGGATCGGCCAGAACTTCCTCGAATTTATCGGTGATCGTTATTGCGGGATACCGGCTCTTAACAGCCGCCAACCGTTCGACATTGAGATCACAGACTGAAACGAGGTGGGCGCCGGCCGCTTCCGAGATGTTACGAACCAGATTCGGACCCCAATACCCATATCCGACGACAGCGATACCGATCATTCGATTTCTCCCAACGCAAACATGTCGACCGGTCCGTCATTGACGCGGCCGATCACCCGAGCCGGAACGCCCGCGACGATGGCGCCCTCAGGCACGTCCTTTGTTACAACCGCTCCGGCGCCAACCTGCGCGGCCTCTCCGATGGTCACACCTGGCAGAATGGTGGCGTTGCTGCCGATCGACGCGTGTCGCTTGACCAGCGTCGGGATGAGGACCCAGTCGGCCTCCGTCTGCAGGCTGCCATCCGGATTAATGGCGCGCGGGTAGGTGTCGTTCGTAAACATGACCCCGTGGCCGATGAAGACGCCGTCTTCCAGTGTCACGCCCTCACAGAGGAAGGAATGGCTGGAGATCTTGCAGTCTTTTCCGACCACGACGTTCTTCTGAATCTCGACGAAGGTGCCGATGCGCGTCCTTGCGCCGATCGTGCAGCCATACAGATTCACGAGATCTCGATGGTAGATGACGCTGCCGTCACCCAGCTTGACATTTGATGCAATCATCCCTGCAAACCCCTACTACTCCCAACAGGGCCCGATTTTTCAGTTGAACAAACAATCGGGCGATTGCGTCCAAGGTTTCAAACCAACAGGACAACTATTTCTCTGCACTCCAAAGAGAATTGTTTTCTTCGCCCGAGTAAAGAAACAAAACGTTTAAGCTTATTCACCTAAAGGCGTACCTACTTATGACGACTTACACCCTGGTTCACGTCCTCCACCAGCATTGGTGGCAAGCTCACACCTTCCGCACCCATTGCCGGGCCTACGCCGGAGACAGTGATTGTTTCCATACATTTAGTGGCTCGTCGCAAAACTGACATGTAACAACAGAGACTATCTTGCAGGAATCCCAGTAAGACCTAAGTCTACACTCAGGCTTATCTTCCCGTTTTCATCCCGTTATAGAAGTTGTGCTGTACTTAGCCTATATTAGCTACTGTAACGTTCCGCGAATTGTGGTATTCGATTCCTACTTTAGAGTTTCCTAAGCCCCCGTATTGAGAGGGGTCGGTACTCGGGTCGTAGTGAAGCGTAACGTGTTAGAGGGAGGGTGAAGCTGTGAATTCAGCACTTATACCGAATTTGGACCTCAGGCAGGAGAACGTAGCTCTTCCCCTTAAGTTAGAAAATAACGAGCACGCACCTGCAAAGTCGGCAAGGCAAACTCATTCGCTTGTTATTCTCGACAATCGTGAGCTCGATCGCCAATGCCTGGCGCAATGCATGGCTGCGCAAAAGGCGGATTTGCAGATCCTGGCCTTTGGATCCATTGAGGAGTGGAAGCAGAAGCGCGACGAATACGCTCCGCTTTCGGCGATCCTTTTGAACGTCGGCGGCAAAAAGGTCGATGAACCGGCCGTTTCGGAGCAAATCCGGAAGCTTTCGTCGGAATTCGCTGCCACACCCCTTATCGTATTGGCTGATAGCGACGATTTCGGCCAAATCGTCAGGGCTCTTGAGTATGGTGCCAAAGGGTTCATACCCGCCTCAGTCAGCGTCAGCGTCTGCATGGAGCTAATCGCGCTGTCGGTGGCAGGAGGAATATTTGTGCCTGCAAGCGCCCTGTTCGCCATGCGTCACCTGCTCGACTCGAGCAACTCGACCGCCCACCCGCTCGCCGGCATATTCACGGATCGTCAGGCAGAAGTGGTGGAGGCGCTCCGACGCGGAAAGGCGAACAAGATCATCGCCTATGAGCTCAATCTCCGAGAAAGCACGGTGAAGGTGCATGTTCGCAATATCATGAAAAAGGTAAAAGCGACGAACAGAACGGAAGTCGTGTTCAAGCTCAACGATCTTTTTCAGAATAATCTTTCGGGCGGGTTAGCAGCACACTGACGGATGCCAATGCGGTCAGCCGATCAGATCCTGCTCCGCATCGCGAGCACATTCTCTCTTAAAACATCCCGGTGGATGCACGGAAATACGCCGAGTCGATGATCTAAAGCGTGCCGCGATCTTTCGGATTCGCGTGTCACGCTTCAGGTCTTTGTTTTCCGCAATTGCATTTTCCCCACAGCTAATTGCCGGTGCCCACAGGATGCTTGGAAAGCGCCGTTCGAATCCTGCGCAACCGCGCTTTCTGCGAATGAGGGATAAGACCCCGCGCAAGATGCCAGAGATATCGGAACTCCGGCAGAGGCGGCACATTTGGCCTCAAGCCATTCAGGCGCAGTTTGATCATCAGGCCGTCGATGCACGAATAGAGTCGCAGGCGCCAGCCAGCACCAGGTTTGAACTGTGGAGGTGCCACTTTCTCGCCACCGCTTGCGCTAAGCGGAGCATGACGAAGAATATTTGCAAGATCTGGCTGCCGGCACCGTTCAAGAATCTCGGCGAACCATCCAAACCACTCGGTGTCGGTTCGGTCGAAAAGCTGATGAATGCTTTTTCGATCCCGGCCATGCCTTCCCAAGGCGACCCCATCGGCTGAGCGAGCGAGCTGCGCGATGACGAGGCGCGCGCGCCTGAATTCGTCATGGGACAGAGATGGATAGAAATCTTGCAGCTTCCGCGCCCGTTCAAACTGGCCTCTGCAAATCAAAGCAAGAAGGAAGTAGGCCCATTCGACCGGATCCGGATCGAGCGCCCCATATTCGATGATGGTCACCTTGACCAGATCCACCAGAAGATCACAGGCGCGGTCGGCGTCGCCCTCCTGTAATGCGCAGATGGCAAGGCGGAATTTCGCTTCGGGCAAGTAGGATACGTAGTCGAGACAGCTGAGGTAGCGGTGCTTGGCCTCCTCCACCCTGCCCTGCTGGAGAAGCAGGTCTCCCTGCTTCAGCAAGGTGCGATCGCATGCTTCCCCGACGATATGGACGCTCTCTTGCTTTGAGATACGCCTGACCTTTGTAAGATCGCCGAAGGGGCCGGACTGGATGATCCTTTCGCCGAACTGCAGGCTCTTGTTCAGCGTGAACCACTGATATACTTGCGGCCTGTGGCTCAACGTATGACGCGAATGGATCAGGCTGAAACCGGCTGTCGTGATACGTCTTAGTTCGTCAGGATGGGCAAAAAGATAGTCCAGTCGCTCGACTACATTGCTGCCGTCAACAAAGACACAGTTCTGCATGTCGACAAAGCCGGCCGCCTCCACGGCTGCCGTGCGTTCTGTCACGAGACAGGCCTTTGCCCCGGGGATCTCAAAATGCTTGCGCACGACCTCGCCGCCCATAGTGCCGCATGTGGGGACGACGAAGCTCGCGTTCAGCGCGCGCGCATAGGCTTCTCCAGATAGGAGCTGGGCGGCCAGCTTGCTCTCATAGGCGTGTTGCGGCGAGACCAGGCAGGGGTAACGGTCGCGGATCGTCGGAAAGACCATCTGTCGCCAGGGATAAAGACCATAGGCCTGACCCGTGAGCGTGACCGGGATGACCTTTTGCTGCCCATAGTCGCGGTAGACTTCGGGATCGATGAAATTTGGCCAGACGAACAGATTCTCCCTCATTGCCGGCATATATTCCGGCGCCATGGTTGCGATCGCGAAATAGGTCTCGATGCCCCAGTGCTCCATATCGGAAAGAAAGCCGGCGCGTCGGTCGCACCACGCATCGGCGTTATGAAGACCGAGCTTCGGAACGGCGAGATGGGTATTGGTGTTTGTGATTTTTATCCGACGTGAGCCATGCGACCGGTAACCGCTTTCAAACAACGTCAGATCCGGTTCGTACCTGTCGCATATCTCTGCATAATCGCAGTCGCGATTAACGACGAAGACATCGAAATGTGTTGCAAGACATTTGACCTGCTGCTGCATGTGCAGCAGCAGGTAACTGGCCGCGTTCGCGTTGGGCTGATGGTCCCATTGAAAAAAAACGAGCCGCGGCTTTCGATGATCGACTTTGCTGTTCATGTCCCTATCGAATGGCTTCAGGAGCATTGAGTTCGACGCCCGGTGACGCCAGATGCGGATATGCCTCTTGCCAGGAGTGGGCGCTGAGTTTGTTCGTTACTCCGCCAGAAAGCTTCCACTCGAAATAAGCGATCGTCCTCTCAAGCCCCTCGCGAAGGTTCACCTTCGGTTGCCAGCCCAGTTGTTGCGTCGCGCGGCTGATGTCGGGCTTGCGTTGTGTCGGATCGTCAATCGGCAGAGCCTTGTAGACGATGCCGGACTTCGATCCGGTCATTTCGATCACCATTTCTGCCAATTCACGGACCTGGAATTCTCCGGGATTGCCGAGATTGATCGGGCCCGTAACCCCAGCGGGGGCGGCCATCAAACGGATGAAGCCGTCGATCAGGTCGTCCACGTAGCAGAACGACCGAGTTTGCCTGCCGTCGCCGAAGATGGTGATCGGCTCGTTGCGAAGCGCCTGAACGATGAAATTGGAGACGACGCGGCCGTCATTCGTCTGCATCCGGGGACCGTAGGTATTGAAGATCCGCGCCACCCGGATTTCCACGCCATATTGACGATGATAGTCGAAAAACAGCGTCTCGGCACACCGCTTGCCTTCATCATAGCATGCCCGCGGGCCGATGGGACTGACGCTGCCGCGATACTCCTCGGGCTGCGGGTGAACCGCCGGGTCGCCGTAGACCTCGCTCGTCGATGCCTGGAAGATCTTCGCTTTGGTGCGTTTGGCCAGGCCGAGCATATTGATCGCCCCGTGCACATTGGTCTTTACGGTCTGCACGGGATCGTGCTGGTAGTGGACCGGAGATGCCGGGCAGGCAAGGTTGTAGATCTCGTCGACCTCCACATAAAGCGGGAAGGTGATGTCGTGGCGGAGTATCTCAAAACGAGGATCGTCAAGAAGGTGCAGTACGTTATCGCGCGAACCGGTGTAGAAATTGTCCACACAGAGGACGTCGTTGCCCTCTCGCAAAAGCCTTTCGCACAGGAATGATCCCAGAAATCCGGTGCCGCCGGTAACCATGATTCGCTTGTATCCGTGCATTGATGTGCTCCGTTGTTGATGTTTGCCCGCAAGGGTGAAAACCATCTCAGCAAGCTCCCTTGCCTTTCAGAACCGCAGGAATTGTGCTGAGAAGAATGTGCCAGTCGAACCACAGGGACCGATTGTCGATGTAGAACTCGTCGAGTTGCTGCTGCAGTTCGATATCCGCGTTGCTTCGTTCGGATATCTGCCAAAGCCCCGTTAGCCCAGGTGTTACCGAACGCCGCTTGACACGAAACTCGCTATCCATTGCCGAGAGGTGATACTCCGGGAAGGGGCGCGGTCCCACGAAGGACATCTCTCCTGCAATGATGTTCACCAACTGCGGGAGTTCGTCGAAACTCGACGCGCGAAGGACATGCCCGATCACCGGCAGGATGCGCGGGTCCTGCCGAAGCTTGAAGTGGTTCGACCACTCGGCTTGTATGGCCGGATTGTCCCGGAACAAGGTTTCGAGGCGCTGTTCCGCATCTCTGTACATCGTTCTCAGTTTCAGGACGCGCACCGGCTTGCCAGACAAACCTTCCCTGGTGTGTCTGAAGAAGACGGGCCCTGGATCGATGGCATAGATCGCGGCGGCGGCAACCAGAATGCAGGGCATAAGCACCAGCGTCGCAGGGACGGCGATCACGAGATCGAGGACTCGACGAACCAGGTTCGTGCCTGCCGATCTCCCACCGACGGCCAAGCGAACACCGATCTCTCCGCTGACGTCTGCCGGTCGCAATCCGGTTATCTTGAGGTTCGGCGTGTCGGAGAGGAGGATGACTTCGGCGAACTGCCGACGCATCGTTGCCAACTCGGCGATAAATGAACCCGTATCGTCAGCGATCAGGGCAATCGACGGCCCATTGTCGAGAAATACTTCCGAAGTATCGGGAGAAGAGACTTCCGGCCGAATGCCATAGTGCCAATGCTCGGAGAAATACGCCACAAGCGCAGGGATACGATTGCGGGCACCAATGATCACTGCCGGCTCACCCCAAATACCAAGCCTCCAGGACAGTCCTCGTGCGGCCCCCCGCATAACAGGTTGAACAACCAATCCGAGGCCAAGGAAGCCGATGATCGGAAGCAGCAGTCCTAACCCTTCCGGCAGAAGGATCGCACCAAGCGCTGCGATGACGACCACCTTGAAGGACGCTGTCGTTCGGCGGCGCAGATGTTCGTGGTCGTGAAGCCGATATCCGGGATAGAGCGCGTTCGATGCATAAAGAACGATTGCTGCCAGTGCTGCGAGGGCGAAAGCGCGCTCCGGCACCATATTCTCCGAACCGTGCGGAAGAAATGGCAGCAGAACAAGATAGGCTATCAGATAGCTTGCGATGTCGCCGGCGACCAGAAATGACGAAGCAGCAAGCCGAGGCAACCTGCGCCTCAATGGAACAGGGATATTCAGCCCTGCCCGCTTGTTGAATTCGGCGGCCGGCGTGGGGCTTGCCACTGATGGGACGGAGTTTGCCGCCTTCCGCAGGTCGGACGTGATTGCTGACGACGCAAATAGGGACATGATCGCTTCACACCTTTGCGGCTGCTGTTTTTGGCGCGCTCGATCCAAAAACCTCGTCTTCGATCGGAAACTTCCGAAGCCCCAGTCTCTGGAATGCTGTCAGTGAGATGAAGGTCGGCACGACGAGCGCGTAGCGCCGCCACAGCCGTCGCGGTTCGCATAAAAGACGAAAGGCCCATTCAAAGCCGCTTCTTTGAATTATCCTCGGAGCCTGCCGCTTGAGGCCGGCGTGGAAATCGAATGCAGCTCCGACACCGATGAGCATCGAAGCTTCGAGACGGTCGCGCATGCGCGCCATCCAGAGTTCCTGCTTGGGACTGCTGAGGCCGACCCAAATAATATCCGCACCCGACCGGTTGAGCCGGTCTGCGATATCAGCCTCCTCTTGCAACGACAGCTTATGAAAAGGCGGTGCATAGGTGCCGGCGATCTGCGCCTGCGGGAATCGTGCGAGAAGGCGCGCCTGCAACTGCTCCAGCGTCTCGGCTGTTGCGCCATAGAGGAAATGGCGCAGACCTTTGGATATTCCGGCCTCGAAAACAGACAACATCAGGTCAGGTCCGTAGACCCTGTCGCTTTCCGAATGGCCAGCACGCTTCAACGCCCATACCAGTGGCATGCCGTCGGGGGTTACGAGGAACGCCCGGTTATGTATCGACCGCAGCTCTGGATCATCTTGACATCGCACGACACCGTGGGCGTCGCGAACGCACACATATTCCCTCCTGCCGTCTTCGATGCCCTTTTGAATAAAACCGGTCGCGCTTTTAAGATTAACTGCCGAAATGCGAACACCAAGGACATTAGTCCATCCCAAAGAGTCCTTTTGTTTAAGAACTGAAGCTTGGATTCTGTCTGCTGTTTGCTTTCTCATGACCTGCGCTTTCGCGATCTAAACTGTCATCAGAATATGCCGGCAGCGCGATTGTCTCCATACTTTCAATTCCAACTATTGGACGTAGAAGACACTTCATATTCCTACGCCTTCGGCCCAGATAAGTTACAATGTTCGAAGTAAGGCGACGTACCCCCAATGCCTGCCACGTTGCTCTTTTTGATGAGTGCGATCCCGAAAGAGCTGTTTGACCTTCACAAAGCCGCGGAAGATAGTCACCCTCGCGTCCAGGCTGGGGTGGTTTGCGCGAATAAAGCGGGGGGAAATGGCCAACCCAATAGGCGAGATGGCTGGCGAGCCTTCAGAGCTGCCCGAGAAAACCAATCAGCTGCAGAAAAACTTGAGTTCTATTGGGAATATCGCCATCAGAGAACACTGAACCCTGATCAGGTGGAACGCTTATGGCTGACTATCAAGCAACGCCGAAGTCGCGAGGTGGGTACTCGGGGCGGGCTCGGCGGCGGCGGGCCGAGCATGGTTTGGATGATAAGACACACCCACAAGGAGCGCGCACACGACGTGGTCGAGCAGTTTCAAGCTGCCATGGCTGAAAGCGCTATAGTCCGTCGCGCCGCCGGTTTCGTTACTCGGGGTGCGACGCCACGCTCCCGATGTCGATCCCGGCCTTCTGAAGATCGCCTAGACTGCCAAACTCTCCTGAAAGCATGATCTCCGGGTGTATCCTGAAGCTCTTGTCGTTCAGATTGCCGCTGTAGCGGTTGCGCGCAAACTGCACCGATCCGAGCTTGTGGTCCGGCACGTAAATGTATGCTGCAAGCCCATTGCCGCTCTCGACCGAGACGATATTGTCCTCGATGCGATTGGGGCCTGCCCAAGGGGGATGCCACCCCCAGCCCGTACCGTCATCGACGCGAAAGGCAGCGCCAGACCCGCCTGTGATGACGTTTCCTGTCACCAGGTTGCTCCAGCCACCGTTTATGCCGATCGCCGATATGTTATCCGAAAGCGTATTTCCTTCGATGCGCACTCCACTGGCCTTGCCGTCGGTATAGATCGCCCAACTTATAGGAGAAGGCCATTCACTGGTATTTTCGTATCCGGGAGGCCAGAATGTCCCATCAACCCTGTTCATAAGCTGACCTGTTCCGGTGACGAGATTATAACGAATGCTGCTGTTCAAAGGATCGGCCTGCTCACCCATCATCTTGATGGCGCCGCCATCTGCCGTTTGCTGATTGGCGTTGCGGACCACGTTGTGTTCGATGACCGCATCATGAACTGCGTCCTGAGGTCCCCATAGCGAGCCACCGGCAATACCGAACTGAGCCGCGTTTTCGATGAGATTGTGAGCGATCCTGACATTGTCGGCAGCCTGGAACCATATCCCGGCCGTTTCGAAATAGACCCTGCCGATGTCATGGATGTGGTTCGACAGGATTGTCGCACCGTCCGATTTGAGGAAAGTGCCGTAGGTCGTGCCAACATAAATCCCGTTGCCGGCCACATCCGCAATCTCGTTGCCGGCAATCAAGACATCCTTGCTCTCGGAAACATGGATGCCGACGCCGACATTGTCGATGGAGTTGCCGAGCAGCCGGACGCCGTCCGCCCGCTCGATCCGTATGGCGCCAAAGCTCCTGGTGTCGGTACCGAACTTGCCGCTACCGCGCGGGTCCCCTTCCCGGAACTGAAGCCCTGATACAACCATCCGGTCGGCTCCATCCAGCCTGAAGAATGTCGGCAGGATACCGGCGACAGCCGTAGATCTGATTGGCAATCCATCGGTTGGGAGGTAGACGAGTTGCTCCCCAGCGCGGTCATACCACCACTCGCCGGGAGCATCGAGCAGGGCCGCCGCCCCGGCAAGGAAATAGCGGCTGCCTTCCGCGGTGAAGAAATAGGCAGTGCCTCTGGTGTTGATGGCCCGGTTGGCGGTATCGATTGAAACCACAGGGAGGGTGTCACTGCCCCATTGGCTGCCGGGGCGAAAACCACCGACAATGTGGGTGACAAGCCCCGCTGTATTTTTGGAGATCGGAAGATCGCCGGCATGGAAACAAAAACGCGTGTTGCCATGCCATATGTCGTCGTCCTCAGCGCACTTGGCCGCAAAAAGCCATCCTTTGCGCGGGTCTCCATCGAGCGGAGCATTGGGAAAGCGGGCCTGCGTCTGGAGCGCCCCGTTGACGAAAAGGTCGCCCAACTCCCTGCCTGGAGGCAGCTTCAGCGACGCCGTCCATCGGCCATCGGCCTGTGCCGTCCAATTGCGTATAAGCGGGCCACCGTGCAGAACCGGCGCTTCGTTGCACCTTGCAGCGATGACCAGGCCCGCGTCGCGGGCGTCGAAGACTATCGGTTCAGCGAGATAATAGTCCCCCTTGCCTATTGCGATCGTGTTTTCGCGGCCCTTCTCACGCGCAGCGTCCCGAGCTCGCTCGATGCTGGCAAAAGGACCATCGGTACGCTGAGGATTGGCTTTGGGAAGACGCCCACTCCAACTGTCTTTGCCATCGGGAGAAACATAGAATACCGCCCGGGGCGCGGATGTGCCCGTCAGTACTTTGCTCAGAGAAGTCCCCTTCAGCCTGTCCGAAAAGGTCGCCGGCGACGCTTCCGCGCAAGTCGCTTCCCTGAGCGCTGCCTGCAGCCTGTCGGGCGCATCTGCGTCCGGACTCACTGCGGCCAGGTTGCTCGGCTGCGGAAAGAGCGAAGCAAGCAGAAAGCTCAAGATCGGTGCGAAGCGCAGCCTGATCAAATCTGCAGCTCCGCCGTTGTGCTGCCTGCCGAGGCCCGCAGTTGCTGGCCGGGAGCCGTCGAAACAACGGGCTCATATAGAGAGAACATGATGATGCCCGACATAAACAGAACGAAAATCGCATCATTCTGGATCAGGAAGATCGTTTCGGTCAGATTCATCACCAAAATCACGACTGTAAAGACATTCAACCAGAGCCAGCCATAATGCGGATCGCGGCATTGGAGGACCGCCCCTTGGCGCAAGGCCTGCAAAAGCATCAGAGCGAACAAGATCATTCCGCTTATTCCGAAGTTCAGCAGCGTGTCGCGGAATCCGTTATGGGCGTGGGGAGCCATCCATTGGATCCTCGACCAGATAATCCAGGCCTCGGGGTTCGCCTCTGTCCAAAAGGCCTGGTAGCCGAAGCCGAGCAGCAGGTGATCGGCGATCTGACCATCGACCAGCTCCCATAAGGGCACTCGGCCCGTCAAAGTGGCATCCTTGCCAAGCGCCTCCAGGAATGGAACCAGGAATTCGTGAAGCAAAAGGAGGAGCCCAACGAACATTTGAACAAAAAACAGGACGAAGACGATGCGGCTGATGCCACCGATCCGCCGCAACAGGGAATAGAACCCGATCAAGCAATAGGCCGATGCCGTCGCAATGATCGCGGTCATCGATCCGGAGGCCACGAGACAGGCCCCGCCCGCGATCAAGAAAAGCAAGGCGGTTCGCCGTAAACCCCGGTTACCGTCAATTAAAACGGCCGTCGACACCAGTATCATCATGGCGGCGTACCAACCGAGACTGTTCTTGTGGATGAATATGCCACGCACGGACCCGTCCATTGGCATGCGAGCGAGACTCGGCGACGCCACGAAGACCAGAAGGCTGAGGACGATGCATGTTCCGAAGGTGGCAAATGCCAGGAGAAGCAACTGCCGTGGTGTGAAGCGTATTGCCAGCACGTAAGCCAGAAGCACTGTAAAGAGCAGGCCGATGGCGCGCCTGAATGTCGTTGATGGGCCCACCGACCAGAAGACGGACACAAACGGCATGGCGACCATCAAGGGGACAAACCAATTTCGCTTGAGCGCCGTTAGAAACAGCGGAAAATTCCTTACCAGCATCAAGAACGTAAAGCCGTATACGGGCAGGCAAAGCAGACGCAATATAGACCTGGCATGATCGCCAAGGGCTCCGTCGGCGTCCGCCAGCATGAGCGGGAAAAGGGCGCCTGTTTGAAGAAAAAGGCAAAAGCCTGCGCCCCAGCACTCTATCGCTCGCCAACTGACGGTCGGCCCATTCGCGGCTCTAAGCATATAGGCTCTCATTATCGGTCCCGATTTGACTGGACAGATGAGAGGCTGTTGGTCGCGGCAATTTGGAAAGACATGGGTCCCCTTTCACAGCTGCGCTGCTTACCAACGAACATCCCGCCACCTCCCTAGTCAACCGACGCAAACGAAGGCGGAGCTAAGCCTAACGCGCGTACCCACCGTCCAAGGACGTTGTTTGGGTTAAGCTCACGGTCTACGCCTCCCCCAAAAGTTGGTGCCTGGGCAAACGGCATTGCCCATAAGAGCAGATGTCACCCGTGACCAATCGCCGGTAGCTTGACGATGAAAACGAACCGCGAAGCACGCCGCGCTAAGCCGCAGTCGGTGGTGAAGTGAGGCAATAATTTCTGGCGCAGCCGGCAGTTGGCAGGTGACGCTCGGAAGGGTTGGGATTTTTATGGTTCTGCGTCATGGTCCTGGTTTCGTATGCATTATAACGGAAGCGTCACGCGTTGCGGTGGTGACCCTACGAGCTCAGGGCGCAAGCCTGATCGCGCGGAATGATGCCTGTCCGCCTCCCATCCCTTTCCATGAAATCGCGTTGCCAAACGAACGAGCGTCCGCAACTCCGGCGTACCGATGTGTCGCGCAGCAACGCGCTTGAGAGGGGGTGTCATGGAGCGGCCGACGATCAGCGTCCTCATCAACAACTACAACTACGGTTGCTTCCTTCCTCGGGCGATCGACAGCGCCCTGCGCCAAAAGGCGTCTAATGCCGAAATCATCGTCGTCGATGACGGCTCGAGCGATCAGTCGCGCTCGGTTCTGGAAGGATATGAAAACCGGGTGAAGGTGCTCTTCCAGGAGAACCGGGGACAGGCCGCCGCCATCAATGCCGCTGTGAAGGCAAGCAGTGGCGAAATCCTCTGTTTTCTCGATGCCGATGACTGGTGGGCGCCGGGCAAGCTGTCGGCAACAGCCGCTGCTTTCCAGTCGAATCCTCATGCATCGCTTGTTTATCACCGACTGCAGCCGACGCAGATCGATGGCTCAATAGCCTTCAAGCCAATTCCTCGGACCTTGTGTTCGGGAGATTTGTCGTCACGGCTTGCGAGATCGGCCGGCTGGTGGCCCTTCCCACTGACATCAGCCATCGCTGTAAGACGTAGCGCGTGGGATGCGGCAGGAGATATTCCCGAACAGTTCCACATTTCCGCCGACGCCTGGCTCGCGGGCCTCTACCCATTTCTGGGGAACGTTGTCGCCTTGTCGGATTCACTCGGATTCTACCGAATTCACAACAATAACTGGTATCGGTCAGTCGATGACGCCGCCATGCTGCGAAAGCGCATGGCCCATTGGCGGACTGTCGTCGAAGTGACGAACCAGTTTCTTTCCGCCCACGATTTAGCGGGAAGGTTGCGTCTGACCGATCACTTTCCGTACCGGGTTGCCTCCGTCAGGCTGGAGGGCGCAGATACACGCACCCGGTTCAGACTTGCTGTTGAAGGGCTTTTTTTCGCCGGAGAACCAAACTTGCTGAGGCGTATGCGCGAGGCATTGCGGACAGCCCGCGACCTTCCTCGACGCGGTCAGGCTGTTGGCTTGTCGGAGTCGGCACGATGAAGGCGCTGATGCTGGTTTCCGAACTCGAAGACTACACCATCTCCTTCGCCAACGGTGTTGCGCAACACCTGCAGGTCGTGCTCGCAGTTCCGCATCGGCGCTATGCCAACCTTGCCTCCGCCTTCGATCCGGCTGTCGATCTGCACCTTTTGGACTGGCCACGGCACCGCTCACTCTCCAACCCCTGGTTCCTGCACCAACTCACGCGTCTCATCCGGACCGAGCGGCCGAACATCATTCACCTTCTGAGCAATTCCACACTCTGGTTGAACTTTGCTGCGCCATTCTGGCGCCCGATCCCTCTGGTGACGACCGTCCACGATGTTGACGTGCATCCCGGCGATTCCGACACCCGCACGCTGCCCGCCTGGGCTCCGCAACTGATGGTGCGGCAATCAGGTCATGTGGTCGTTCATGGTGAGGGGCTGAAACGAATGGTTCTCGAGCGATATTCAAAATCGCCTGATCGCGTCCATGTCCTGTCGCATCCGGCCATTCATCGCTACGCGGAGCTCGCTCGACAGCACAAGCTGACGCGGCGCCACGCAGATGGAACCTTGCGCGTCCTGCTTTTCGGGCGGATATTTGCTTACAAGGGATTGGAGCATCTGGTCCGCGCCGAGGCGATGCTGAAGGACCAGCTCCCCAATCTGCGCATCACGGTCGCCGGCCGCGGCGATGATCCCTGGATCTTCCAGCCCCTAATGGGCGAAGCCGGCCGCTATGATATTCGCAACCGCTTTATCGAGGATATGGAGGTCGCCCAGCTTTTTCTGGATGCCGATATCGTTGTTCTTCCCTACACGGAAGCCTCGCAAAGCGGTGTCCTCAACCTTGCCGCGGCATTTGGCAAACCGGTCATCGTGACCGACGTCGGCGAATTACGCGCCACCGTTCTACCAAACGGACTGGGAATGGTGGTTCGGCCAGGGGACGTCGAACAGCTCGCCAGTGCCATCCGGACACTGGCGGAAAACAACGAATTGAGAAGCAGCTTAGGGACCAGCGCGCTCGCCTGGGCCACAGGTCCGAATTCGCCTGAGCAGGTCGGCGCAAAGGCTGCGGCCGTTTATCGTGAGGTGGTCGGAGCATGCGGATGACGGCGCTCACGGAGGGGAATCGGATAGCAGTGCGGAATGCAGCAACGGTCCGCCACTATGTCCCGGGTGGTTGCGAGAACGGCGGCGGAATCGGCAGGCTGGTCGGGTATATATCGAGCACCGCCAGGGAGGCGGGCGAAACGCACCTTGTCACAGATACCAGAGGGCGTCGCTGGTCCCTGGTTACGTCGCCGATGCGCCTGCTCGGCGCCATCTTGATGATGGCCAAGGATCGGATAATTGCTCCGGCACGCATTCACCATATCCATGTCGCGGGTCGCGGCAGCACCGCAAGAAAACTGATCCTCACCGAGGCTGCCCGCCTCCTCGGGTGCTCTCACATATTGCACCTGCACGATTACGACTATGCGAGTGACTTTGCCGCGCGCTCGCCACGTCAACAGATGCTCATACGCCGGATGTTTCAACATGCCGACCAGGTGGTAGCACTGGGTCAGCGCGACCGCATGACGCTGACGACGCTTCTCGGCGTGGACGAGCGCCGCGTGGCCGTCATCCGCAATTGTGTTCCCGACCCCGGGGCGCGCAGTGTTCACGTCGGCAAGATGCCGTTGATCGTCTTTCTCGGCCGATTGAGCGAACGCAAAGGCGTTGGGGAGCTTCTGCTTGCCTTAAGTCATCCGATTATGAAGGAGCTCCAGTGGCGGGCCGTGCTGGCCGGCGACGGACCCGTGGAAGACTACCGACGCCAGGCCGCAGCCCTGGGCCTTTCAAATCTGGTGAAAATGCCGGGCTGGCTCGGCGCCGACGAGGCGCAAGCCTTGTGTGCACGGGCAGATATCCTGGTTCTGCCTTCGCATGCCGAGGGCTTGGCAATGGCTGTGGTCGAAGGGCTCGCCCACGGGCTTGCGGTCGTTACCACGCGCGTCGGTGCGCATGGCGAAGTCATCTCCGACGGTGAAACGGGCGTCTTCGTGCCTGTCGGAGACAAGGATGCCCTGGCTGCGGCGCTGGCGAAACTCGTCAGCGATCCGGAAATCCGCAACCGCCTCTCGGCCAAGGCCCGGGCTCATTATCTCAACCAGTTCAGTATGAGGGCCTACATGCGATCGCTGGAAAAACTCTACGACGCCGTCTCCGCGCAACCTCAAACGTCGGTTGGTGAACGATGACCATTTCAACTATCCCGCCAGACCGCAACACCTCGCTCTCGTCGATGCGCTACGACCCCCGGTTTCAGGTGGAAACCAGTTCGGACGACTTCGATCTGACATCGGGCTTGCGTCTTATCCGGCGAAGGATGGTGATGATCGTGGCTATCATCACGCTGATGATGGCGATTGCCGCTATCATGGTTTCCGGGTTGAAGCCGAGTTTTCATGCCGAGTCCCGGCTGATTATCCACACGCCTCTGGCGACGAAGCTCGGCCCTGAAGATTCCG
The DNA here is from genome assembly GCF_019685295.1 of Rhizobium sp. NLR22b. NCBI lineage: Bacteria > Pseudomonadati > Pseudomonadota > Alphaproteobacteria > Hyphomicrobiales > Rhizobiaceae > Rhizobium > Rhizobium sp. NLR22b. The sequence continues at coordinate 221,013 of NZ_JABDWM010000013.1, forward strand.
GCCGCAACGATCCGCTGGACGCCACATCGGAGACCGAACGACTTCTTTCCAGAAGCATTGCAGAGCGGGTCATCCGCGACCTGAGGCTCGATGAGTGGCCGGAATTCAATCCGGCGCTGCAAGAGACCTCGCTTATCGACAGGATGCGAGCAATGTTGCGCGGTCTGGTCGACAGAGAAAAACCATCCTCGCCGGTACGAGACAGCATCGAGCCAATCATCCCGAATTACTACAAGGCATTGCGCGTATGGCGCGATGGCCAGGGTGACGTTATTCAGATCGGCTTCGATGCGAGCGACCCCCAACTGGCAGCCTCGGTCCCGAACCGGCTCATCAGCATCTATCTCGAAGAGCGGAAGGACAGTCTGCGTGGGCGCCTGGACGCGGCAGAAGAATGGGTTCTGCAGCGCATCGCCGAACAGAAAGACCGTGCTGCGGCGGCACGCGACGCCGCCGACGCGTATCAGAAAACTATGGACGTCGTCTCAAATGACGACGATCAGGTCGAACAGATCAAGTCGATAATGGAGCTGGGCGAGCGACAAACAAAAATCGAACAAGGCCGCGCTGAAGCGAGAGCAACGATATCTGCAATGGAAGCGGCTGACGACCTCTCGCTCGCCCTGCAGAATATGGTTATTCCCGACAGCATTGGTGCAATGCAACGGGAGCTTCGTGCGCAGGAGCAAGATCTCGAGCGCCTTCTCGAGACCTATGGCAACACGGCCGAAGCCGTGGTCGATATGCGCGCGAAGATCCTTAAATCCCGCACCGATCTCAGCCTTGCGGCCGATCGATATCTTCAATCAGTCCGCGCCAGGCTTGCGGCGCTCGATCATGAAGATGACGCGGTCCGGTCGGCCTTGGCGGTTGCTCATGAGAAACGCGCTCGCTCGGCCCTGGCGCAGACGGAACTGGCGCGACTCCAGCGGATGGCTGACAAGGAGCAAACCGCTCTTGATAAGCTCGACGAGCAGCGCCGCGGCTTGGCTGCGCAAGCCATGCTGCCGGGAGCGGAACTGGAAGTTTTGTCACCGGCAGCAGTGCCGCTGGCACCGCAGGGACGCGGACGGCTTTTCTATCTGGTCGGCGCCCTCCTGGCCTCGATATCGATCGCGGTGACGGCCGCTTTTGTGGTCGAGATGCTGGATAACTCGGTCCGCAGCTTCGATCAGATGGCCGGAATGCCTCGCATAGTGCCAGCCGGATTCATCCCACGCCTGAAACGGAGAGACCGGGGGGGGCCATCCATGCTCTTCGGGGACATTCAAGACGGGATGTTTGACGAAGCAATTCGCTCCGTCATAACTTCGCTCAAACAGTCCAACGGTGGAAAGCTGCCTCACAGTATCGTCGTGACGTCAGCTCACAGTGGAGAGGGCAAGTCGCTCGTCGCCAGATCACTGGCAATCGATCTCGCCGCCAACGGCATTCCGGTGCTGCTCGTTGATGGCGACCTCAGACACGGAAATCTCGACTCGTTTTTCAGGTCCGAGCTACAGCAGGGGTTGAATGAATTCCTGTGTGGACAGGCTGGAATCCGGGACATTATCGATCACCATCCGAGCGGCATCGACTTCATTCCGGCCGGCAATGCCACTCTCCATCGGCGCGCCCGCGTGACTGATGCGGCTGACATCGTCTCGATCGCCGCCTCACTGGGCCAAGTCGTCATCTTCGACAGCGCTCCTGTGCTCGCCTCGGCTGATACAATGCATCTGACGGCCTTGGCAGAACGAACGCTCGTGGTCGTTAAATGGGGTAAGACGAGCCGTCGAGCCGTCGAATTCTGCTTGCATCAGCTGAAGACCGCACGCAACGCGGAGCTTTGCGTCGCCATAAACAACGTCAATCCGAAACAACACGCCAGGTACAACTTCAGCGATTCAGAACTGTTTGTGAAGTCCTTGCGGAAATACCACGAATTCACATGAACAACGGCAGCATCACGCCTGGTTCAGCGAAGCAAATACGGAGGGCTGTCGTGAAGAATAAAAACAAGGTTGCGCTTATTACGGGTATAACAGGTCAGGACGGTGCGTATCTGGCCGAGCTTCTCTTGGGGAAGGGCTATATTGTTCACGGCCTCAAGCGACGCTCTTCGTCCTTCAACACCAGCCGCATCGAGCATCTATACGAGGATCCGCACGTCGAGAATCCTCGGTTCATCTTGCATTTCGGGGACATGACCGATTCAACGAATCTCATCCGTGTGATTCAGGAAACGCAGCCGGACGAGATCTATAACCTCGCGGCACAGAGCCACGTTCAAGTCTCCTTCGAGACGCCAGAATATACGGCCAACGCGGATGGAACCGGCACACTTCGACTACTTGAAGCAATTCGCCTCCTGGGACTGACCAGGAAGACGCGCTTCTATCAAGCGTCCACCTCAGAGCTCTACGGCAAAGTTCAGGAAGTCCCGCAAAGCGAAACGACGCCTTTCTACCCTCGATCGCCCTACGCCGCGGCCAAGCTCTACGCCTATTGGATCGTGGTCAATTATCGCGAGGCCTATGGCATGCACGCCTCGAACGGCATCTTGTTCAATCATGAAAGTCCGATCCGCGGCGAGACCTTCGTGACGCGTAAAATCACCCGGGCGGCGGCTGCGATCCATCTTGGACTGCAGGAAAGGCTCTATCTCGGCAATCTGGATGCCAAGCGCGACTGGGGGCATGCGCGCGAATATGTACGCGGGATGTGGCTGATGCTGCAGCAGGACGAACCGGAGGACTATGTCCTTGCGACCGGTGAAACGCACTCGGTCCGTGCCTTTGTCGACAAGGCCTTTGCCAAGGTGGGCATGCCGATTGATTGGCGTGGGACCGGAGTTGAGGAAAAGGGGTATGACAAGTCATCGGGTCGGTGTGTGGTGGAGATTGATCCGGCTTATTTCCGCCCGACTGAAGTTGACCTTCTTATCGGTGATCCAACGAAGGCGCATACGAAGCTTGGCTGGAAACATGAGACCAGTCTTGATCAGCTGGTTACGGAGATGGTCCGCGAGGACCTGAAAGTCATGGCACGAAATGTTCCGGCGGTAAGTGTAACCAAAGGTTTTGCCTATGCGTAAGGTGATCTACAGCCTTGCCGGAAAAAGGGTCTATGTCGCGGGGCACCGCGGCATGGTTGGCTCTGCGATCGTGCGCCGTCTTGTTTCCGAGGACTGCGAGATTCTAACCGCCACCCGCGCCGAGGTCGACCTCAGACGGCAGGAGCAGGTAGAGGCCTGGATGAGCAAGAATCGTCCCGACGCTGTCTTCATGGCTGCTGCGCGGGTCGGCGGTATTCTCGCGAACGCTCACTATCCAGCCGATTTCCTTTACGACAACCTGATTCTTGAAGCGAACGTCATCCACGCAGCCCATAGAGCTCAGGTCGAGAAACTGATGTTTCTCGGCTCATCTTGCATCTATCCGAAGTTCGCCGATCAGCCGATCGTCGAGGATTCACTTCTGACGGGATCGCTTGAACCAACGAACGAGTGGTATGCGATCGCCAAAATTGCCGGATTAAAGCTCTGCCTTGCCTATCGCAAACAACACGGCAGGGATTTCATCTCGGCCATGCCTACCAATCTTTATGGTCCAAACGACAATTTTGACCTCGGATCAAGCCATGTCATGCCGGCACTCATACGCAAGGCGCATGACGCCAAGGTCAACCAGCAGCAAGAGATGTGCATCTGGGGCACTGGCGCACCGCGCCGCGAATTTCTTCATGTTGACGATTGCGCCGACGCCTGCCTCCATCTCATGAAGACCTATTCCGCCGAAAGTCATGTGAACGTAGGTTCTGGCGAAGACATTACCATCCTCGAACTGACACGCCTCGTCTCGGAGGTCGTTGGCTTCGAAGGCAAGATCACGCACGACCTCGCCAAACCAGATGGCACGCCACGTAAACTCCTGAGCGTCGACAAGCTTCGCACTCTCGGCTGGTCTCCGAAGATCGGTCTGAAGGAGGGCATCGCCGACGCCTACCGCTCCTTCCTTGATGGGCATTATCTCGAACGCAGCAACACGAGTTTATCCGGCGACGTGATCGCTCAAAGCGACGTCAGTTGTGAGAGAGCTAAGGCTTCGGCGCTGCACTAACAGGTTTTTGTCTCCGACAGCGCCCATGCTCTCACGGTACGGTGATGCAACCCGTCGCCCCTGATGAATACAGCACGCTCCTGTTTTCCATCTGATGCACTCCGTTATCGCGCAACGACTGCTGACGTCTGCGCGGCAGCTTTGAGCCCCTCGGCACCGGAGCCCCTTTGCGCCAACGCAAAAAGCCCGGCTCGAGAGCCGGGCTTTCCTGATCGACCAAAGTCAGACCAGATTAGAACGAACGCTGCAGGCGGAAGTAGCCCGAGGTAGAGTCGTCAGCGTCTTCCGGATCGAGGTACTGAACCGAAGCCTTGGCGTAGAAGTTGTCGACGATCTGGTAATCAACCGTCAGACCAA
>NZ_JABDWM010000014.1:0-208893 GCF_019685295.1 Rhizobium sp. NLR22b
TTGCATGCCGCTTCAACCCGGAACTCAGCGCCAAATACGACCTCCTCATCAAAGCCGGCAAGCCGCCGAAGGTCGCCATCACAGCCATCATGCGAAAGATCATCCTGCTGGCAAACGCACTCCTGCGGAAAAACCAAAAATGGACACCAAAAGCCGCCTGATCAAAACGGATACTCTAGCTTTCGCAAAGCTGCCTCATCGCCTGTTCGAGCTCGCTGAGCTGGAACGGCTTTCGCAGCACCGGGAGCGCGCTGGGGCTGCTGCCTTCCGGGGCGCTGCCATACCCCGTTGCATAGAGATAGGGCTTGCCACGTTCATCGAGAAGCTTTGCGACCGGCAGCGAGCTCCGGCCGGCGAGGGAGACGTCGAGAATTGCAGCGTCGAATTCTGCATCCCTGGCGGTTGCGAGCGCCCGTTCCAGATCCGGTGCGCTCGCACAAACCCGATAGCCGAGATCGCTGAGCATGTCCTCGAGCAACATGGCGATCAGCGCATCGTCCTCGACGATGAATATGTCTTTCATGATCCCGTCCACCCATTCCCCTGCCGGGCATGAAGATTTATGTGGACCGCTTGCGAAGCTCGTCAAGACGCCACGCGCGGCGGTGGTAAAACTTGTCACACAAAACACTGCAGCGGTTTTGAAACGCCGATATGTGTAAACATAAAAGTCTAAGGCGCGGCAAGCGAATCTGGAGGATCGCGCCGCGCTTTGGAAACAGCATATTGCCCGGCGAAATTCGATGTGCAAAAGCTGGGATGTCGTTTTCGCGACGGCCGGGAAGGGGTGTGGAATGGATTTGTTGAGTGCCACGGATTGGCTGCGTCACAGGCCGGGCTATACCTATCCGCTGGCCGTTGCCTTCGTCGGCCTGACCTTTCTTCTGAGACTTGCCGCCAGTGATTATCTCTCCGGGTTTCCCTTCCTGAGCTTCCTTCCGGCGGTCTTGCTCGCAAGTTTCATGGGCGGCGCCGGGCCGGGCCTCGTGGCGGCCATGCTCGCCGGTTTCCTCGTCCAGCAGTTTTTCGTCGAACCGGACGATGCCTTCTGGCCGGTGAGCGCCGGCCAATGGATCGGACTTGCGACCTTTCTCATCAATGCGGTGATCATCATTGGCCTGATGGAGACGATTATTGTCGCCCATGGCAGGCAAAGTCGCCTCCGTAGCGAACTCAACAGCTTCAACGCGCGCCTTGAAGAAACGGTGGTGCAGCGCACTGCCGAACTCAGGCATGAGATGGAAGAGAATGCCGCCGCCCAGGCGCAGGTGCGACAATTGCAGAAGATGGAGACGATCGGTCAGCTCACTGGCGGCGTCGCCCATGATTTCAACAATATGCTGGCGATCATCATCGGCAATCTCGATCTCGCCCAGCGGCGGATGACCGGACATGAGGATCCCCGCCTGCTGAACTCCCTTCAGAATGCCAGAGACGGAGCCCAGCGGGCCGCGGTATTGACCGCACGGCTTCTGGCCTTCTCTCGCCAGCAGCCGCTGGCCCCCGAGGTGATTGATGTCAACAAGCTGGTCGGCGGCATGTCGGAGTTGCTGCGGCGCACGCTCGGCGAACATATCCGGATCGAGACCGTGCTTGCCGGTGGCCTCTGGCCGACCTTCGCCGATCTCAGCCAACTCGAAAACGCCATGCTGAACCTTTCCGTCAATGCGCGCGACGCCATGCCCGGCGGCGGTCATCTGACGATCGAGACCGCCAATACCGAACTTGACGAGCGATATTCGCGTATGCATTCGGAGGTCGAGGCGGGCCAATATGTGATGATCAGCATCACCGACACTGGCACCGGCATGTCGCCCGATGTAATCGACCGCGCCTTCGAGCCGTTTTACACCACCAAAGGACCCGGCAAGGGAACCGGTCTCGGGCTGAGCCAAGTCTACGGCTACATCAAACAGAGCGGCGGCCACATCAAGATCTATTCGGAGATCGACCGGGGAACGACGGTGAAGATTTATTTGCCGCGTCATGTCGGCAAGGCGGATGCCCGCCTGGCCGCCGCCGGCGCCCAGCCGATTCCCCAGGGAAGTGTCAACGATACTATCCTGGTAGTGGAGGACGACGAGCATGTCCGCACCATGACCGCCGAAAGCCTCCACGAACTCGGCTACAGCGTGTTGCAGGCGGCAAGTGGCGTGGAGGCGCTTCTCCTTTTGGAGGAGAATCCCGGCGTCGACCTGATCTTCACCGATATCGTTATGCCGCAGATGAGCGGACGTCAGCTTGCTGATGCCGTTCAAGAAAAATGGCCGGCGATCCGGGTCCTTTACACCACCGGTTACACGCGCAATGCCATTGTCCACAATGGCGTGCTCGACCATGGCGTTTCGCTGCTCGCCAAGCCATTCAGCCTGGAGCAACTCGCCCACAAGATCCGTGAACTCTTGAACGTGCCAGTCAACGCGGGAGATGAGGGGACGTGAAGTCGTGCAGGACTGCGCGTCTCCAGCCCCCAATCCCCTACTCGAGAATCTGGATCACGCGATGCGTCTTCGGCTCGACGATCACGCGCCGCTCGTTGACGACCGTATAGGCATAGCCATCGGCATTGGGCACGGTATGGACTTCAACGGTATCCGGCAGCGTCGCGCCAACGGTGATTTCGCCGTCATAGACGACGGATGGTGTGTTTTGCTCCATGACATAGGTGCGCACCTCCCCGGGCAGGACGACGGAGCCGGTTGGTGCCGGATCGGTGACAACCACGGTGCTCTGTGCGAAGGCGGCCGAGCAGATGGTCAGCATGGCGGCCGTAGCCAGCATGATCTTGCGCATGGGGTGTTCTCCTTTTTGAACTCTAGACCTCAGGGCAACGCCGGCCATACGGCATGGTTCCGCAACCGCCTTGATGTTCCTGGCAGGGGCCAGCGCGCCGATTGTTTGTTGCTAAAGTGGCTTGTGCACCATACGGTTGAACCGTCCGAATCACGTTCAACGCGAGTCGTCTGGTGGCATCAGGGTCGGGCTCTTTACTCTTCGTTAACCATGTCGGCGATTTATGTCAGGCGAGCGGTCGGATGGCCGTTGATTCGACGGTCCGTCGCGTTTCGGTCTGCGAACGGATATCTGGAAAGACCATTACGGCGGCTCGAGACATGCGCTTGGGGAAGACGATATCGCTGTTGGCCGTGGCGGGTCTGATGGCCGGCTGCACGTCGACAGGCGGTGTGCGACAGCTTTCCGGACCGGAGACGGTGGCGCCTGAAAAGGCGCTGGTCCTGCCGCCGCCGGGCGGCCCGTCGATTGTCAGCGTCGTCGAGCGCAAGCGCGGCAATGGCGTCGAGCAGGCGATCTCGCTGTTCACCTCCTCTTCAGTAGCCGGCCAGAATTTTATCAAAGCTGAGTTCTTTGGCGCTTCCGGGAGAAATCCCGGGATGGGCAATGCCAGCTTCAGCATGATCAACGAGAGCGGCATTGCCCGCGAGGTAGCCCGTTCGGCTCCCGGCGTGCCGATGGCGACATCGGCGACCTTCCTGCAGAACACTTATGGCCCCTTCGGCTATGCCTCCGGCCGCAGCCGCGCCGGCGATACCTGCATTTATGCCTGGCAGCAGATCCGCTCGAGCGCGGCCGCCAATACCCAGGCGCGCAATTTCGGCATGATCCAGCTGCGCGTGCGCCTCTGTGACGCCCGCGCGACCGAGCGCCAGCTGCTCGGCGTTGTCTACGGCTATACCATCACCGGCACCTTCGACGGTCCGACCTGGAATCCGTACGGTAACCCGCCGCCCACCAGCGCGGCGCTCGGTCGTACCGGTGAACCGATCTACCCCGATGAGGGCGGATATCGCGCCAGCCCGATGCCGATCGGCTATGAGCCGGCGCCTGCCGTAGTCCGCCTGCCGCGGACAGCTCCGGTTCGCAGCGCCCCAAGCCAGCAACCGGCGCAGGGCGCTGCGCGCTTGCCCGCGCCCATCGGGCCGCACGTGCCGCTGCCGAGCGAGGCCCCACAGACGAACGCAGCGCCGGATCCGGCCGCGCCGCTGGAACAATCGGCAAGAGCAATCGGCGTCACCGTGCCCTCGCCGGACTGCATAGGCGACGCGGCCATGACGGCCGTCTGCCGGAGATAACGAGGATGCCAGCGGCCGAACGGTGCCCGGTGGAGCAATTTCGAAGGAACGTCGATGCGCAAAGCCCGCAGTGTCTTCATATGGGCCGTTGTTTCGCTCTGTATGATCGTGCTGATCACTCTGCCGGTTAATCTGCAGACCCAGCTCATCACCAGCATCACGGTCGTCACGGTGATGGCGCTGATTAAAATTCTGAAGGGCGAGGGGACATGGCGCCTGGTGGCGCTGGCCTTCGGCACGTCGATCGTGCTGCGCTACGTCTATTGGCGCACCACGAATACGCTGCCGCCGCTGAATCAGCCTGAGAATTTCATTCCCGGCTTGCTGCTCTACCTTGCCGAAATGTACAGCGTCGCGATGCTGGCGCTCAGCCTTTTCATCGTTGCCACGCCGCTCCCGCCGCGCCCGTCGCGTGCCGCCAATCCCGGTCGCTTGCCGCATGTCGATATCTTCGTTCCCACCTATAACGAGGATGCCGGCCTTCTCGGAAACACGCTGGCTGCCGCCAAGGCGATGGACTATCCGGCCGACAAGCTGCATGTCTGGCTGCTCGACGACGGCGGCACCCTACAGAAGCGCAATTCCGGCAAGTTGCTCGAGGCGCAGGCGGCGGCGGCCCGCCATATCGAGCTGAAGCAGCTCTGCCAGGATCTTGACGTCACCTATCTCACGCGCGACCGCAACGAGCATGCCAAGGCCGGCAATCTCAACAATGGTATGAAACATTCGACCGGCGAACTCATCGCCGTCTTCGACGCGGACCACGCGCCGGCCCGCGACTTCCTGATCGAGACCGTCGGCTATTTCGAAGACGACCCGAAGCTCTTTCTCGTCCAGACCCCGCATTTCTTCATCAATCCCGATCCGCTCGAACGCAATCTGCGCACTTTCGAAAAGATGCCGAGCGAGAATGAGATGTTCTACGGCATCATCCAGCGCGGCCTCGACAAATGGAATGCCGCCTTCTTCTGCGGTTCGGCCGCGGTTTTGAGCCGCAAGGCGCTCGAATCCCAGAACGGCTTTTCGGGCATTAGCATTACCGAGGATTGCGAGACGGCGCTGGCTCTCCATGGCAGCGGCTGGAACAGCATCTATGTCGACAAGCCGCTGATCGCCGGGCTGCAACCGGCCACCTTTGCAAGCTTCATCGGCCAGCGCAGCCGCTGGGCGCAGGGCATGATGCAGATCCTGCGCTTCCGCTTCCCGCTTTTCAAGCGCGGCCTGTCGATCCCGCAGCGCCTGTGCTATATGTCATCCACGCTTTTCTGGCTCTTTCCGTTCCCGCGCACGATCTTCCTGTTTGCGCCGCTCTTCTACCTGTTCTTCGATCTGGAAATCTTCACGGCCTCCGGCGGTGAATTCCTTGCCTATACGCTTGCCTATATGCTCGTGAATCTGATGATGCAGAACTACCTCTACGGATCCTTCCGCTGGCCCTGGATTTCCGAGCTTTACGAATATGTCCAGACGGTGCATCTGCTGCCGGCCGTCGTCTCGGTGATGCTCAATCCGAGGAAGCCGACCTTCAAGGTTACCGCCAAGGACGAATCGATCGCCGTCAGCCGCCTGTCGGAGATCAGCCGTCCCTTCTTCGTGATCTTTGCGGTGCAGATCATCGCGCTGATCATCACCTTCTACAGGATTTATGCCGAGCCCTATAAGGCCGACGTCACGCTTGTCGTCGGCGCGTGGAACATCATCAATCTGATCATGGCCGGCTGTGCGCTTGGTGTCGTGTCGGAACGCGGCGAGCGCGCTTTGTCCCGCCGCGTCCGCGTCAACCGGCGCTGCGAGTTTTACGCCAACGGCAAGTGGTATGCCGCCTCGATCGAGGACGTCTCCGTCCACGGTGCAAGGCTGCATATCTTCAACAAGCATCTCGATGAGCTGCTCGTCGGCGCCCCCGGCGAGATGCGCTTCCGGCCCTATAGCGGCGCAGATCTGGAAACCCTGCCGCTGATCGTCCGCAACATCGAGCCATCAGGCGATATCAGCAATGTCGGCTGTCAATACGTGCCGAAAAGCGCGCTTGATCATCGCCTCATCGCCGATCTGATGTTTGCCAATTCCGATCAGTGGACCCAGTTCCAGGAATCGCGCCGCCGCAATCCGGGCCTCATTCGCGGTACCATCTGGTTTCTCGGCCTGTCGCTCTATCAGACCAGCCGCGGCCTGGTTTACCTCTTCCGCAGCATGCGGCCGGAGCGGGAGGCGCAGCAGCGGGCGGCAAAGGTCAATGCCGGATGAGAAAGATCGTCGCCGCCGCGCTTCTCCTGTTGCATGCCCCCGCTGTCACCCAGGCGCAGACGGCGCCCTTCGATATGTCCGGCGAGCGGCCGCCCGGTGGGTCCACCGCCCCGAGATTGACGCCGCCCGCTCCGCCCGCAGCGGCGGCGCCGGTACCTGTCACGCCACCCATTTCCGTAACGCCCGCGCCCGTTCCCGCGCCGATCACTGCCGTGCCGCAGCCGGCGACGCCGGCGCCTCAGCCTGGCGCGGCGGCGAATGCCGCTTCGCAGCCGCGCCACCGCGATAGCAGGCGTTATCTTGTGCCCTTTTCGAAATTCAGCCTCAGCGGCGAATTTGACCGCCGGTCATGGTCTGTCTATCTGACGCCCGAGCAGGCGGCCGCCAAGGCAAGTTTCACCTTCGCTTACCAGAATTCGATCGTCGTCGCGCCTGAAGCTTCCGCGCTGACCGTCTATCTCAACAATCGTCCGATCGGTCAGCAGCGGGTCGGCTCGGCGGACGGCTCTTCCGCCGTCACTTTCGAGGTTCCCTCCGGCCTGCTGCAGCCGGGCGCCAATCTCGTGACCTTCCAGGCAGAGCAACGCCATCGCACCGATTGCAGCATCCAGTCCACCTATGAATTATGGTCGAATATCGATCCGGCCGGAACCTTTCTGAGCTTTGCCGGCGGGAATGCCGCGGAGCTTTCGAGTGCCGACGCGATCCGCGCCATCGGCGTCGATGGCGCCGGCAGGACAGAGTTCGATATCGTCGTCCCGGCGCTGGAGCAGCCGGGGACGACCAAGCCATTGTTGCGGCTGGCACAGGGTTTGTCGGTGCTGAGCAGCATGCCGAACCAAATATTTGCCTTCAACACCGCCTCCCTTGCAGCCGCCGGTCCTGGCAAGCTCGGGGTCCTCGTCGGGACCGCCGCGGAGCTGCGGCCGTTCTTTCCCAGCCTGCCGCCCGGCGCCGAAAGCGCGCCGCTGGCCGCTTTCGTGATCGATCCGCGCAGCGGTTCGCCCGTGCTGCTGATCAGCGGTCCCTCCTGGCAAGCGGTTTCCTCGGCGATCGATACCATTGTGTCGCCAACGGACAGGTCCGCAGATGTCCGCCGCGATGCACTGACCACCGAGCGATGGAGCGCGCCGAATGCGCCGCTGGTTTTTTCCGACACCAGCATCGCCCTCTCCCAACTCGGCGTGAAGACCACGGAATTTTCCGGCCGGCGGTTGCGCGCCAGTTTCAATGTCGCCGTGCCGGCCGACTTCTATGCCAATGCCTATGGCGAGGCGAAGGTGCTGCTCGATGCCGCCTATACCGACAATGTGCTGCCCGGCAGCCATATCGATATCTACGTCAACGACAACATCGCCTCCACCGTACCGCTTACCTCGACCACCGGCGGCATTCTTCGTCATCTGCCGATCCGCGTGACGATGCGCCACTTCAAACCCGGCCTCAATACGATTGGGATCGAGACGATCCTGATGACGAAAAACGATACAACTTGCGCTCCCGGTGCTACCGCCGGCGCCAGTCCCCGTTTTGCCCTGTTCGACACCTCCGAAGTGCACATTCCGGATTTTGCCCGCGTCGGGCAGCGTCCGAACCTGGCCGCCATGTCCGGCACGGCTTATCCCTACAGCTGGGCGACGGAGCCGACGCCGCTGTTCATCGATCGCGTCGATGCCGATACGCTTTCGGCCGCCGCTACGCTCCTTGGTCAGATGGCGGTAATGGCCGGTCATCCGATCGCCGTCGAAACCGTGGCTTCGCCGAATACGATCGGCGATCGGGACGCCATCTTTATCGGCTCGATTTCGCAGATGCCGGCAACCGCGCTGACGCAGGCCAACATCTCGGCGGCGAGCCAAGCCTCATGGCGTCCCGTCGCCGACCCGCAGCCAGGCGTCGTCGATACCGGCACGGCCTTCGAGGAGTGGAATTCCAAGGTGGGCGGCGGTATCTTGCGCAGCCGCATCACTGCCTTCCGTGAATGGCTGGGGCGCAATTTCGATATCACCCGCAGTTCGCTGCAGTTCATCCCCGTCGCCGAGAAGGTCTTCACGCCGTCCAACGCCGACACCCTCATGATTGCGCAGGGCTCCAGCCCCCTGGGAGAGGGTTCGTGGACCGTGGTGGCAGCACCCTCGGCGAAGGATCTGCGCGAAGGGCTCGAGGTGCTGACCGGTCAGCTGAACTGGCCGCAGATGTCCGGGCATATCACCACCTATTCGAGCAAGACGGGCAAGATCGATACCGTGCCCGTCACCCGCTTCGATTTCGTCGCGTCCACGCCTTGGTCGATCGCCAATTACCGCTTGATCGCCGCTAACTGGTTGTCGACGAACATCCTCTCCTATGCTTCGCTGCTCGTCGTCTTCGTGCTGCTGATCGGCGTCGCTACCTCGCGCATGCTAAAAACGCTGGGTCGGTCCAAATGAGGTGGTGGTGCGTGCTTCTGCTTGCGGCGACGGCTGCGTTCGCCCCCGCAAGCCCGTCCGCCGCCGCACAGCAGGCGATGATCAATGCCGATGCGTGGTCCGCCTACAAGGCGAAGTTTCTCGATGCGAGCGGCCGGATCATCGATAACGGCAACAGCAATATCAGCCACAGCGAAGGGCAGGGCTACGGCATGCTGCTCGCTTATCTCTCGGCAAGCCCCGCGGATTTCGAGCAGATCTGGTATTTTACCCGCACCGAGTTGCTGTTGCGCGACGATGGCCTGGCCGTCTGGAAATGGGATCCCAACGTCAAGCCGCACGTGACCGATACCAATAATGCCTCGGATGGCGACATATTGATCGCCTATGCTCTGGCGCTTGCCGGCACCGCATGGAAGCGCAACGACTATATCCTCGCCGCCTCTCGCATGGCGCAGGCGCTGCTTGCCGAAGCCGTCGTCCGCTCGGCGGGCCGGACCCTGCTGATGCCGGGCAGCGCAGGTTTTGGAGCCGCCGATCGTGACGACGGTCCTGTCGTCAATCCTTCCTACTGGATTTACGAGGCAATGCCTGTCATGGCGGCGCTTGCTCCCTCCGATGCCTGGAAAGAGCTGTCGGACGATGGCGTAGCGCTGTTGAAGACGATGCAGTTCGGTCCGCGCAAGCTTCCTGCCGAATGGGTCAGTCTCAGTGGCCCACCGCGACCGGCAGAGGGTTTCGATGCCGAATTTGCCTATAATGCCCTTCGCATCCCGCTCTATCTCGCGCGCGGCGGCATCACGGATAAGGCGCTGTTGAACCGCCTGCGAACGGGGATGTCGCAGAATGGCGTTCCGGCCACCATCGATCTGACCACAGGCCGGCCGAAGACCGTGTTGCTGGACCCGGGTTATAGAATTGTTAACGATGTTGTGGCCTGTGTAGTCGACGGGACCAGGCTGCCGGTCTCGGCTCTGCAATTCGCACCCACACTCTATTTTCCGTCCACGCTTCAACTGCTAGGGCTGGCCTATATCGGGGAGAAGCATCCGGAGTGTCTGTGAAATCTTCTCTCGTGGCGATTTCAGCGGCAGTCGTGGTGGCGACCCTCATCACCGGGCTGAAGGATCGTGGCGCCCTGCAGCAAAATTTAGGCCTCGGCTCTGCAGCCAGGCCGGCGCCGGAGCTGCTGCTGATGGGTCGCATCAAGCCGGACGACGCTCCCGCGGGCAATTCCGAATTCAATGCCGAGACCGTCGCCGACAAGATCGAAGCGATCACTTCGTCGCCGCCACCGGCACCGGGCAGCGGTGAGCCAGCACCACAACCCGACGTCCCCCGGACAGCTGCAGAGCCGACTCCGGTCGCACCGCCGATCGTCTCCAATCCGCCAGCGCCTCAACGGGCCGCCGCGTCCGCGCCGCCTGCCGTCGATGAAAGCGCGCTTCGCTATTTTGCCAGCCGCGGCGACAAAGTGCGCCTGCAGGCTGAAATCTCCCGCCTTCAGGCGCTTTATCCAAACTGGGTTCCGCCGGCCGATCCGCTTGCCGTGCCGCAAAACGGCGACAAGCAGCTCGAGGCTATGTGGAAGCTTTATTCCGATGGCCGCTATGCGGAGTTGCGCAAAGCGATCGCCGACCGCCAGGCTGCCGACGCCGGGTGGGAGCCACCGGCCGATCTGCTCGAGCGGCTTGGTGTCGCCGAAGCCCGCTCTCGCCTCATCAATGCTTCGGACCTCAAGCAATATGCGACCGTGGTCGATATCGCCGCCGCGACGCCGAGCCTGCTCACCTGCAGCGAGGTCGACGTGCTCTGGCGTGTCGCCGAGGCCTTCATCCGGACGGAGAGGCCGCAGCGCGGGCAGGATGCTTATGCCTATATCCTGAAGAACTGCACCGACGCTGCCGAACGGCAGGCGACGGTCGAAAAAGCCTCGACGCTGCTTGACTACCAGCCGATGCAGGCGCTGCTGGCGCTGGAAGAGCCAGCTGTCGACGGCAGCAGGGAATTCGATGCAATTCGTGATAATCTTGCCCGACGCTTCGTCGCTGAAAGCAATGACGATCCGAAGCTCGCCATCGCGCCGAATTATATCGCTCACCTCGAAAAGCTCGCCGAAAGCCAGGGGCTGGCCTCCGATGCGCTGCTGCTCGGCTGGCACCAGCTTCGCCGCAACAATCCTGCCGATGCCGAAAAGTGGTTTCGTGCCGCCCGCGACAGGGAGGATACGGCGGCCGCCTCGCAGGGGTTGGCGCTGGCGCTGATCGCCCGCAAGGCGCCTCAGGAAGCCGAGGACGTGATGTTCCGCTGGCGCGCCGTTTCCGATGATGCGACCGCGACCTATCTTGCCGCTACCGCCAATCTGATGGCGCTGCAGCCGCCGGCCGATCTCAGCGAGGACGTGCTTCATCGGATCGCAGCCGAGGTCATCGCCCGGAAATATGTGCCGACGGCGCAGCAGTTCGGCTGGTATGCCCGTTCTCTCAACCAGTTCCAGACTGCCGCGCGCTGGTTCGAAACCGCGCTTGCCTGGAAACCGGATGACGAACCGTCCGCCTATGGCCTTGCCGTCACGCGTGAGCAGCTGAACGACCGCAAGGGTGTCCTCGACCTCCAGCGCGGCTGGGCCGGCCGGTCGGCGCGCATCGCCAATCTTCAGGACACTTCCTTGTCGGTATCGAGCGCCGATACGCAGTCCGCGAAGGCGCCGCTCGCGCCGCAGCAGCCGGACCAGCCGGTAGAGACGCCGCAGCGTTCGGCCGCTTCCATGGCGCCGCTTCCGGCCGAGCCGGAAGCTATGCAGCAGCCGGAACCGGAAGTCGCCATCCGCGCCGCAAGGCCGGCGATGCAGACGGTGACTGTCAAGCGCGGTCCGCGCCAGGCGCGGGACTGCTCGACGACCATCGACGCATCACGACTCGGGCCCGGCGAGGCGCTGTCGCGCGGCTGGTGCCTGATGGATATTAACCGGCCGATGGAGGCGGTCTCGGCGTTCGAGACGGCGTTGCAGAGCCCGGTCCGCAAGATCCGCGAAGACGCAGCCTATGGTCAGAGCCTCGCCTATCTGCGCGCCGGTCTTTCCGGCAATGCTGCCGTTGCGGCAACCAAGGCGCCGCAGAGCCGCCAGCGCGCTGCCGAACTGCAGGTGGCGATCCTCGCTGATCGCGCCTTGTCGGCCTTCGACGCGGGGCGTTACCGTGAAACCCTCATCTATCTCGATCAGCGCGCTCAGCTGCAGCAGGAGCGGATCGATCTGATGGTTCTGCGCGGCTACTGCTATCTCAATCTGAAAATGTACGATGACGCGATGCGAATCTTCGAAGCCGCCGCTGCGACCGGCAATCGCGACGCCGCACGTGGTCTGGCCGATGTTCGCAACGTCACGCATCCTGATGTCAACGACTGACGTTGACGCCGTCGCTGCTCTCGGCTACTCGCCTGCCGGAGAGGCCCCCACTGCCTCGTGCTCGCAAGGAAACACCCGTGCCCGGTCACCACGACGTCCTCGACAGATCCTATGACGCCTTCCTCTTCGATATGGACGGAACGCTGCTGAATTCCATTACCGTCGTCGAGCGCGTCTGGAGCGAATGGGCAAGACGCCACGGCTTTGAGCCGGAAGTTTTCCTGAAAACGATCCACGGCATCCGTGCCTCCGACGTGATCCGCGGCCTCGGCTTGCCCGATGTCGATCCGGTGCACGAGGCGGATCTGCTGCTGGCCGAGGAGATGGAGGACGTCTCCGGCATCGTCGAAATCCCCGATGCCGTCCGCTTCCTCAACGCCATCCCCGACGGCAGATGGGCGATCGTCACCTCGGCGCCGATCGAACTCGCCGAGCGCCGCATGGCAGCGGCCGGCATCCCGATGCCGAAGGTGATAGTCAGCGGCGAAACGGTCAAATCGGGCAAGCCGAGCCCCGAGGGTTATCTGCTCGGTGCAAGCCGCCTCGGGGTCGACCCCGCGAACTGCCTGGTCTTCGAAGATGCCGTTGCCGGCATTCTTGCCGGGGAGGCCGCCGGCGCCGACGTCACCGTCATCACCGACACCCACGCCACGCTTTTCGAAACCCCGCATTTTTCGATTGCCAATTATCGGGCGTGGCAGCCTCGCCAGACCGCCGAAGGTCGGCTGAAGGTCGCCGCGATCTGACCGTTGCAAGCGAACTGCTTGCTTTTTGTCGGATGCAGGTTTTTTCTGCTTGCATTGCACGCGCCGAAAAACTAAACGATGCAAGCCGTTTCGGCAGGTCGGGGCGTAGCGCAGCCCGGTAGCGCACTTGACTGGGGGTCAAGGGGTCGCTGGTTCGAGTCCAGTCGCCCCGACCATTTAACTCCTTGAAGACCCTAGTCACAACATCACGTTAACGGTGAGTGCAGCGCGTGCCTGGCTGCGGTAGAGAACGGGTTATCAGTGCGGTTTCTGCGCGATCGCGATCATCGATTTTGCCAGAAGCGGAATTCTCCCGACATATTCGAAGTCGACGTCTTCGAAACCTGTGTCGAGCAGCAGCGTGCTGAGCGTCCCCGGGGACCAGAATTTGATGTGGCCGTGCTCCTTGAGCGGCATGAAATGATCATCCATCTTTCCGCTTACCGCCAAAGCCAGATTTTTCCAGTAACCGTGAAAAGGCGTCGATACGACCGCGATGCCCCCCGGTTTCACCAGATCGTACATGGTCGCCGAGAAAGCCTTCGGGTCGTAAACATGCTCCACGACCTCTATGCTGATCACCGCATCGAAGGTCCCGTAGCGGCTGGAAAGATCGTCGTAGCCGGAACCGATTTCCAGCGGAAGACCGGGATGGACCGCTTTCGCTTTCGCAATGCCGTCCTCCGATGGATCGACGCCGAGGACATCGTAGCCTTTCTCCACAAGCACCGAGGCAGCGCCGCCGGTGCCGCAGCCGAGATCAAAGACCGCCGTTTCGTTTGCCTCGTGGAAACTATTTTCAAGAACGTCGACAACGGCCGGCAGGATATAGGAATGAGCGGTCGTCGGCTTGGCGTGAACATAGGTAGTAGCATCCAGTTCAATAGACATTTTACCTCCTGAAAAAATTGAACGCGCCGAGGCAATGGTACGGCGGACTTTGACGCCAGTGTGGTGCCGTTATGGTAATAAGGTGATCACGCCGGTCGGCATTCGCCGCTATCCTCCGATGCCCAACGGCCGAACCGCTTTAATATCCTCTTCACCACGACGCGATTGAGGGTCATGCTCGCGCCGGGAATATCCCGAAGCTAATTGACAGGGTGGCGCGAAGATGCTGAAAACGGCCGGACTTCGGGTCTATGCCATTGGGCAGAGTAAATGATCAGTGTATCGAATTCGATTTTGACCATTTGAAGTAAATTATCCAATGAAGTACTCTCTTAACGGGAGTGCTTGGAAAATATTTATTCTCGTCCATTTTGGGGGTCCATCAATAATATGGACTGATATTTGTATATTTTGTTAAGGATATACAGAATTTTACGCTGGATAGTCTGCTTTTAAATTCCAGAGAACCTTTTGGTGCTTCGCATTTTTGCGAATATGTGTAGATTAGGATTGTTCCTCTCAGTGATGGCCTGGTGCGAGCGCATGGCGGATATGAACCAGAACCTAACTTGCAGGCAGGCCCTTGCCGATGCTTTCCAAGCTCTGTCGGACGAGGCGGTCAAGGCCGGCTGGCCAGAGGGCGACGTTGCCCTCGCGCTTGCCGAACTTGCCGAGGAACGAGTGATCGAGCTGACCGCCAAGGTGATCATGGAAGGCTTCATCGATCCGCCGTTCATCGCCGCTGGAGGCCGCCGCAACGGCTGAAGAATGTTGCGGTAACGCCAGATCAGGATGAAGCCGAACGGCGAATCTGAAAAATCGCAACACGCCTGAGCCGGTTCGGATCCCTGCTGCAAAATGCGCCAGACGCGCGGAAGAAATTTTATTCCGCAGGAGTTTGCGCAGTTGCTAAAGTTCGGACCCTCACGCATAATAACTTCATTGCCGGTTGCGGAGGGCGGCCGGCGATGCAAGCGTGTAGGCGTTTGCCCTCGGAGGGAAGTGCGGCGTGATGTTACGGTCATCAATTCATCCGCATGATTTACCGCTCTTTTCGGAAGATCTCGATCTGCTTTCCCAAGTGCTCGACAAGGTCTGCGACGAACGCGGCCTGGTCAGAACGACGCCGGAAGCCGAGAGGATCGGTGCGGTTATCATTCAGCTTTACAGACAGGGCGTGAGAGACGGCGGCAAACTCGCTGACCTTGCCAAGGCCTATCTCTGACCCGTGGTTCCCGCGATAAAGGATCAGACAGCGAGACGCGACGGACCAATCTGGTCAGTCGTCATTGGCGGCATTGAGATTTTCCGGCCGGATGCCGTCATCGGTTGATGTGCGTGCCCGCAACCGGATGCCGGGGCCGCCTTCATCCTGATTGCCGCTCGACAGGAAGATGATGCCGTGCGCTTCGAGAGTGCTGCGCACGTCGAACAACGCATGCGGCTCACCCTCAAACTCGCCCTTTTCCAAAGCCGTCACGATCTCGACCGGCAGGCCGCTTGCGGCGGCGAGCTCTTCGATGCTCATTCCGATCATGGCGCGCGCGCCGCGTATCTGCGTTGCTGTGATCATGACGCAAAATCTAGCGCATTTGCCGCGCTTCGCAAGTGGCGCAGCGGCTGATTGCGAGCTGCTGCGATCTTCAAGCGTCCTGCAATTTTACACCGAACAGATCGTCATGCATGCGCTCGACGGCGATACCCATGCCTCCCATGAGAGCGGCGCGGTTGCCGAATCGGCTGATCTCGATGCGCGGCGGGTAAGGGGTGCAACGCGGCAGAAAAGCGCGGATGGCGTTTACGAGCTCCGGCCTTGCACCGATACTGCCGCCGGTGATCACCAGTTCCGGGTCGAGAGTTGCTCCGATGGTGGCAATAGCGATCGCCACCAGCCTCGCCGTCTCTTCGATTGCGGCGATGGCGCTCGTTTCGCCTGCATTGAACGCAGCGAAGAGGTCGGCCACGGTAGAGGCGCTGCGCCCGCCGAAACCGGTATAGCGCCGCAGCATGGCGACGCTGCCGACCGCGCTCTCGAAGGTTCCCAGTGTAAAACCGCCTGGATCGAAAGCATCGCCGCCGAGTGGAAGATAGGCGATTTCGCCGGCCGCGCCGCGGGCACCGCGCAACAGCGCGCCATTGGCGATAATGCCCATGCCAACGCCCGTCCCAAGCGCCACGAAAGCGAAATTGCCGACCTCGATGCCGTGACCCCGCCATCTCTCCCCTTGCGCGGCGAGGTTGACGTCATTTTCAATGATCACCGGTATGCCCATCTTGTCGCTGAACGCTTGCCGCAGATCCATTGCGTCCACGCCGGGAATGTTCGGCGCGACGTTGATATGTCCGGTAGCCGGATCGAGGACGCCGGGACTGCCGAGAACGACGAGACGCAGCTTGTCGGCAGTCGTCCCCGCCGCAAGCGCGAGTTGAGTGATCAGGTCGCTGAACTGGTTGACGAGATGCGGTCCGCCGCGTGGGTCAGTGGGCACTTTGGTTTCCGCAACGACGTTACCCAACAGATCGCAGATAGCCGCAGCGATCTTGGTGCCTCCGAGATCGATGGAGACAGCCAGGCCCGCTCTTGCGTTGATTTCATAGATGATCGCATTCCGGCCGGGACGACCATCGGTCTGCCCGACAGCTTTCAGCCACCCATCATCCTCAAGATCGCGCACGACATCGGAAATCGTCTGTTTCGACAAGCCTGTCAGCTTGGCAATATCGGCGCGAGAGATCTTCCCCTTGGCTAACACGGTCCGGATCACCGTATTGGTCGAGATTTTTCGTGCGATGGGAGTCTGTACGATAGACGACGTCGTTGCCATCCGGCTGCGCGTTCCAATTAGTTCGAGGCGTATCCCTAATGTAAGGTCGGTCCGGTTCTCAACCATCGCGAAATGATGGGTTTAGTGCTCAATCCCCATCTCCGTAGCCCAGTTCAGTACACGGAAGCCGACAATTTGTCTACGTCCTTGACAAGAGAGGAGCCGCCTGTAGGCTGGGATCAACGCGTTGTCAAATGCGCGATTGAAACAGGGTCGAGGACAAGTATGCACCGTACATATTGTCTGGGTCGGCGCGTACGCGCCAAGATCGCCCAAAGAGGAACCGGCTCAGGCTGGTTCAGCTGTTTCTTCGTTTCGCATTCTGCAGGTTCCTCAATGCGGCTGTCGGGGACCTGTCTATGATTAAGCCCTCGACCAACGGGCAGCTTTCAGCCGACGCCGGTGTCTTGCTGCCTATAATGGCGCCACGCCTCCAGGCGGATGTTCATCCGGACGGATATGCCGATCTTGCCCTTTGGGGTGCCGGCAGCCTGGGGCGTGTGCGGTTTTCTCCGATCGCCGGCCCCTATAGCTACGCTCCGAACCGACTCGTCTCGAAACAGGGCGGCGTTTTCGTCGCGCAGTCGCTGCCGGTGATGCTGATCAATGGAGTGAGCCTGCAGGGCGTCTATCCAGCGCGCCGTTGCGCCTGGTGGCACGAGCCGGATGGGCGAGACGCGAAAGCGAAGGTGTTCCGCAGCGGTCATCGGAAGATTTTCGAAATGGGCTGGGGCGTCCTTATCGTGGAAGCTCGAGATGCCGATCTGCGGATTGCCTGCGGCGCCTCGAGAGACGAAGCCGAGAGAGCGCTCGATCTCAGCAGTGAAGCCATTATGACCCAAGCCGCGGAATATGTGGCGCGTTGCGACATGATGCCTGAGGCCGACCCGCTGATGCGCACTATGGTCAGCCAGGGGATCCATGCGGCCCTTTCCAGCATAAGGCGCGACGAAAATGGCGCCTTCGCCGGCCTTGCCGCCGGACAGGCCTATAGCGCTCCGGCGCGGACCTATTACCGCGACGGCTATTGGACGACGCAGCCTCTTTTGACGATTGCTCCGGAGGCGGTGCGCGACGAGATCCGACTGCTCGCCAAGGGAATACAGCCCGACGGAGAGGCCCCGAGCGGAGTTATCCTGACGGGACCGGCGCAATCGGATGCCTGGCAGCGCTTCGTCGCCGACTGCAAGGCTAATCCCAAAAGCCATAAAAGAGCCGTTCCGGAGTATCATAACCGTCCGCAGGATTGGTGGAGCGACCACTTCGACAGTCCGCTTTTCTTCATTCTTTTTCTGGATGACTATTTCGGCGTGACGAAAGACGCGGCCGAGGTGCAGCTTCATTGGCCGACAGTGAGGGCGATCATGGATCGCTATGTCAGTCTGGCCGGTCCCGACAGCGTTCTGCCGCTGAAGCCGCGCAACGACCGAGATTGGGCCGACAATGTCTTCCGTGACGGCTTTGTCTCCTACGATCTCGGCCTTTTCGTCGGCGCTATGGATGCGGTGGCGAGACTGGGCGAGGGGCATGATCCGACCCTTGCCGAACATGCGCGCAAGACCGCAATTCTTGCTCGGCGGGAAATCGAAGCCAAGCTCTTCGTCCCGGCAACGGGAGGATATCTCGACTACGGAACGCCTGGCTCTTTTGTCGAGGATCATCTGGCTCTCGACAGCCTGACCTTATCGCGATTTAGTGCTATTTCAGAAGAGAAGGCTGTCGGCCTGCTGAGAGCGTTCGAAACCAGACTTGAAACGCGCAACAATCAGGAACAGCCCTATGGCAGCTGGGGTGTGATGTGCGCCTATCCACCATTCAAGCGGCAAAGTGATTTGCGGTCCAAGACCGCTTTTCCCTACCGCTACCATAACGGCTCGGACTGGCCTTATTGGGACGGCGCTTATGCCGAAGAACGCCTTCGCCACGGGCTTGGAGGCGCCCGCTACGCATTGACACGCTGGTGGGAAACCTGCCTCGACAATGGCTGGATAGGCGCAGTGGAATATTTCTCGCCGCCTTATGGACGCGGCTCCCTGCTTCAGGGCTGGAGCGCCATGCCGGCGGCCGTCGCTTTGAAATATGGGCTTCACGCTGCAAATGCGGAGCCGATGTCATGAGCGGTTTGGCGCCGGCGGTTTCAACGGGATCCCTGATCGATCCGCATAGCAAAGGCGACGGCGCCATCGCGTTCGAATTCGGAAAAGCCAAGGTGACGGTAGAAGCCTTTGGCGCGTTCGTTTGCAGGGTCGACCCCGAGATGCACGGCCGTGACCCCATGATTTCGAAGTGCCTGCAGCTCGGTGTCGATCATCTTTCGTCCCCAGCCGCTTGCCTGAAGGCCGGGAAGGACGTTGATGTGGAGATGCGCCGGGTACTGGTGCTGAAGCCAGACCGTTCCACTGCGCGGATTTTGGATTCGTTCCAAGACGTCGGCGTCGCGCGGACGGGTCGGCGCCAGTCCGGCGACCTCTCGGCGCACCAGCGGCCACCAGCTTGCCGCCAAGTCCTGATCGAACCGGCTGGTGTCGGGTGCGGCCACGACATAGCCGGCCGGTCGGTCGTGCTGGACGAGAACAAAGGCAAAGTCTTTGGCGAACTTGAGATATGGCACCGACCAGATGTAACCGGGCAGACGCGGGTCACTATAGAGAGCGCTGGCATCGTGACCGCCATTCGCGGTTTTCAGGCAGATTTCAAAAAAGGCTTCGATATCCGCTTCAGTCGCGGGACGGATGAAGCAACCGGTGTCCATCACTTTGCCACCTCCTGCGTGGCGCTTTGTCGTTTTGGGTCGCGAGAGGAGCTGATGCACTGACGATTACCTCAGATTCGCCGGTCAGGCAAAGCTCTGGGGGAAGAAAACGTTCGGCGGCGCCTGGCGCAAGGCTCGAGCGGGGAGTGGAGAATAAACCAAGTGAGGTGGAGCAGATGAAAAGAAGCGTGAAATCGATCAACATGCTGCCGGCATTTCAAATGAAAACGGCCGTCGCGCTTGCTGGTGCAGCGCTTATGAATCTTGGCCTTTCGGCAGCCGTCAGGGCTGACGATCTGGCTGTTTGGGATGACCAGACCTACGAAGGTCAGAGTGCGGTCATAGAGCAGTTGAACAAAGAGTTCGAGGCTGCGCATCCCGGCGTTACGATCAAGCGTACCGCCCGCACCTTCGATGACATGAAGTTGACGCTGAAGCTCGCGGTTTCGGCAGGGAACGGCCCGGTCGTCACGAAAGTCAACCAGGGCGCCGGCGATATGGGCGCAATGGTCAAGGAAGGACTGCTCCTGCCGGTTGACGACTACATCAAGAAATACAGCTGGGATAAGCGCCAGTCCGATTCCGTCCTGGCGCGAGATCGCTGGGATGGGCCAAAGTTCGGGGTCGGCAAGACCTACGGCATATCAGGCCTCGCTGAGATCGTCGGCCTCTATTACAACAAGAAGATCCTCGACGACGCCGGC
This sequence comes from Rhizobium sp. NLR22b, assembly GCF_019685295.1. Classification (NCBI taxonomy): domain Bacteria; kingdom Pseudomonadati; phylum Pseudomonadota; class Alphaproteobacteria; order Hyphomicrobiales; family Rhizobiaceae; genus Rhizobium; species Rhizobium sp. NLR22b. Next base: position 20,071 of record NZ_JABDWM010000014.1, read on the forward strand.
ATAGCACTGCCGAAGACCTTCGAGGAGCTTTTGGCCGATCTCGACAAGCTGAAGGAAAAAGGCGTGGCGCCCTTCATGATGGGCAGCGCAAAGCAGCATCTCGCCCTGCACATGATCGGTGCCATCGATCAAGCCCATATCGACGCGGGCAATCGCGCTGAACTTGACGATCTGATTTACGGCAGGGGCGGTTCCTGGAATACCAAAGGCAACATCGAATCCGCAAAACTGGTGCAGAAATGGGCGCAGGGCGGCTATTTCTATCCCGGTTTCGAAGGCATTTCGGGTGACGACGCCGTTCAGCTTTTCATATCGGGGCAGGGCGCCTTCCTGATCTCGGGAACCTGGTATTTCGGTGATATGCAGCACAACCAGGATATCGGCTTCATGGCCATTCCTGCCCCGAAAGGCATTACAAAGCCGCTGAGCGTCGGAGGCGTGGATCTTGCCTGGGCAATAACAAGCCTTGCCAAAGATCAGAAAACGCAGGACCTGGCCGGTGAATATATCGACTACATGGTTTCGGAAAAAGCTGCCGAAGCCTGGGCCAATGCCAGCTATCTTCCGGCAACGTCGCTTGCGGCGGATGCGAAGCCAAAGCTCACGCCGCTGCTGAGCTCCGGCATCGAGATGTGGAAGACGCTCAACGCCAACGACGCTCTTGGCCACTATCCCGATTGGTCGAGCCCGACGATGCTGAAGACAATCGACGATAACACGCCGCTTCTCCTGTCCGGCAAGATCACGCCTGAAGCCTTTGTCGACGCTATGGACAAGGATTATCAGGCTTACCTGAAAGGTCAGAAATAAATGGCGCGGACGCAGGCCGCGACCGTCCGCGGCCTGCGTCTCGTCGACATCATCTCAAGAAATCAGCGCCGCGATCTCAGGCTTGCTGCACGACGACGATAGCGTTGGCTTCATGGAGTACCGGAATGAAGCGCTCCCCACTTGATGGCTCCGAACATACCAATTGGATCTATCTATTCCCCGGTTTGCTGCTTTACGCGGTCTTTGTCTTCGGGCCGATTGTCGCGGCTTTGGCGTTGAGCCTGACCAGTTGGGACGGCTTGACCGTGCCCAAGTGGGTTGGCCTCGGCAATTACATCGATCTCTTTTCCGATGATCGTTTTTACATCGCCTTGCGCAACAATGCCGAGCTGATGATATTCTATTGCGTCCTGCCGCTCGGGCTCGGCATAGGTCTTGCCGCCTGCGTCTGGAATCTGAAGCAACGGGAACAACTCGCCCTGCGGACATTCCTGTTCCTCCCATATATCATGCCGACTGCCGTGTTGGGCATCATCTGGGCATGGCTCTACAATCCTGCATTCGGTCCGTTCAACCAGTTTTTGAGAGCGGTGGGCTTGGGCATGTTCGCACTCCCTTGGCTGGGAGATTTCAACTTCGTGCTTCCCGCGGTCGGGATCGTTGCCACCTGGTATTTCTTCGGTTTTTGCATGGTGATCTTCCTCACGGGAATCCAGCGCATCGATCCCTCGCTCTTTGATGCTGCGAAGGTCGATGGTGCTTCGGCGCGAAAGACGTTTGTCTGGATAACGCTGCCGCTTCTCATGCCGGAGATCAGGGTGGTTTTGCTGCTGACGGTTATCGCGTCGATCAAAAGTTTCGACCTGATTTTCACAATGACCCGCGGCGGGCCCGCCAATGCCACGCTCGTGCCGAATATCTACATGTACCAGCTCGGTTTCGAGCTCAATCGGTTTGGCGCGGCGGCGGCCATCGCCATTGTCGGCGCGCTGCTGACATTCGCCATCAATTTTGCAATTCACCGGCTGGTGGGCTCAAAAAGTAAAGGAATGGCTTGATGAGCCGCAAGTCCAACATTCCCGCTGCCCCGCTCTTCCTTCGCCTTGTCCTCTGGCTTCTTGCATTCGTAACGATTACGCCGTTCCTGCTTCTGCTGCTCACCTCGATCAAGAGCAAGGCCGACGTTCTGCAGGGCGCGTTCGCGCTCCCGGCATATCCGCATTTCGAAAATTACCTCGATGCCTGGAACGCCGGCCATTTCAACATCTACTTCTGGAATTCGATCATCGTTGTCATTCCCGTCGTCGCGGCAAGCGTCTTTCTGGGCCTGCTGACGGGTTTTGCCTTTGCTTATCTGTCCTTTCCGCTCAGGCGCAGCCTGTTCGCTATCCTGACGCTCGGCATGATGGTGCCGGCGGAGGCCTTCATCATTCCGCTTTATTATGAAATGCGGTATCTCGGGTTGATCAACACCTATGCGGCCGTCATTGTGCCCCAGATCGCGATGTCGATCCCATTCTCGACGATCTTCCTTGCCAGCGCGATGCAGCAATTGCCAGAAGAAATTCTGGAAGCGGCCGTTCTCGATGGTGCCGGGCGCTTCTATATTTTGCGCAAGATCGTCGTTCCGCTGATGATGCCGGCAATGTCGACACTGGCGCTCTTCCTGTTCATCTGGACCTGGAACGAGTTTCTGATCCCCTTCATTCTGGTGAACGACGATGCCTATCGGACACTGCCCCTCGGCATGCTGTTTTTCCAGGGACGTTATACTGTCAACACGCCGGTTCTGACCGCCGGTGCGGTCATTGTCATTGCCCCACTCATCCTGACCTATCTCGTTTTCCAGCGGCGGTTTATCGCCGGTTTGACGGCCGGCGCGACGAAATAGCCCGCCATAATGCGGCATGACTACGCCATTCCTCCGGGCATTCGGCCGCGCCTGTGACGCGCTTCCAGCGCCGCGCAGCCCCAGACCGTGCCGAAGAGCAGATAGACATGGCGCCAGTGGTCGATGTCGATAACATTGCCGATCGTCGCATGGCCGAGAACGGAGATCCAGGCAATCATCAGGAAGGGTTGCCACGGCCGGTCGTGAAGCAGGTTCCGGAAACCCAGGATGAGCGTCCAGAGGAGCATTCCGACATAGCTGACGAAGCCGAGCCAGCCATAGGAGGTGAGCGACTTCAGCCAGATGTTATGCTCGTCCTCGGGAAACATGGTGCCGAACACGAGCGGACCGATGCCGAGCGGGCGCTCCATCATCATGGTGAAACCGATCCTGTGGCGCTCGAAGCGGCCGAGATGTTCGCCGTCATACTGCTGCACCAGCTGAGCGCGTGTTGAAAACAGCTCAGCGACCTTCGGAATCTGCAGCGCCACGAGCAGCGATGCGACCAGCATGACGATCGCCGCCAGTGACAGGATCAGCACCCGCAAGCGGAAGGCGCCGCTGCGCTCCTTCAGCAGCATGATGAAAATCAGGAGCACCACGCCGAGCGCAAAGAGACCCCAGGCGGCGCGGGAAAAGGAGAGGAAGATGCCGAGGGCAATCACGAGAAGGGCGGCTGCCTTCAACGGCGATTTCTTCAGATCGCCGACCAGAATGCCGTGGATGAGATGGAGCGACGGCGGCACCAGGAAGGGGCCGAAGACGTTCGGATCCTGGAATGCGCCTTTGGCGCGGTCATAGAGAGTGAACACTTCCGAGCCGGGAAAGGCGTGGAAATAGCCGAGTACGCCAAGCGCCGACGTGACGACGGCAGCCAGGCTCCAGGCGTTGAAGATCAGCGGCAGCCGCTTATGGCTGTCCTCGATGATTGCCCCGTAGAAAACCGCGGTCAGCGCCAGGAAGGTCGAGACAGCGATATACATCGGCGCCGTCGCAAGATCCTTCATCTGCGTCAGCGACAGCATGCCACCGAGATTGAAAGTGAGCAGAAGGGCAAGCAACGGCGCGACGCTGCGCGAAATCCTGAGACCCAGGATGAACCAGAGGCCGATCAGCCCCGCCATCCAGAGTTCATAGGGCGCCGGCTCATCGATGACGAAGCCGGAAAGGAAAACACCGAAAGCGACGAAGGCGGAGCCGATCAGCCGCAGCGTTGCCCGCTGCGGCTGGGCGACGCGCGAATATGTCGCCTGGATCGCGCTCAATAGGCGTTTTCCGTGTTGAGCAGCCGGATCGGCGTCAGGAACAGGATTTTGAGATCGAACCAGAGCGACCAGTTCTCGATATAATAGAGATCGTAGGCCGTGCGGAACTTGATTTTCTCATCGTTATCGACCTCGCCGCGCCAGCCGTTGATCTGCGCCCAACCGGTCACACCAGGCTTGACGCGGTGGCGGGCGAAATAGCCTTCGACGACATCAGCGAAGGCGCGGTCGCGCGCCTGTGCAAGAACCGCATGGGGACGCGGACCGACCAGCGAGAGCTCCCCCCGCAGCACGTTGAAAAGCTGCGGCAGCTCGTCGATCGAGGTCTTGCGGATGAACCTTCCGACACGGGTGACGCGCGGATCGCCCTTGGTCACCGCGGCCTTGCCTGAGGGGTCGGCCATGTTGGTGTACATCGAGCGGAACTTGAAGACATTGATGACTTCGTTGTTGAAGCCATGACGCTTCTGCATGAAGAAGACAGGACCTTCCGAGGTCGCCTTGATGGCGATCGCGGTTGCGGCCATCAGCGGCCAGAGCAGCGCAAGCGCGACCAGAGTGAAAAAGATGTCGAAGCCGCGTTTGGCGACGGAATCCCAGTCGCGGATCGGCATCTTGAAAATGTCGAGCATCGGCACAGCGCCGACATGCGAATAGGCGCGTGGCCGGAAGCGCAGCCGGTTGGCGTGCGCCGCAAGCCGGATATCGACCGGCAGGACCCAGAGCTTCTTCAGGAGATCGAAGATGCGGGCTTCGGCCGAAAGCGGCAGGGCGATGATCAACATGTCGATGCGCGTCAGCCGCACGAATTCGACGAGTTCCGCCACGGTGCCGAGCTTTGGGTAACCGGCGACCATGATCGGTGAGCGCTTCTCGCCGCGGTCGTCGAAGATGCCGCAGATGCGAATGTCGTTGTCGGCCTGTTGTTCGAGGATGCGGATCAGCTCCTTGGCCGGTTCGCCGCCGCCGACGATGACAGCGCGCCGCTCCATGATGCCGTTGCGCGCCCAGTTACGGATGCCGTAGGCGACAAGGAAACGCTCGGCCGCGAGAAAGAGCACGCCGACGGTGAACCATGGGACATAGGCATCGACCATCGCCCATGTGGTGCCACGAATGAGCGCGAACAGGCCGATCGTGAGGACAAGCGCAATCGTCCAGGAGGCGAGAATGCGGGGCATCAGCCGTAGCTTCGCCCGGAGTGCGGGAATGGTGTAGGTGTCGGCAAGCTGCAGGGCGATGACGGTCGAGGCCGAAGCAATCGCTGCCATGCCCGTCCGGACCAGCAAGGGATCGCTGCCGTCGCCCGGCCAGAAGTAGCGGACGATCAGGGCAATCGAAAAGAGCGCCAGGAATTCCAGGAGCCGCAATTGGCCGATAATAATGACAGGCGAACGAGTGCCGTCGCGGAACTGTTCGGCGATCTGCCGGGCATAGGGGTTAATTTCGATCGGGTCGGCGGAGTGGGCCTGACCTGCGTCGCCGCGCGCCTCGATGTCGGAAATTTGCTTGCGCAGCGCTTCCACGTCGAATTGATCGCTTTTTTCCAATTTGTTCATGGGGTTTTGTCGCTCGTTGTCAGCAAGCGAAATACCAGAAAGCCCCTAAGAAATATTTACGGGGTAACGAACACTGCTTGTTCGGCGGCGGGACTGACGAGCTCATGGTATAATTGCAGGACATCCCGCGCCATCACGGTCGAGGAAAACACGGCCTTAACTGCCTCATGCGACGGCATAGTTCTGGTGTGCCAGCCGGGCGTGCTGAGCGCTTCCGCCATGACGCGAGCGAGATCGTCGGAATTGCCGGGCTCTACAAGAGCCGGACTGTCCTTGCCGAGCACCTCGGGAATGCCGCCGACGCGGCTGGCTATGATCGTTTTGCCGGCCCCCAGCCCTTCGAGCACGATATAGGGCATCGCTTCGGCGCGAGACGGGACGACGAGATTTTGCGCCATGGCAAAGGCTTCGTGGATACGCATTGCCGGCAGCATGCCGATCCGTTTTCCGAGGCCGCGTTCGATCATCATCTCGCGATAGCGGTCGCGGTCAGGTCCGTCGCCGATCATCAATGCCGAAAGCGGCCTGCCGAGCAGCCGCTCGGTCTTGGCGAAGGCATCGACAAACAGATCGGGACCCTTGAGGTCCCGAAGCATCCCGACATAGATGAAATGCACGGCATCCGACCGGGTGTGGATCGGCTCGAATTCACGCTCTCCGATGCCGTTATAGATCAGTTTCGTCTTCGTCCGCGGCTTGCCCACCTTGCGGGCATAGGTGTCGCGCTCGTATTCGCAGATGAAGACCAGCGCATCGGTGAAATATTCCTGCAGGCGCTCCATCCTGAGGACGAACTGTCCTGTGAATGAGGAGCGCGAATAATGCAGGCTTCCGCCATGCGCGGTATAGAGGCGGGCTACGCGATACCTGTTCACCCGCAGGGCTGAGCCGGCAAGTCGCGCGAGCACGCCGCCCTTGGCGCCGTGCCCGTGCAGCACATCCGGCCGCAAACTTTTAATCTTCTTGTACGTATCCCACATCGTCGCGATATCGGACGGGCTGACCGAGCGGCGGATCGGGACGCGCGTCAGGCCGAGCGACAGATATGGGCGGATATCGTCGAACAATCTGTCCTCGTGCTCGCCGCCGGTCGAGCTGTCGCAGAGAATGCCGATGTGATGCCCGGCCTTGCTGTGTTCCTCGACCAGGTCGCGGACATGGCGGAAAATTCCGCCGACCGGCGATCTGAAGCAGTGAAGAATGCGGAGCGGCCTCTCTCTTGCCATTGCTCAGAAGAGCCGTTCGCGAACGTAGATCGTGTCGCCCGCGATGATCGGGCCGGATATATTGATGCGGCCGGTCAGCACCTGTCCGTTTATCTTGCGGGTGACATCGACCATGCTTTGGTTGGCGCGGCTGGAGAAGCCGCCGGCAACGGCGATGGCATTCTGCACGGTCATGCCCGGAACATAGGCATATTGGCCGGGCTGGCCGACTTCGCCCATGATGAAGATCGAACGGTAACGGTCGACGTCGATGGTGACATCGGGATCGCGAAGATAGCCCTGCTGCAGTTTCTGGGCGATCTGCCCTGAGAGTTGCTGGAGGGTTCGGCCGCGGGCAGGGACCTGACCGATGAGGGGGAAGGCGATGTAACCGGCCTGGTCCACCGTGTAGGTATTGGTTAGGCTCTGCTGGTCGAAGACGGTGATGCGCAGCCGATCGCCGCTATCAAGCGTATAGGGCTGGATGGTTGCCTCGTTGAAGGCTTTCGGAGCCGGCTTGTACGTCGTGCAGCCGCCCAATGCCGCCGTCATGGCTGCAAGGCTCAGGGCCAAAAGGATCTTAGGCGGGGCGACAGACATCCGCTTGTGCTCACAGAAAATGAACTCGGTGCAGCCGTTATCGATCCGTTAGGGTTAATACCCGGTAAAAGGCGCATGGCAATCCCCCAATTCTTTGCCGATCTCCTCTATTTCTTGGCGAGATCGAATTAACCGTTGCGTTACCATGGTCGTTTACGCTTGCGGCACCTTTGTTGTGGAGTAAGAGCATGTCCGGGGTAGTGCGTGATCAGGATGTGGACATCGACCTCGGCCAGTTGGTTCGCGCCGTGTGGGCGCGCCGGCTCAGGATTTTGACGATCACGCTTGCGGCGGTCGGCGTCGCCTTTGCCGGCGCCAAGATCATCTCGCCGCAATATCGCAGCGAAACACGCATCCTCATCGAACCCCGCGCGCCAGCCTTCGCCAGTACCCAGCAGGCGAACGAAGCCGGCGGCGGGCCGCTGATGGACGAGCTGAATATCGCCAGCCAGGTGCAGCTCCTGCAATCGGCCGATCTCCTCAAGAAGGTGATCAACGACCTGAAGCTCTACAATCTGCCGGAATTCGACGATGCCGCCAACGGCTCGGCGATGAGCAGCATCCTCGTGAATCTGCATCTGAAGAAGAATCCGATGGAGAACCCGCCGGAAGAACGAGTAATCGATGCTTTTGTCGAGCGGCTGCAGGTCTATCAGGTGCCGGGTTCGCGCGTCATCGGCATCAACTTCACGTCGAAGGATCCGAAGCTCGCCGCCGCCATCCCGAACGCCATGGCGAATGTCTACCTTTCCACCCAGAGCGGCGCCAAGCTCGCTTCCAATTCGGAAGCGACGCGTTGGCTCGAGCCGGAGATCGAAAACCTGCGGAAGAAGGTCAGCGATGCCGAGAAGAAGGTTGCCGAGTATCGCACCACCCACGGTCTGCTGCAAACGAACGGCACGACCACATTTCCCGCCCAGCAGCTTAATGACATCTCCGCAGAACTCACCCGCGTACGGGGCGACAAGGCCAATGCCGAGGCGAGGGCGCAGGCGGTGCGCAATGCGCTGTCATCGGGCGAAGCCTCCGATACGCTGCCTGACATCATGTCTTCCCAGGCGATCCAGCGGCTGAAGGCTACGGAATCGGGCCTGCAGTCGCAAATATCAGATCTGCAGACCAGCCTTCTCAACAGTCATCCGAGGCTGAAGAGTCTGCGCGCCCAGCTCTCCGATATTCGCGGCCAAATCCGCCAGGAGACGCAGAAGATTCTGGCCAGCATCGAAAATGAGGCGAAAGTTGCCGACCTCCGCGCAAGCGAGCTCGAGCGCCAGAAGGACGCGGTACAGGCTAACAGCGCCCGCGCCGGCGAAGACGAGGTCGGCCTCAACGCGCTCGAGCGCGAGGCAAACGCCCAGCGCCAGCTGCTCGAAACCTATCTGGTGCGCTACCGCGAGGCCGCCTCGCGCGCCGACAGCAATTCCAGCCCGGCTGACGCCCGTATCGTTTCCCGGGCCATCGAGCCGGTCGATCCCTATTTCCCGAAGGTGGTTCCGATCGTCGTCGTCGCGGCCGTCGCAACGCTGATCCTGAGCGCCATCGTCACCATGCTCGCCGAACTCTTCAGCGGTCGGGCGCTTCGTGCTGTCGATGCGTCCCGTGACGCGGTCGAGGCGGAAACGGTCGTCGGAGACAAGGATGTGCCGCAGGCAGCACCGGCCGCCGGAAGGCCCGTCCAGCCGAGCATGCTCGCCGTTGTCACGGAGGATGACGGAAAGGATATGATCGAAGAAACGGCGGCCGCCGAAGAGGCGCCGGAGGACGACCATGAATTTTCCATTGCCTCCGTTGCGGACTACCTCACGGGCAGCCGGGCGCCGCTGGCAATCGTCATATCTCCAACTGGTGATAACGGTTCGGCGGCGACGGTTTCGTTGACGCGCATGCTCGCCGATGCCGGCCGCCGCGTCATTCTGATTGATATGACCGGCTCCGGCTATCCCACAGAACTGATGGCCGAGAACCAGGTCGCGGCTGGCATCACCGATCTGCTGTGCGGCGAGGCGGCCTTCGGCGACACGATCCACAGCGATCGTCTTTCCGATGCTCATCTGATCCCGCAGGGTCAGAGCGACGTGCGCCGCGCCATGCGCGGTGTCGACCGGCTGTCGCTGCTGCTCGATGCGCTCGCCGCCGCCTACGACCTCGTGGTGGTCGAATGCGGTGCGGCCGACGTTGCAGGCGTCTCGCGGCTCACGCGCAGCCGGGATGTTGAAATTATCCTCTCCCTACCGCGGCTAGAGGAGACGATCTTCGTTGCCCTGATGACGGAATTCCAGGCGGCGGGCTATGACCGCGTCGTGCTGATGTCGGGCGGCCAAGTGGACGAGCAGGCGCTCGGCCAGGCCGCCTGAAGCATGTCACGCAAAACTGTGCAGCGGTTTTGCGAAGAACGACATGCGCAAGACCAAGAACGCTCAGCCAATCCGTGCGCGGATGCCCTGGGCGAATTTATAGAGCTTCGGCCGCGCCTTGATATGCGCCTTGCTCCGGGTAACGATCCGGTGTGCCGCGCCGGCGGCGAGGCCAAATGGCGAAACCGGCAGCACCACGTCGTAATGAGCGGTCTCAACCGGCGCCCAGGATCGTTTGTAGGTCTGATCGCCGAGGCCAAAATCGAACAGCGCGACGCCTTTGCCGTGCAGTCCGGAAATGGTTTGCCAATAGAGGAATTCGCCGGGGCTGGTATCGGGCGCAAGATCTTCGTCGATCGCCCCGAACTGGCAGATGACGTGATCACCCTTGCGCGAAATGCCCGAGACCGCAGCGATCCGGTCCTTGTTCTCGCCCTTCAGCCGCAGCGCATGCATCTGCAGGCCGAGATACTGTCTCGCATCATCCCGCTTACCGATGAGGCCGTGCAGGAAGGCCTGTGTTTCCCGATCGGCAAAGACGTCGGGCAGGCCAAGGCTGGCGAAGCGAATACTCTTCAGGCGGAAGAAGATATCGAGCAGGCGGTGCTGTTCTTCCGATGTTTCCGGGATGGTGTGTTCGACGCCGCCGGCCGCCTCCAGACGCCTCGATTGAACGCGGAATTTCTTACGCCGGCTTTTGGCGTTGAGCTGCTTCAGCGTCTCCTCGAAATTGGAGAGGAACGGCAATTGATAGGCGTGGTTCTGGTTTTGCACGATCGGCAGTCCGGTGAGTGGGGTCTGCCTCCCGCGCCATTCCAGCGGAAGGTTTTGCAGCAGCAGCAGATCGGCATGGCCCTTTAAGGCCTGCCGAAGCTGCGCCGCGAACTTCTCCGCATCGATGCTGCCGCCACTTTCAGCAAAATTGCCGGAGAACAGACCGGTATTGATATTGCTGTGATCGGCAGCGATGAACTTTGCGACGGCCAATCCGCGGGATCTGACGATCTCGATCGGCAGAATGAAGGCCGTCTCCCCGGCATAGGTGCCTTTGAGGATCGCCAGCGGCTGGCGAAAGGCATTGACCCAGGCAGCGCACCAATCATAGCTCTGATGAAGCGAATGGAGATCATCGGTCTCCAGAGCCCGCCAATCATCCTCCAATGGCTCCATCGCGTCAAAAACCGTAATGTCGATTTTCGCCATGGCAAGTTTCATGCTCGTCTGGCGTAGGCGTGAAATCGCCATCTCGGCCAGCGCGCCATCGTCCGACGACTGTTCATCAAAATCGAGCTTTTGCGTCTGCACGGGAACTCTCCGGTCAAAATGCTGAACGGGAAAGTAGGTGTGCAGGACGTATATTTGGTTTAATCGCCGCCCATCGACGAGGTTTTCCGCCGATCACGGTTATTCGGCCGTTAATGGTCTACTGCTGCCGCGGTCCGGCCATCCACTTGATGATGACCATTGCCGGCAATACCCAAAGCAGGCCGGTCAGCAAGAAGTAGAGCAGGTGCCCCCACCAGGGGGCGTTGCCGAGCGTCACCACCGCGATCGTGTTCGCCACCAGTGCGTAGACGAGCACAAGCACGATGATAATGATCGTGCCGATGAATTTGCGGAGGCGGACGGGCATTGTTTATCTCTTGTGTGGGTAGCGCGGAGCGGCGCGACGGCATGCCGCAAAGCTTCGGGGCTTGTTTTGCATGAGCCGGTGGGGCAAATCAACTGCCGGATAGAAGGAGACATCATGGCCGTCGCGAACCTCACCACGGAACAGGCGATCCTGAGCGAAGTACGCAAGCAGAACCGCAACCGGCGCGCATTGCGGCTGTGGCTCGGCTTTGTGCTTTTGGCGCTCTTTTGTCTCGTGCTCGTTGGAGGGGCAACGCGGTTGACCAATTCCGGTCTGTCGATCACCGAGTGGAAGCCGATCCACGGCGTCATTCCGCCGCTGACAGCCGCGGAATGGGAAGAGGAGTTCCGCCTCTACCAGCGTATTCCCGAATTTCAGCAGTTGAACAGTTCCATGAGCGTCGACGAGTTCAAAAACATCTTCTGGTGGGAATGGGCGCACCGGCTGATCGCCCGCGGCATCGGCGTGATCTTCGCGCTGCCGCTCCTCTATTTCTGGCTGACGGGGCGGATTGAGAAACGCCTGCGCTGGCCGCTCGTCTGCATCCTGGCGCTCGGCGGTCTGCAGGGTTTCATCGGCTGGTGGATGGTGTCCTCAGGCCTTTCCGTTCGCACCGACGTCAGTCAGTACCGGCTGGCGACGCATCTCGTCATGGCCTGCCTGATCTTTGCCGGCTGCATGTGGATCATGCGCGGGCTGTCGCCGCACTCCAACGATCCGGCGCCGGCACGCAGTTCGCGCGGCTTCGCTGCCGCAATCGCTGTTTTCGCGCTGTTCCAGATCTATCTCGGCGCCCTGGTGGCGGGACTCGATGCCGGTTTTTCCTACAATACCTGGCCGCTGATGGATGGCGCCCTCATTCCCTCCGATCTGCTGATTCAGCAGCCCTTCTGGATAAATGCCTTCGAGAATCCGAAAACCGTGCAGTTCATCCACCGCATCGGCGCCTATACGCTCTTCGCAATGGTGCTCATTAACATGGTGATCGCCCTTCGCGCCGCACCCTGGACCACCCATGCCCGCCGCGCCGTCCTGCTTTTCGCGCTGGTGACCGTTCAGGCGGCAATCGGCATTGCCACGCTGCTGATGCAGGTGCCGCTTCACTGGGGCCTGCTGCACCAGGCCGGCGCGCTTGTTGTATTTGGTTTCGCCGTCGCCAACTGGCGCGGCTTTTACGGCGAATACCCGCACGAGACGATGATCACCGAACGCGATTGAAGCGAGAGGCCTTTCGTTCTAACGCAGCACGCCGTCGAGCAGCGGCATGCCGATAACGGCAGCGGCCGCGATCAGCACGTAGCAGGCGATGCGGAAGGTCCGTTCCTCGGCAAGCCCGAACAGTTTCGAGCCGCCATAGAGACCCAGCGCATAACTCGGCAGGACGACGACGGTGAGCGCGAACACGGCGGGCACGAACAGTCCTCCGACATAATAGCTGATGGCGCTGAACACCGACGAGATCGAGAAATACAGCACGACATTCGCTCTGACACGCGCGAAGTCGGTCTTGCCGCCGAGCCAATAGGCGACGACAGGCGGCCCGCCGAGCTGCGCGGCGCCGCTGAAAAGTCCGGCAATCAGGCCGACGCCGCTGCCGAGCGGCGCGAACGGCGCGCCGTGGTAGCGCCATCCCGATACGAGAAGCGCGAGCAGACAGATGGCGATGATCGTGATGCTCCAGCGCAGCAGCGTCGGGTCGAGCAGCGCCAGCAGCGCCGTGCCGGTCGGGACGCCGAGTGCCGCACCGGCCGCCATGACGAAGACCTCGGACCGGTTGGCGTCGCGCCAGGCGGGTGGGATCATCCCCAGTGTGGCGATGCCGTCGATGACGAGCAGGATCGGCGAGACCAGCTTCGGCCCGACGATGGCACCGCCGAGCGGGACGAAGATCAACGCTGCGCCGAAACCGGAAAAGCCGCGAGCTAGCCCGGCGATCAAGGCAAACGCCATCAGCGCATAAATGCCGTGACCGGGTAGGGCGGCGGCAAACCACGCCTGCATATCGGCGACAAGCCTATCCAGCATCGTGGCCTCAGCTGGCGAGCATCAGGTCCATGTTCTGCACGGCAGCACCCGAGGCGCCCTTGCCGAGGTTGTCGAGCAGCGCCACCAGATTGACCTGGGAACCACCCGGCGTACCGAAGACGAAGAGCTTCATCGTGTCCTTGCCCTCCAGTTCGACGGCGTTGACGCGGGGGAGCGCCTTGCTTTCGGCGAGCGGCACGACCGTGACGATGTCCTGTCCGGCATAATGGGCAACCAGTGCCGCGTGAATGCTTTCCATCGTCGCGCCCTCGGCGAGATCGCCGAGATGCAGCGGCACCTGTACGATCATGCCCTGCGCGAACTTGCCGACCGACGGCGAAAAGATCGGGGCTCGGTCGAGCAGGCCATGTGCGGTCATCTCCGGCACGTGTTTGTGGGTGAGCGGCAGGCCGTAGAGGAAATGCGGCGCGGTGATCGCATCCGGATGATCCGGGTTTTCCATCTGCGCGATCATCTGCTTGCCGCCGCCGGTATAACCGGAGACCGCGTTGACCGTCACCGGATAGCCGTCCGGCAGGATGCCGGCGGCGCGCAGCGGCCGGATAAGCCCGATCGCGCCTGTGGGATAGCAGCCGGGGTTCGAGACGAAGCGGGCGGCCTTGATCCTGTCGGCCTGTGCGTCGTCCATTTCGGCAAAGCCGTAGGCCCAGGCGGGATTGACGCGGAAGGCCGTGGAGGTGTCGATGACGCGGACGTTGTTGTTGCCCGACAGCATCTGGACCGCTTCCTTCGACGCGTCGTCGGGCAGGCACAGAATGGCGATATCGGCGCCGTTCAGCATGTCTTCGCGCATGGCGGCGTTGCGCCGCTCGGCCTCGGGAATGGACAGAAGCTCGACATCGCGGCGGCCGGCCATGCGCGTGCGGATCTGCAGACCCGTTGTGCCGTGTTCGCCATCGATGAAGATTTTCGGTGCCATGTTAGACCTGCGCTTTCAATGGGTTCTGAGGATTTCCGGATTCAATTTGAACGATGATAAATCAGCCTTGTGAGGCCGCAATGGCGCGTCGCTCGGCATGAAGGCCAAGCATATACATTGCCACCGTTGCCCCCGCAATGGCGGTGATATCGGCATGGTCGTAGGGCGGCGACACTTCGACCACGTCGGCGCCGCGGATATCGAGCTGGTGCAGGCGCTGCAGCACCGAGAGGATTTTGGCGCTCGACGGTCCGCCGGCAACTGGCGTGCCGGTACCTGGCGCAAAGGCCGGATCCAGGCAATCGATATCGAAGGTGAGATAGGCAGGGGCGCCGCGCGTATGAGAGATGATCGCCGAGGCGATGTCGCCGGCATTCATGTCTTCGACCTGATGACCATAGAGAATATTGAGGCCGCAATCCTCCGGCGCATGGGTGCGGATGCCGATCTGGATCGAGCGGTCAGGATCGATGATACCTTCGCGCACGGCCCGCGCCACGAAGGAGCCGTGGTCGATGCGCCGCTCTTCGTCGAACCAGGTATCCTGGTGAGCGTCGAACTGCACGAGTGCGAGAGGCCCGTGTTTTGCCGCATGGGCTTTCAGCAGCGGCCATGTGACGTAGTGATCGCCGCCGAGCGTCAGCAGAAAGGCGCCGCTGTCGAGGATCGCGTTGGCCTGGCGTTCGATGGCACCAGGTGTGTCCTGATGATTGCCGTAGTCGAGCAGGCAATCGCCATAGTCGATCACCGCCATGTCGGCAAACAGGTCGCGGTTGAAGGGATATTGCGCATCATTGTCGAATATCGCCGAGGCACGCCGGATCGCCTGCGGGCCGAAGCGCGTGCCCGGCCTGTTCGATGTGGCGGCATCGAAGGGGATGCCCCAGACGGCGACATCGACGCCGGCAAGCTCCTTGGTGAAGCGGCGGCGCATGAAGGACAGCGCGCCGGCAAAGGTCGGGTCGCTGGCGGCGGAGGTGAGGCTGGTCGCCGTGAAGGCGTGATCAATGGTCTTGTTCGCCAAGGGGGGCTCCTTCTCTGTGGGCGCCAACGTAGTCGCGTTCGATGTCGACCTTATATTGCCTGGCCACCGTCACGACCAAACCGCCTGATCCTGCCCCGAAAGGAACTGATGTTCGGTTCGGGGTAGGTAAGGGGTAGGCGAGGTGCGCCGAGATTTCAAGCGATGCCTCGCTTGACGGCCGCTCTGCGTTTTAAGCTGCCGCCATTCCGTGGCAAATTCCTCAGGCGGCCTTCCGCGCTAGCTGACGCAATCCGGCCAACGTTATCAGCGCTGCCGCGCCGGTATAGGCAGCGAGTGGCCAGGCTGTGTTCCCGTCGAGCAGAACCACGAACAATGTGCCTGCAACGACCAGCAGGCTTTCGACACAGAAGTAGAGCGCCACGGCTGTTCCCGCGGTATCGCCGAAAGCCGCAAGCGCACCATTTGCCGTGACGGCTGTCGCAAAGACAATGCCGATCGCGATGATCCACATCGGCAGGATGAGGCCGATAAGGGGTGCCTGCAGAAACATCTCTCCCATAGCAAGCGTTACCGCGCCGACAAGCAGCAACGTCATGCCTCTTGCGAGGCTGCCTGTGATGCCCCAGCGTGTGACGAAGCGCTTGGCAAAACGCGCCGTCACGATCATCACCAAGGCCACCGAGGCAAAGATGAAGCTGAAGGTGATGCCGGAAAAGCCGGCCCGATCGATCAGGATACGGGGTGCGGTCGAGAAGAAGACGAAGAAGGCTCCCATCGCCGCGCTGAAACCGGTCGTGTAGATCCAGAAGGGCAGGCTCGCGAGGATCGGGCGTATGGCGATGGTTGTCGTCGCCGCAGCGGGGCGGGTTTCATGCCACCGCATGCCGGCATTGAGAATGGCAACGATCGAAAGCAGGCCGATGACGAGAAAGATGGCTCGCCACCCATAGTGGTCGGCAATCACCGCGCCGACGACCGGCCCGAACGCAGGCACAAGCGATAGCAGCGAACCGAGCAGGCTATAGATCACGCTGCTTTCCGGCCGTTCGGCGTAGACGTCGCGCACTGTTGCGAAGGTGGCGACAAGAGCCGCCGAGGCGCCGATCGCCTGCAACAATCGCAAGGCCACGAAGAGAAGTGCGGATGAGGCCCCGGCAAGCAGAAAGGACGCAAGGGCAAAGAGTGCCGCCCCGCCGATCAGCACGGGCCGTCGCCCGACGATATCGGAGATCGGACCAAAGACAATCTGGCCGACGCCGAGCACAAGCATGTAGAGGCTGAGGGTCAACTGGATGACTTCAGGCGAGGTGCCAAGTGCCTGGGGCATCGTCGGCACGACCGGGAGATAGATGTCCATGGCAAGCGACGCCAGGACGTCGAAAGGGGCGATCAGCAACAAGCTTGCCGGCACGGAGTAATTCCACGACGGAATTTTCGGATAAGACATGGGTAAGGTCCGCTCAAATGATTTTCATTCGGCGGCGATCTGTCTTTCATCAGTATCGGATTTGCTGGACAGATGCCGCAACAACAGCGCAAAGTTGTTGCGGCTTAGTTGTCTGCGGACTTGGTTGTTCCCATGATGCGACCTTGATTGCCGCTCCGCTCGTTCGCGAAGCGTTTTGTCGGATTTTTACCAGCAGAACCGGAGTGCGGCAATGGCGACCGGCAGGCGCTTCCCGGGATTCATCAAACACCCAAAGAAAAAGGCCGGGTTTTCCCGGCCTTTCGCAAATTCCGTCTGTCCGAAGCGATTAACGCTTGGAGAACTGGAACGAGCGGCGGGCCTTTGCCTTGCCGTACTTCTTGCGTTCGACGACGCGGCTGTCGCGGGTCAGGAAGCCGCCCTTCTTCAGCACCGAGCGCAGGCCCGGTTCGAAGTAGGTCAGCGCCTTGGACAGGCCGTGGCGAACGGCGCCGGCCTGGCCGGAGAGGCCGCCGCCGGCAACGGTTGCGACGATGTCGAACTGGCCGTCACGGGCAGCCGCGACGATCGGCTGGCGCAGGATCATCTGCAGCACCGGACGCGCGAAATATTCCGCGAATTCCTTGCCGTTGACGATGATCTTGCCGGAGCCCGGCTTGACCCAGACGCGGGCAACGGCGTTCTTGCGCTTGCCGGTGGCGTAGGAGCGGCCGAGCGAATCGACCTTGCGGACGTGGGCCGGAGCAGCAGCTTCGGAAGCCGTGCCGAGATCCTTCAGGGAGGAGAGGTCAGCCATGATCAGGCGCTCCTTACGTTCTTTTTGTTGAGCGCGGCAACGTCGAGGGCGACCGGCTGCTGGGCTTCATGGGGATGGTTGGAGCCGGCGTAGACGCGCAGGTTCTTCATCTGGCGACGGCCGAGCGGGCCGCGCGGAACCATGCGTTCGACGGCCTTTTCGAGGACGCGCTCCGGGAAGCGGCCTTCGATGATCTGGCGTGCGGTGCGTTCCTTGATGCCGCCGGCATAACCGGTGTGCCAGTAGTAGACCTTGTCGGAATACTTCTTGCCGGTGAAAACGACCTTGTCGGCATTGATGACGATGACGTTGTCGCCGTCGTCAACGTGGGGTGTGAAGGTTGCCTTGTGCTTGCCGCGCAGGCGCATAGCGATGATGGAAGCGAGACGGCCAACGACCAGCCCTTCGGCGTCGATGATCACCCACTTCTTCTCCACCTCTGCAGGCTTCTGTGAGAAGGTTGCCATGTGAATACTCTCTTTTAGGACCCTTGGCCCGAGGGCTTTAAGGGCGTTTCTTGTTGCTTGGATTGGCAAGCGCGAACCTGCCAAAAAGAAAGCAGCCCGGACAGGCTGCGTTCTGGCGCGGTGTATAAAGGCAATGTGACACCGGGTCAATATCGGCTTTCGCGACGGACGGAAAAAAGTACAAATGAAAACAAATGGTTATAAGTGTGGTGTTGTGATACCCCACAATCGAACTGAATATTTGCCCCGCCGTCGGTCGAAAACCATCGCTAATCCTCAAAAGCGCGCAGGCATTTTATCATTTCCCGAAGGCCGCGTGTCAGATGTTTGTCCCGGCGAAGAACCATGCCAAGGCGGCGTGTCAGCTTCGGCCGCAGCGACGATGCCGTCAGGAGACCGGCGCGGTCGCGCTTCACCGCCAACCCCGGCAGGATCGACCAGCCGAGTCCCACGGCCACCAGTTCCTTGATCGCCTCAATACTGCCGAACTCCATCGCCGGTCGGATCCTGGTGCCCGGGGCTGCCAGCCAGGCGTCGATTGCCCGTCTCGTATTGCCGCCCTCATATAGTAGCAGCGTCCTGTCGCGCATGAAGGCGGCGTCCGGTCCACCCTTGGGCACGGGGCTGCCCGCGGGGGCGACAGCCAGCAATTCCTCCTCGAAAAAGGGTTCGATCTCGAAGTTCCGTCCCGATGCCGGCAGGGCCACGACGGCGATGTCGAGACTGTTGGCTTCCAGATCGCGCAGAATATCGTCGGCATTGCCGATCGAGACGGTGATTTCGAGGCCGGGCATGGACTTCCGGGCGGCGGAGATGGCGCGCGGAAGCAGATGGATCGATGCCGTGCCGCCGCTGCCGATGCGCACACGGCCGCTGGCGCCATCCCTGTGGGGCATCATCGCTTCTTCCGCCGCGGCTGCCTCCTGAAGCAGACGCCTTGCATGCGAAAGCAGGTCGATGCCCGCCGCCGTCGGTTGCGCCCGCCGTCCGACGCGCTCGATCAGCCTGACGCCGAGCCGCTGTTCGAGCCCCTTGATCTGCAGGCTGACGGCCGGCTGCGTCACGCCTTCCTTGTCGGCCGCAGCCGTAAAGCTCCCGAGGTCGGCGACATTGATGAAGGTTGCGAGTTGGTCGAGATTGAGAGCCATTCCAAAGAAATCCTTATGCATATAATAATATCCATAAGCTTCTTTCGCGGCACCTTCCATCGCATCTTTCGTCCATCAGGAAAGGATGAAGAGATGACTATAGAATTCGACGAAAGCTTGGAGATACCGCTGAGCGCCCTTCGGCTGAAACATCGTGAGACGGCGCGTTGGAGCAGGCGGCTGCTGGTAGCCGTCGAGTGTCGGCTCGAAAAGCGCCGCAGCCGCCGCAAGCTGTCGGAACTCACCGATGACGAGCTACGCGATATCGGTCTGACCCCTGCGAAGGCGAGGGCGGAGAGATCGAAATCATGGTTCTGGTTTTGACCGCGACGGCGGATCCTGCTCGAAATTGGCGGCGCCTTGTGGCAGAACGAATGTGTGAAAATCGAGTGCAGGGAGCAGCATCATGGCCGAAATCGTATCCTTCCGAAAGGAAGCGGACAGGACGGATGGATTGTTGCTCCGCTCGTTGCGCGACGGCGTGCTGCGGCTCGTGCTTAACGACCCGCCGGCCAATGTGCTTTCGATCGCGCTTCTCGAAGCGCTGATGGCTGAGCTCGAAAAGGCGCAGGCCGATTTGGATGTGCGCGTCATCGTCATCGCCTCCACCGGCGTCGTCTTTTCCGCCGGCCATGACCTCAAGGAACTCACGGCCCATCGCGTTGACGAAGATCAGGGCGCCGCTTTTTTCGAGAAAAGCTTCCGGCTCTGCGCCGATTTGATGCTGAAGATCGCGCATCTGCCAAAACCTGTTATCGCCGAGGTCGATGGGCTTGCAACGGCTGCGGGCTGTCAGCTCGTCGCCTCGTGCGATCTGGCGATCTGCACCGACACTTCGACGTTCTGCACGCCGGGTGTCAATATCGGCCTGTTCTGTTCGACGCCAATGGTGGCCGTTTCCCGTGCCGCGCACCGTAAGCAGGCTATGGAGATGCTCTTGACCGGTGAGACGATCGACGCCTCGACCGCCAAGGATTTCGGCCTCGTCAACCGCATCGTGCCGAAGCAGTATCTGGCGCAGGTCGTTTCCAAATATGCCGCCGTGATTGCCGGCAAATCGCCACTGATCCTGAAAATTGGCAAGGAAGCGTTTTATGGGCAGCTCGAACTACCAGTGGAGGCGGCCTATGATTATGCCGCCAAGGTGATGGTGGACAACATGCTGACGCAGGACGCGCAGGAAGGGATCGGCGCCTTTCTCGGCAAGCGCAAGCCGGAATGGAAGGGCGAATGATCAGGCGAGTTTCAGAACCAGCACGCCGATCGCGATGACGACGCCAGCGACGTAACGCCAGATGCCGGCTTTTTCCTTGAATACGACAACCGAGAGCACCAGGGCAAAGAGGATCGAAGTTTCCCGCAGTGCAGCAACGGTCGCCACCGGCGCCTTCGTCATCGCCCAAAGTGCCAGTCCATAGGATGCAATTGATCCCGCGCCGCCGATCAGGCCGCGCCACCAGTTGCGGCGAACGTGACGCAGCACCGTCAAGCTGCCGCGCTGCGACGCCGCCCAGGCAAGTAGCAGTATCGGCGGCAGCAGCGACATCCACAACGTATAGGAAACCGCATTGCCTGAAAGACGAGCGCCGACGCCGTCAACATAAGTGTAGCTGGCGATGACGAAAGCATTGGCAATGGAGAAGGCGACCGCGTGGCCGCTGCTGCGCCGAGCCTCCAGGGCGAGCGTCAGGACGCCGGCTGAAATCGTCATGGTGCCGGCAAGAGCGGCGCCGGAAAGATTTTCGCGCAGGACGACACCGCTTGTCGCGGCGACCAGCAACGGCGCGCAACCACGCATCAGCGGATAGACGAGGCCGATATCACCGGCTCGGTAGGCGGCGGCAACCAGCTGGAAATAGGCGAACTGCAGGATGGCCGAGGCGCCGATGAACGGCCAGGCTGCGCTCTGCGGCAACGGCAGAAATGCCAGAAACGGCAGCGCGGACACCGCGCCGCCGGCCGAAATCAACGCCGCATCCAGGGATTTGTCGCTTCCCGCTTTGACGATCGCGTTCCATGTCGCATGCAGCAACGCACCGAACAGAACGAGCAGGATGACGTCGAGAGGCAAGGGATAAATCCGGTGCTGCGGAGGAAGGCGAAGCGCCTCGCCCCGACGGGGCAGAATTCTGGAAAGACAACTGATATTTGCACGAAAATGCATTGCCGCGGTCGCGGATGCGTTTTCGGTTCCCATAGCATCCTTTCAATATGCAGACAATGTCGGGCTCTGACGACAAGTTTTACGTGCGCGCGATATGCGTTCAATCCAGGCGATCTTCTCAACTATGAGATGTTTCTAATGGACGAGAGAACATATATGGCTCTTACGGAGAACATAAGGGGAAAAATGCTGGGGGAAATCCGAAGCGGATCTTTCTATGCTGCTGAAATACAGATATTATTCTATAACTTTGATATACACAAAAAAGAAGCTTCAGATTGTATAATCTAGGGGAAATCGCAGCGCGCGATTGAGCTCAAAGCTTGTTTGCAAGCAGAGAAGGCGAACGGCGGCCGGGAGGAGGCGTGACGGCGGCAACGTCAGAGCTGATGATTCGGAATGAAGAGCATCCCGTCAAGGTTGTCTAGGTTTTGGCAGTTCAGAACCGGGCAGCGGGGATCGTCCTTTGACGGGATATGGGTCCACTCCGCATAATCGGTTGCGTCACAATAATTGCTGTTGCGGACGTAGCGATCATAAAGCGGTAGCCCGCGGGGAGATTGGTAGCGGAAGATGACGGCGCCCTGATTGTGGATGGCCGCCCGCACGCTGGCGCAGCTCATGGTGAGCGGGTTGTAGCGCGAAATCGCCGCTGCGGGTGACGCGGCGAGCACAAGCGTGAGGGCAAGAGCAATATTTCTCATTGAATCATCCTCAGAGCCATTCAACTCCTATATACGCAAAACACGTGCAGCCGGTTTTGTCGACATGCCAAAAAATGCCGGCGGGCTCAAAGGCATTCCCGGAATGGAGAAATGGAAATGGATCATGACGCCTACACGGATGATTATCTCACCGGAATCCTGCAATCGGTAAAGACCATCGCCCTGACCGGTGCCTCGCCCAATCCGGCGCGGCCGAGCAACGGCGTCATGGGCTATCTGCTGTCGCGCGGCTATGAGGTCATACCCGTCAATCCGGGGCAGGCGGGCAAACAGATCCAAGGCCGCACCGTCTATGCCCGGCTTGCCGACGTTCCGGTGCCGATCGATATGGTCGACGTCTTTCGCGCCGCCGAATATCTCGATGGGGTCGTTAACGAGGCGTTGGCGCTGAGGCCGCTACCGAAGGTCATCTGGGCTCAGCTTGGCGTCCGCGACGATGCCGCGGCGGCAAAAGCGGAGGCTGCCGGCATTAGAGTGGTGATGAACCGTTGCCCGGCGATCGAATATCCCCGTCTCATTGCCTGAGCAGGGCTGCCCTGAGAGGGATTTTCCATCGAACGCCCAAGGGTTGAAACGGATCGCGATTAACTTTTGTCGGCGACAAGCTATGATCCTGCCTCGTGATCAACAATTCGGAGGGCGACATGGCCAAGAACGATCCTGGATTCAACACCTTGGCGATCCACGCAGGCGCACAGCCCGACCCAGCGACCGGCGCACGGGTGACGCCGATCTACCAGACGACCGCTTTCGTCTTCAACGATTCCGACCATGCCGCCGCCCTCTTCGGCCTGCAGGCCTTCGGTAATATTTACACCCGCATCATGAACCCGACGCAGGCCGTGCTCGAGGAACGCGTCGCCGCGCTCGAGGGCGGTACGGCGGCCCTTGCCGTCGCCTCCGGCCACGCGGCGCAGATGATCGTCTTCCACACCATCATGCGCCCGGGCGAAAATTTTATCGCCGCCCGCAAGCTCTATGGCGGCTCGATCAATCAGTTCGGCCATGCTTTCGAGAATTTCGGCTGGCAGGTGCGCTGGGCCGATTCCGCCGATCCGGCGAGCTTCGAAAGCCAGATCGACGACAAGACCCGCGGCATCTTCATCGAAAGCCTTGCCAATCCGGGCGGCACTTTCGTCGATATCGCCGCTATTGCCGACGTCGCTCATCGCCACGGCCTGCCGCTGATCGTCGACAACACGATGGCAACACCCTATCTCATCCGTCCGATCGAGCACGGCGCCGATATCGTCGTGCACTCGCTGACGAAATTTCTCGGCGGCCACGGCAACTCCATGGGCGGCCTTATCGTCGACGGCGGCACCTTCGACTGGTCGAAGTCAGGCAATTACCCGATGCTGTCTAGCCCGCGACCGGAATATAACGGCATGGTGCTGCACGCGACTTTCGGCAATTTCGCCTTTGCGATCGCTGCCCGCGTGCTCGGCCTGCGCGACCTCGGCCCGGCGATTTCGCCCTTCAATGCCTTCCTGATTCTGACCGGCATCGAGACGCTGCCGCTCAGAATGCAGCGCCACAGCGACAATGCCATCGCTGTCGCCCGGTGGCTGAAGGCGCACAGCAAGATCGCTTGGGTGAATTATGCCGGCCTTGAAGACGATCCGAACCATGCCCTGCAGCAGCGTTATTCGCCGAAGGGCGCAGGCTCCGTCTTCACCTTCGGCATCCGGGGCGGTTATGAGGCTGGCAAGACTCTGGTCGAAGGACTTGAGCTCTTCTCCCATCTGGCCAATATCGGCGACACCCGCTCGCTCGTCATTCATCCGGCCTCGACGACGCACCGGCAACTGAGCGACGAGCAGAAAATCGCCGCCGGCGCCGGACCCGACGTGGTGCGGCTTTCCATCGGCATCGAGGACGTTAACGACATCATCGCCGATCTTGAGCAGGCGCTCTCGAAGATCTGATTGTCCTTCGCAGCAAACGTTGTAATTTCGCAGACGATCATTGTCGAAATACAACCAGCGCCGCCTTGCGGATGCCTTCTGCTGGCCGCCATTGCGGGAACATTCATGCCACTCGTCATTCTCACCGGCGCATCGGGAGCCGGGAAAACTACCATTGCTGAGGCTGTCGGACGCCGGCACGGGCAGGAGATCGAAGTCTTTTACAAGGACAGCATCGGCGCTCCGCCTATGCAAGAGATGGTTGACCAATTCGGCTCCGTCGAAGAATGGCAGAGAGCGGCCACTTTCGCATGGATATCGCGACTGTCGCCGCTCCTGGCAGAAGGACGTAGCGTCCTGTTCGAGGGGCAGTCGCGTTTTTCCTTTCTGGCCGAAGCTGCCGAACGTGCCGGGATCGGTTCGCATTCCTGCCTCCTGATCGATTGCGACGACGACACCCGAGCCCGGCGCCTTTCGATTGATCGAGGCCAGCCTGAGTTGGCAAATCCGGATATGATGAACTGGGCCGCCTTCCTACGGCACGAAGCAGCGACATACGGATGCGAAATTCTCGACACATCGAAGCTGACGGTGGAACAGGGAATTGAACGAGTCCTTCGCGAATTGCGGCGGCAGCGTGTTTGATCCGGACCAGGCAGTTGAAGTTTGGCCGTTCCAGTGCGGCGGTTCGTCCGCTTGTTCTGGTAAAAGCATAGAATTCGCGCAGAGGGAGGCGCAGTTGCACCTGACGTTGGAGTTGTTTGTCCAAACGCCCCGGACATCGATTGATTTCTATCAGCGAGTCCTGGGCTTTGAAGTCGAGGGCTCGACGAGCACGGAATATGCGATGTTGAGAAACGGCGACGCCGCCATCGCGATCAATTCGCGAAGCGTCCTTTCGAGCGATCATCCGTTACGCGGCGAAATTGGCGACAGGGTCGGCCTCGGCGTCGAGATCGTCCTGAAGGTCGCTGATGTCGAGGATGCCTATCGCAAGGCGGACGAGAGCGGCTGGCCACTTTCCGCCCTCGCCGTGCAGCCTTGGGGACTGCGTGACTTTCGCCTTATCGATCCCGACGGCTATTATGTCAGAGTGACCAGTACCCACACGCACTGACAGGTCCATGATGGCGGCCATGGGCTTCGTGCCAAACGCTGAGCGGCTGCACTTCGGTGGCGACCGGTTGCAAATCGGTCGTATCAATTGCTGTCCTCGTAATCAGCGCGACCCATATCGCCGGGCCTCAGGACGCCCGGACAGGAGGTCCCTGAGCCCCTTTCTTTAGTCTCCGCTACTTCACGTTGAAGCAGTTTTATTGCTCAGTTTTCAATTCCAAATTTCAGAAAACAAGCGTATGTTGCGCGGTTAGGATTGCAGTAACCATGCCTTTGAGGGGTCGGGGACGATGTGCTGGAATACATCATCGGCATTCACGCCGGTCGCGCTTGCTTTGCGCGGTCCGGCAACACGCAAGATCGTCCGGACGCTCGGCGATGCGGCGCATCTCCTGATCAACGATTGGCCTTCTGATGACGGCGAGGAATACGTCGCTGCCGTAAAAGCCTGTGTCGATGCAATTACCGGGAAAATTAGCCCGGAACGATTCCGCGAGGCGCTTCTGCTTGCAGCCGATGAAGCGGGTATCGCTGCTCTGACAGTCGTCCCCGTCGGAGTGACAGAGCGGCGACCGGACCTGCGTTCGGCCGCGCCAAGATAGCCCCTATTTCAAGCGGCTCCTTATCAGCCTGGCATTGCGTCAGATGCGGCCGCGGCCAAGGCAGGCAAAACTCTCACAAACTGAAAGCACCACCGACAATTCTAACCGCCACCTTCACAAATGTCGCTCAAGATGATGGGAGAAGGGGCTCCTGGAGGTTCCCAAGCGCGGTCAATGCCCTGTGAGACGAGAGACAAATTTCAAACAATCGCGCGCAGACCCTTGCCGCAAACGACACTGACAGCGGAGAGGTCCACGATGGTTGCGGCGAATTTCATCACCTTCAACATCGACAACGTCGAACCCGAGTTCGGCGCGCCGGAGCCCGCTCGGATCATCTCCGGTGATCCGCAATTTCGCACCTGGAATCTGGAGGAGGGCGACGGCGGCCTCTATTCCGGGATCTGGGAGGCGACACCCGGCAAGTGGCGGATCGTTTACGAGGAGTGGGAATATTTCAGCCTGCTGTCAGGCCATTCGATCGTCACGGAGGACGGCGGTGAGCCGGTCCACCTGAGGGAGGGCGACCGGATGATCTTGAGGCCCGGCTTCAAGGGAACCTGGGAAGTCGTTGAAACGACTCGCAAGGACTATGTGATCAGGGTCTGAACAGCGGCTGCGAGCCGGCTTTGGCGATGGCGGTCTGTCCCGGTTTGCGGCGATTATGATCCGTTTCCCCCGAAATAACCGCCTCTCTTTCACGGATGGAGGGCATTTGATCTTTCCCATTAACGAGACCTACATCGTCAAATGCTAGACCTTATCTGCAGCGCATTGCGGACATGATGTCTCCTGCCGTCACCACAGACATGACCTTGCAGTTCATCTTTTCGGGATTGGCATGTCGTCGAATCTTGCGGGTAGGCACGTTCGAACCCAAACGTCTTCCATCATTGCGACAACCGTTTTCTTCCTCGTCGTCGCGCTCGTCTTGACCGGCCTCATGGCGCATGTCGTCGCCACGATGACGCGGTCGGCGAACGAAATCGATGATGCCAGAGCCAGCCGCGCCGCTCGCGCGGCGATCGCAGCCTTTGTCAGCCGCCTGAGCGCGACAACGACTGACAACGCCGTATGGGATGATGCCTATAAGGCGATCGCATCTCCCGACGCCGCGGATTGGGCTTATGAGAACTGGGGTAAAACCAGCGAGGATTATCCGCTTTACGACGGCGCCATCGTGACCGGTCCCGACCGCTCGTCGATCGTCTCCGCCTATGCCAAAGGCAAGCCCTTCCAGCCGAGCGCCTTTTTCGGCGAAGCTTTCTACCGGCAGATCAATACGGCCACCGATTTCGGACAGGCGCCGGTTGTCAATTTCATCAAGACGGAAACCGGCATCGCGCTCATCGCGTCACAACCGATCCAGCCTTATCAAGCGGAAGGCGAGCTTCCGACGAAGCTCAGCGTGCTGAGCTTCTACAAGGAATTCAACTCGGACGTTCTCAGCACGCTTTCGAACGAACACGAACTCGAGGGCTTGCGCCTTGCCGCCGCGCCCGAGCCGAGTCTGCTGAACACACCGATCACGGATATGAAGGGTGGCGTCATCGGCCATCTCGTCTGGCCGAGCAAAGCGCCGGGAAGCGCCGTGTTCCGACAGGTCTACCCTTTTGTTGCGGCCGCTATCATCATTCTCGTGCTGTTCCTGGCCGGCGTTCTGCTGGTGGGCGCAGCCGAAGCGCGGCGTCTTCGTCAACTGGCGCAAGCAGCGATTTTCGAAGCGAACCACGATAGCCTGAGCGGCCTCCTGAACAGGCATGGGCTTCTCGCCCTGCTGGAAGACCTGAAAGGCTCGGAGATTTCGCCGCCTCGGCTCTACCTGGTCGATCTCGACGGTTTCAAGGCGGTCAATGACGCCTGGGGGCATGCGGTCGGGGATGATCTGATCCGGATCGTCTCGAACGCGCTGATCGCCTGCCACCCCGAAGTCGTTGCCGTGGCCCGGTTGGGGGGCGACGAGTTCGCTCTGGTCCAGGTCGGAACTGTCGCGCGTCAGGAGATAGAAGAGACGATTCTGGCGCTGTTTGCCGAACCCTTCAAAATCGATGGACGAACGATCGAGGTTGGCGCGAGCATCGGCGCTGCTGCGCGTGACGCAGACATTGAGCCCCTGGAGCTTTTGCGCAGGGCTGACATGGCGCTCTACCGCGCCAAGGAAAATGGCAGAGGGCGGGCGATCGAATACGACCCCGAGTTGGATCGGGAGCGCCAAAGGGTCGCCGAACTGGAAACTCTGTTGAAGAATGCCATCGGCAATGGCGCGATCGAAGCCGTCTTCCAACCTCTCGTTTCGGCGACGACGGGCGTTGTCACCGGTCTTGAAGCGCTAGCCCGCTGGCGCACTGCGACAGGAAATATCAGTCCGGAGATTTTCATTCCGCTTGCTGAAAGATGCGGCCTCATCGATGCTCTCGGCGGTCACATGCTGAAAACATCGATCGAGCACGCCAAGAACTGGCCCGGTTTAGCGTTGTCCGTCAACGTTTCGCCGGTCCAGCTCTGCAATCCGGAATTTGCCGCCGAGGTGATCTCTCTCCTGCAGGAACTCGATTTCGATCCCAGGCGCCTGACATTGGAAATCACCGAAGGCGTCCTCATGACCAATCCGGATCAGGCGCGTCGGTCGATAGATCACCTCAAGCAGGTCGGTATCAAATTCGCGCTCGACGACTTCGGCTGCGGCTATGCAAGCATCGGCGCATTGCGGCAGTTCGGCTTTGATCGGATGAAGATCGATCGCTCGCTGGTCTCCGCTCTCGACCAGGCCTCGAATGGCGCCGATGTTCTCAAGGCGACCATCGCTTTGGCGACCGCTCTGCAGATTCCCGTGACCGCGGAAGGCATCGAGAATATCCGCCAGGCGGCGATCTTGCGGGAGGCCGGCTGCGACCAACTGCAAGGCTATTTGATCGGAAAACCCATGTCGGCGCTCGACATATCCAGCAAGCTTCAAGAACAGGCAGCGTAATGCCGCGAGATCGCACAAGCACGCCGCGCAGAGCTTCCGCTGATCTGCCGACCGGTGCCGATCACCACCGGAGATCCAGCCGGTCGAGCCCGTGAAAATGATAGACGTCCTTGACGACGGGCGTCTTCGCCAGCCTGAGGCCGGAAAGCCGTTCGAACAGGATCGGCAGGACGACGTTGAGCTCCAGCCGAGCCAGCGGTGCGCCGATGCAGAAATGGATGCCGGCGCCGAAGGAGAGGTTCGGCGCCTCGTTTCGGTCTGGCCGGAAGGCGAGGGGGTCGGTGAATTTCGCCGGGTCGAGATTGGCGGCGGCGAGGATGAGGCTTACCTTGTCGCCGCGCCTGAAGGAAACGCCGTCGATCTCAGCGGGCTCGAGCGCCCAGCGCTGGAAGATGTGGACGGGCGCGCAGATACGCAGGGTTTCCTCGACGGTGCGCTCCGTCGCCGCTTCATCCCGGAAGAGTTCTGCCGGATCGCAGCCGCTGTCGAGGATGGTGTGTACGGAGTTGCCGATCTGGTGCACGGTCGCTTCATGGCCGGCATTGAGCAGCACGATCGTCGTTGAAATGAGCTCCTCCTCGGTGAGGTACTGACCCTTGTGCTCCGTGTGGATCATGTGGGTCAGCAGGTCATCGCGCGGCTCGGCCCGGCGTTCAGCGATCACTACTCTGACATAGTCGGAAAATTCTCTGGCGGCCCGTTCGGCCTCTTCTTCTTGCCGGCGCGTGCGGCCGAACATGTACATGCGCACATAGGCATGCGACCAGGCGAGCAGTTGCGGCCCCATCTCCTCCGGGATGCCGATCATCCGCGCGATCATCGTCACCGGGATGATGTCGGCAAAGGCCGAGAGCAGCTCGACCTCGCCCTTCTGCGCGAAGCCGTCGATCAGCCGGTTGGCAAGCTCGACAAGCTCCGGCTTCATCTTCTCGACATGGCGGGAGACGAAGGCGCGATTGACGAGCGTGCGCAGCCGCGTGTGCTCGGGTGGTTCGAGCTCGAGCAGGGAATAACGTTCCGAGAGATCGAAACTTTCAAGATGCGCCATCGGCTCGGCAAGGCCGAGTTCCTCGCGGCTGGCGATATGCAGGATCTGCCGGCCGAAGCGGCGGTCGCGCAGCAGCGCGTTCACATGGTCGTAGCCGGTGAAGAACCACTGTTTCTGCTCGGTCCAGTAGAAGGTCGGACAATGGGCGTGGAGCGCGGCGTAAACGGCATTCGGGTTGCCGTAGAAGGCCGGATTGCGGGCGTCCAGCGAGACATGGCGGAGGGCAGGGTCGATCGAAAGGAAGGGCGGTAACGTCATGAACCGAGGCTTAGCGGATTTACCGGCCCTCGAAAAGATGTGGAGAGGCGTGTTGGGCACGGAACGAGGAGCGCCCGATCTGAATGCGCCAACGGCTTTAAGATCTGTGTCTAAGCCCGGGGATTGATACTGCTTTTTTTTTTTTTTACGGCTAACTGGCCCGTGACAGGGCGCCCATGCGCCGCAGCGCCTCGACCTGGTCGTCGACCGTCGGCACGAGTTCGCCGGCGGTGGTGCTCGGCGTGGCCGGCGCCGGGGCCGCCGCTTCCTCTTCGCCGAAGGTGACCGTGCAATTGCGGCCGGCGGCTTTGGCCGCATAGAGGGCTCGGTCGGCGGCCGAGATCAGCTTGTCGATATTGGCGTCGATCGAGGAGGCGAGGGCGACGCCAATGCTGACCGTGACCGGAACGATCGCTTCGCCAGTGCTGACGGGAAGGCGGCAGAATTCGGTGCGGATCGCTTCGGCGATCGCCTCGGCTTCCGTCTGGTCTGTGACGCTCGCGAAGGCGGCGAATTCCTCGCCGCCCATGCGGCCGAAGATGTTGTTTGGAATATATTGCCGGGCCATGCGAGCGAAGGCGGTGAGCACGGCGTCGCCGGACTGATGGCCGAAGCGGTCGTTGACGCGCTTGAAATGATCGAGGTCGAAAAGGATCACCGCGACCTGCCGCTGCTCGCTATGGGCTCTCTCCTGGATGGACTCGAAATAGCCGAGCAGGCCACGACGGTTGAGCACGCCGGTCAGGGAATCGGTCAGCGTCATCGCGCGTAGATGCCGTTCGGAGCGTTCCATGACCAGTCGGCAAGTGAGCGCGAAGGCGATGGTGAGCAGGAAGGCGCTTGCCATGGCGGAGACACCGCCGAGATTGGTCGCCTCGATATCGCTTGGCAGCGTCACCGCCATCGTCAGCGCCGAGCCGAAACACAGGCAGCCCTGGATAACGAACACCCCCATCAGCTTGATGCGGGTGCGCTCGCGGCGCATGTCGCCGGCGGCGACCGCCATGGCCAATGCCGTGGCACCCGTCGCAGAAGCGAGATTATAGAGCACGACGCGGTTGGAATAATCGGTGTTGACCCAGGGCAAAAAGACCCCGGCAAGCCAGATTGCCGGCGGCAGCAGAGCCCACCATTCGATCTTTTTGCGGTCGAGCGCCAGAAAGCCCGCCACCCAGGCGCTCTGGCCGAGCAGCGCGATGGCATTGCCCACCTCGATGGAAAGCAGGCTGGGGATTTCGCTGCGCAGCGAGATCATCGCAAAGCCGATGGCGGTCAGAAAGAAGCCGAGGCCCCAATAGAGATAGGCTTCGTTCCTGACATTGTGGCGCCAGGCGACGAAAAGCACCAAAGCGAGCGTCATGGCCTCCGAACACCAGATGGCGAGACCCGTAGCGATATTGAACACGGCAGCAACCCCTTGCCCGTCGACCTGTCTGTTGGCCCGCATCCTTGCGGAGGAAGCTCGCCAGTTCCTTAATGTCGCTGCACTGCGGCATGATTTTCGGCCGGTATCTGGCGATAGGCTTTCCGTTGAGTAAACGTGCATGAGCGCTGTCGAATGGAGTAACCTTTCCTTCATCCTGTCATGGAGAAAAGCCGGGGAGTCGACATCGAGGGCTCGCGGCCAACAGGCGTTTGCGAGAAAGAGGCTGCCGGCGTCGAAGCCCTGCGGCCTTGCCCTCCTTCTTAACGTTATCCCAATGCGTGTCTTGAAGAGGAGGGCAGGGACACTCTATGTAGGGATAAGACATTTTCTTTGATTCCCGGCCTGCCGGCATGACGTTGACAAAGGACGCACATGAGAAACCCAGTTGATACCGCAATGGCCCTCGTGCCGATGGTCGTGGAACAGACCAACCGCGGTGAACGCTCCTACGACATCTATTCCCGCCTGTTGAAGGAACGCATCATCTTCCTGACCGGCGCCGTCGAGGATCACATGGCGACGCTCGTCTGCGCCCAGTTGCTCTTCCTCGAGGCCGAAAACCCGAAGAAGGAAATCGCTCTCTACATCAATTCTCCCGGTGGCGTCGTCACCGCCGGCATGGCGATCTACGACACGATGCAGTTCATCAAACCTGCTGTATCGACGCTCTGCATCGGCCAGGCGGCGTCCATGGGTTCGCTGCTGTTGGCGGCCGGCCATAAGGACATGCGCTTCGCCACCCCGAATTCCCGCATCATGGTTCATCAGCCCTCGGGCGGCTTCCAGGGCCAGGCCTCGGACATCGAGCGCCACGCCCGCGACATCCTCAAGATGAAGCGCCGCCTGAACGAGGTCTACGTCAAGCACACCGGCCGCAGCTACGAGGAAGTTGAAAAGACCCTCGATCGTGACCATTTCATGGATGCGGACGAGGCCCAGGGCTGGGGCGTGATCGACAAGGTTTTGACGTCGCGGCTCGAGATGGAAGGCGAGCAGGCCTAGTAATTAATTGGGATGGTGTTTTTGCCGCCACAGTTCTATCTCATTTGTGATCGAACAAGGCTTTCATCTGGCGGCGAAGACGCTAATAGTAACTATTAATGCTATGTTGAATTTTTATGACATAGCATTTGGCATTCGAAGGGGATTCGTTGCCGCCGGAACCCGAACATGGTTGATTGGGACCGGTTCGTAGCCCCTGAAGCCCTTCTCGGCAAAGGCTCCGGAAACGGAGTGCCGCCAGGAGCTGATAGAGTGGACCGCGATTTCGCCTTGAAATGCGGCGTGCTGGAAGGAAAATGATATGAGCAAGGTCAGCGGCAGCAACGGCGGCGACTCCAAGAACACCCTCTATTGTTCGTTCTGCGGAAAGAGCCAGCACGAAGTCCGGAAACTGATTGCCGGACCGACCGTCTTCATCTGCGATGAATGCGTCGAATTGTGCATGGACATCATCCGCGAGGAAAACAAGTCCTCGATGGTCAAGTCCCGCGACGGCGTTCCGACGCCCCAGGACATCATCAAGGTCCTCGACGAATACGTCATCGGCCAGCGCCAGGCGAAGAAGATCCTGTCGGTTGCCGTTCACAACCATTACAAGCGCCTGGCGCACGCCTCCAAGAACGGCGAAGTCGAGCTGGCGAAGTCGAACATCATGCTGGTCGGACCGACCGGCTGCGGCAAGACCTATCTTGCCCAGACCCTGGCCCGCATCATCGACGTTCCCTTCACGATGGCCGATGCGACGACGCTGACGGAAGCCGGCTACGTCGGTGAGGACGTCGAAAACATCATCTTGAAGCTCCTGCAGGCGGCCGACTACAATGTCGAGCGCGCCCAGCGCGGCATCGTCTACATCGACGAAGTCGACAAGATTTCGCGCAAGTCCGACAATCCGTCGATCACCCGCGACGTCTCGGGTGAGGGCGTCCAGCAGGCGCTTCTGAAGATCATGGAAGGCACGGTCGCTTCCGTCCCGCCGCAGGGCGGCCGCAAGCACCCGCAGCAGGAATTCCTGCAGGTCGACACGACGAACATCCTGTTCATCTGCGGCGGCGCTTTCGCCGGTCTCGACAAGATCATCTCCGCCCGTGGCGAGAAGACCTCGATCGGCTTCGGCGCGACCGTCAAGGCCCAGGACGACCGCCGCGTCGGCGAAGTCCTGCGCGAACTGGAGCCGGAAGATCTGGTCAAGTTCGGCCTCATCCCGGAATTCATCGGCCGTCTGCCGGTTCTGGCGACGCTCGAGGATCTCGACGAGGATGCGCTGATCCAGATCCTGTCCGAGCCGAAGAACGCGCTGATCAAGCAGTATCAGCGCCTGTTCGAGATGGAAGACGTCGAACTGACCTTCCACGAGGACGCGCTGCGCGAAATCGCCCGCAAGGCGATTGTGCGCAAAACCGGTGCCCGCGGCCTTCGCTCGATCATGGAGAAGATCCTGCTCGACACGATGTTCGAACTGCCGACGCTGGAAGGCGTGCGCGAGGTCGTCATCTCCGAGGAAGTGGTGCGCGGTTCGGCCCGTCCGCTTTACATCTATGCCGATCGCCAGGAGGAAAAGGCCAACGCGTCGGCGTGACCTTGGACTTTCGCACGATTCTTTTGGGGGCTTGCCATTGGCGGGCCCCTTTCTATTTGAAAAACCATGCGAGGCGCTGTTAGTATTTGCAGTGGGGACCGGATATGCCTTTGCCGATGTTGTGCAAGGGTGATGCTTGGCAATGATGCGATGATCTCGTAAGCCTGTTGCCGACGTTGTATTTTAGCCTGGTCGGAAGTGGTAAGCGCCGGTCCAGCC
Source organism: Rhizobium sp. NLR22b (assembly GCF_019685295.1). Lineage (NCBI taxonomy): Bacteria > Pseudomonadati > Pseudomonadota > Alphaproteobacteria > Hyphomicrobiales > Rhizobiaceae > Rhizobium > Rhizobium sp. NLR22b. The sequence goes on from NZ_JABDWM010000014.1 coordinate 54,153, forward strand.
ACGCGCTTCATAGTGTTGGCGTTCCGTTGTAATAAAGCTGTCACGTCCGGGGAACGCGGGCGTTAGCGTGGCTTGAAAAGCGTAGTCAGAACCTCCACTTGTAGAGCCAAGTGAGAGCCGGCCGGTCCCAAGCGGCCGTGCAGAGAGCCCGGTAACGGGACGATGGAAAGGACAAAAAAATGACGAAGAAAACGTCTGTAGCGAGCAGCACCGCCTACCCTGTTTTGCCTTTGCGCGACATCGTGGTGTTCCCGCATATGATCGTGCCGCTGTTTGTCGGACGGGAAAAATCGATCCGTGCGCTCGAAGAAGTCATGGGCTCGGACAAGCAGATCATGCTGGTGACGCAGGTCAACGCCAGCGACGATGATCCGGACCCTTCGGCGATTCACAATGTCGGCACGGTGGCCAACGTGCTGCAGCTCCTGAAGCTGCCCGACGGCACCGTCAAGGTTCTCGTCGAAGGCCGCGCTCGCGCCGAGATCGACACCTATTCCAGCCGCGAGGATTTCTACGAGGCGCTCGGCCATGTGCTCGAGGAGCCCCATGACGATCCGGTCGAGCTGGAAGCCTTGTCGCGCTCGGTCGTCTCCGAATTCGAAAGCTATGTGAAGCTCAACAAGAAAATTTCGCCCGAAGTGGTCGGCGCCGCCAGCCAGATCGACGACTATTCCAAGCTCGCCGATACGGTCGCCTCGCATCTGTCGATCAAGATCACCGAGAAGCAGGAGATGCTGGAGACGACCAGCGTCAAGCAGCGTCTCGAAAAGGCTCTCGGCTTCATGGAAGGCGAGATCTCGGTCCTGCAGGTCGAAAAGCGCATCCGCTCGCGCGTCAAGCGCCAGATGGAGAAGACCCAGCGCGAATACTACCTCAATGAGCAGATGAAGGCGATCCAGAAGGAGCTCGGTGACGGCGAGGAAGGCCGCGACGAGATGAGCGAACTGGAAGAGCGCATCGCCAAGACCAAGCTGTCCAAGGAAGCCCGTGAAAAGGCCGAGGCGGAGCTGAAGAAGCTGCGCCAGATGAGCCCGATGTCGGCGGAAGCCACCGTCGTGCGCAATTATCTCGATTGGCTGCTCGGCATCCCGTGGGGCAAGAAGTCGAAGATCAAGGCCGACCTCAACAATGCCGAGAAGATCCTCGAAGCCGATCACTTCGGTCTCGACAAGGTCAAGGAGCGCATCGTCGAATATCTGGCCGTGCAGGCGCGTGCCACCAAGATCAAAGGCCCGATCCTCTGCCTCGTCGGCCCTCCGGGCGTCGGCAAGACCTCGCTGGCCCAGTCGATCGCCAAGGCGACCGGCCGTGAGTATGTCCGCATGGCGCTCGGCGGCGTTCGCGACGAAGCCGAAATCCGCGGTCACCGCCGCACCTATATCGGCTCGATGCCCGGCAAGGTCATCCAGTCGATGAAGAAAGCGAAGAAGTCCAACCCGCTCTTCCTGCTCGATGAAATCGACAAGATGGGCATGGACTTCCGCGGCGATCCGTCCTCGGCCCTGCTCGAAGTGCTCGATCCGGCGCAGAACTCGACCTTCATGGACCATTACCTGGAAGTCGAATACGACCTCTCCGACGTGATGTTCATCACGACGGCGAATACGCTGAACATTCCGGCGCCGCTGATGGACCGCATGGAAATCATCCGTATCGCCGGCTACACCGAGGATGAAAAGCGCGAGATCGCCAAGCGGCACCTGTTGCCGAAGGCCATCAAGGAACATGCGTTGCAGCCGGAAGAATTCTCGGTCAGCGACGATGCCCTGATGGCAATCAGCCAGCAGTATACCCGCGAAGCAGGTGTCCGCAGCTTCGAACGCGAATTGATGAAGCTCGCCCGCAAGGCGGTCACCGAGATCATCAAGGGCAAGACGAAGTCCGTTCACGTGACGGCCGCCAACATCGCCGACTATCTCGGCGTCCCGCGCTTCCGCCATGGCGAGGCCGAGGGCGAGGATCAGGTCGGCGTCGTGACCGGTCTTGCCTGGACGGAAGTCGGCGGCGAGCTGCTGACCATCGAAGGTGTGATGATGCCGGGCAAGGGCCGCATGACGGTTACCGGCAATCTGAAGGACGTCATGAAGGAATCGATCTCGGCGGCGGCCTCCTATGTCCGCTCGCGCGCTGTCGATTTCGGCATCGAACCGCCTATGTTCGAAAAGAACGACATCCACGTGCACGTGCCGGAAGGGGCGACGCCGAAGGATGGCCCGTCGGCCGGTGTCGCCATGGCAACCGCCATTGTCTCGATCATGACCGGCATCCCGGTCAACAAGCATGTGGCCATGACCGGTGAAATCACCCTCCGCGGCCGTGTGCTGCCGATCGGCGGCCTCAAGGAAAAGCTGCTAGCAGCGCTTCGCGGCGGCATCAAGAAGGTGCTGATTCCGGAGGAGAACGCCAAGGACCTGGCGGAGATTCCGGACAATGTGAAGAACAACATGGAGATCATTCCGGTCTCGCGGATGGGCGAGGTGATCAAGCACGCGCTGATCCGGCGGCCGGAGCCGATCGAGTGGGATGGGACGGTGGAAACGCCCGTCATCACTTCGGTCGAAGGCCTCGATGACACGGGCGCAACCATAGCGCATTGAGTGGCATTTGCCACATTTGTGCCCTATTGGCGCAAAAGACGCAAAAAGGCTGGCGGAAACGCCAGCCTTTTTTGTGAAAACGTCATGGAGACGCTTGCTTTTCCTTGATTTGCAGGGCTTTTGGGTTCCCGGCGGGCCTGATGAAACCTAATCTGCGCCTAGCTTAGATTTGAGTCGTTTCATACCATTTAGAAAGGGGTGGAAACATGAACAAGAATGAACTCGTGTCCGCAGTCGCCGAAAAGGCAGGACTGACGAAGTCTGACGCGGCTTCCGCTGTTGACGCGGTTTTTGACGTTGTCCAGGCCGAACTCAAGAACAAGGGCGACATCCGCCTCGCTGGTTTCGGCAGCTTCACCGTTTCTCATCGCGCTGCAACGAAGGGCCGTAACCCGTCGACCGGCGCTGAAGTCGATATCCCGGCTCGCAACGTTCCGAAGTTCACGCCCGGCAAGGGCCTGAAGGACGCCGTCAACGGCTGATTTGATCGTCCGCCGGCCGTAAACGAGAACGGTTGAGCAGGATTTCGAGGGGTTCGGCGCGCCGGACCCCTTTTTGTTTTGCCGCTTGCCGCAGGCAGCGCTTTGTTTTACGAACGGTGCTGTTCTCAGGGCGGGGTGAAAGTCCCCACCGGCGGTAAGGGCTGCGGCCCGAGCCCGCGAGCGCCTTCCGAGGCTTTGGCAGGGGAAGGGTCAGCAGATCCGGTGCGATTCCGGAGCCGACGGTATAGTCCGGATGAAAGAGAATGAGCATGGCCGCGAGCGGGCAGGGGACTGCCGGCGTCTGCGCACCGTCGCCTCATGCGTCCTGATTTATGTTGGTCGCCTGCATAATTCCCTAAATCGGAATCGATTTGAGGATGAAATTATGCAGCAATTAAAAGCGCTACAGCGTCCTTTGCGCGTCTGGAAAGACGCGCGGCGCTGTAGTTCTGGGTGGAAGACATGAATCAGAATTCCCTTACAATGCAGCGTTCCCGCGCCTTTGCTGGCGCTGCTTTCATGGTGCTTGGAGGCGTCGCTTTCTCGCTGCTCAACGTCGTCACCCAATGGCTGACCATGAAGCTCGCCTTTCCGCCAGCCTCTGCTGCTTTCTGGCAATATGCCTTCGCCTTCCTCTTCTCCTTGCCCTTCCTGCGCAAATCCGGCCTTGCGGCTATGCGTACGAACTATCCCTGGCGGCACGTCGTGCGCGTCGTCTTTGCCGCGCTCGGCGTCGAGGCCTGGGTTTCCGGTCTTGCCTCAGTGCCGATCTGGCAGGCGATCGCGCTGGTCATGACCTCACCCTTCTTCATCATTCTCGGTGCCCGCCTGTTCCTCGGTGAGCGCGTCGGCGCGGCCCGCTGGGCAGCGACCGGTGTCGGCTTTGCCGGCGCCATGATCATCCTCCAGCCATGGTCGGACAGCTTCACCTGGGCAGCGCTCCTGCCGGTACTCTCGGCACTGCTCTGGGGTGCCTCGTCGCTCATCACCAAGAGCCTGACCGGTATCGAGAGGCCGGAGACCATCATCGTCTGGTTGTTGGTGCTGCTGACGCCGATCAACGGCGGTCTGGCGCTTGCTGCGGGCTTCGCAGTGCCGCCAGGCACGACACTCGCGCTCTTCCTTCTGGCAGGCCTCCTGACGGTCGTGGCGCAGTATCTGCTGACCCTTGCCTATGCCAGCGCCGACGCCGCCTATGTCCAGCCCTTCGATGACCTGAAGCTGCCGCTCAACGTGCTCGCCGGCTGGCTGTTCTTCGGCTATGCGCCCGCCGGCTATCTGTGGCTGGGCGCTGCACTCATTCTTTCCGCGTCGCTCTTCATCATGAGGAACGAGATGCGTCGGGAAAAACAGGCAGCCTGACGCCGACCCTCTGAAATTTCGGGGGCTGTCATGTCTCTGTCATAGCGGTCCCGCAAACCCCTCTGTTCGATCTTTTTGGACATTGGGGGTTTCCATGACAGTTTCATCCCGCAAGGCAGCGCTCGCTGCCGTGCTTCTCGCATCCGTGGCCTTCCCGGCTGCGGCCGAGCCGGTTTTCAACCGCATCGCCTCTTTCCCGGTCGCTCAGAACCTGCCTGGTGACAAGGACAAGCTGTCGCCGACATCCGCAGAAATCATCACCGCGACCGACGACGGCAACACCCTGATCTATAGCGACAGCCCGTTCGATGCGATCGGCTTCATCGACATCACCGACGCCAGGGTTCCGAGGGCCGGCGGCGCGCTGATGATGGATGGCGAGCCGACATCGGTCACCTCGAGTGCCGGCAAGGCGCTGGTTGCCGTCAATACCTCCGAAAGCAAGGCCAGGCCCTCCGGCCGCCTCGCAATCGTCGACGTAGCGACAAAGAAGATCGAGAACACCTGCGATCTCGGCGGCCAGCCGGATTCCATCGCCCTCAACAAGGACAAGACGCTCGGTGCCATCGCGATCGAAAACGAGCGCGACGAAGACGTCAATGACGGCAAGATCCCGCAGATGCCGGCGGGCGACCTCGCCGTTTTCCAGGTCAAGAACGGCACCGTCGATTGCGGCACCATCAGGCATGTGGCGCTGACCGGCCTTGGCGGTGTCGCCCCTGAAGACCCGGAGCCGGAATTCGTTGCCTTCAACGGGCAGAACGAGATTGCGCTGACGCTGCAGGACAACAACGAGATCGTCATCATCGATGCCAACACGGCTCAGGTGAAGGCCCACTTCTCCGCCGGCAGCGTTGATCTCTCAGGCATCGACACCAAACGCGACGGCGCCCTGAAATTCTCGAGCGAATCGAAGGGCGTCCTGCGCGAGCCTGATGCCGTGAAGTGGCTGGACGACAACCGCCTCGTCATTGCCAATGAAGGCGATTACCAGGGCGGCTCGCGCGGCTTCACCAACTTCGACAAGGCGGGCAAGGTTCTCTATGAATCGGGCGCTTCCTTTGAACGCGCCGTCGCCCATATCGGCCATTACCCCGAAAGCCGTTCGGGATCGAAGGGCGTCGAGCCGGAAGGCCTTGAAGCTGCCAAGTTCGGCGACGACCAATATTTCTTCCTGCTTGCCGAGCGCGCCTCGGTCGTTGGCGTCTATAAGGATACCGGCGCCGACCCCGAACTCATGCAGCTTCTGCCGTCGGGCATTTCGCCGGAAGGCGGGGTCGCCATCCCGCAGCGTAACCTCTTTGCGACCGCCAATGAACTCGATCTCGGCAAGGACGGCGGGGTGCGCTCGCACGTAATGATCTATGAGCGTGCGGAAGGCGACCAAGCCTATCCGCAGATCGTCTCCGCCGACAAGGAAGGCACTCCGATCGGTTTCGCAGCGCTTTCGGGTCTCGCCGCCGTTCCCGGCAAACCGGGCATGCTCTACGCCGTCAGCGACAGCGCTCTGGGCTCGCAGCCGACGATCTACACGATCGACGCAACCAAGAAGCCGGCCGTCATCATCGACGCGCTCGTCGTCAAGCGTGACGGCGCTCCAGCCCAGAAGCTCGACATCGAAGGCATCGCGGCGGCGGCCGACGGCTCCTTCTGGCTTGCCTCGGAAGGAAACAGCGAACGCCTCGTCCCGCATGCCCTCTACAACGTCAATGCCAAGGGCGACATCAAGGCCGAGATCGCCCTGCCTAGGGAACTCGCCGCCAACGAGATCCGCTACGGCTTCGAGGGTGTGACCATTGTCGGCACCGGCGACGATGCCACGCTCTGGATGGCCGTCCAGCGCGAGTGGGGTGACGACGAGAAGGGCTTCGTCAAGCTCGTCTCATACAATCCGAAGAAGAAGGAATGGGGCGCCGTGCGCTATCCGCTCGACAAGACGGAAAGTGGCTGGGTCGGCCTGTCTGAGATCTCCGCCCACGGCGATAGCGTCTATATCATCGAGCGCGACAATCTCGTCGGCGACGCCGCCAGGCTGAAGAAGCTTTACAAGGTGGCGATCTCGGAACTGAAGCCGGCCAAGCTCGGGGGCGAACTGCCGGTCGTGAAGAAGACCGAAGCGCACGATTTCCTCGGCGAACTGAAGACGGCGACCAACGGCTATGTGCTCGACAAGCTCGAAGGCTTCACCTTCGACGCATCGGGCAAGCCTTACGCTGTCACCGATAATGACGGTGTGAGCGACTCGTCCGGGGAAACCCTGTTCTTCCCGGTCAACCTGACCGCCACGAACTGAGTTCGCGTTCCCATCGAACTTAAAGGCCGGGTTTTGCTCCCGGCCTTTTTCTTTTGGCCGATTCGCCCCTGAACGGCCGATGGCCTACGTCATGAATTTGGGCAAGGCAGCCGCCAATGCGTCGACCGCAAGACGAGTCCTGAGCGGCAGGTGCGATGTCTGCAGCCACAGCGCATGACAATCATACGGGAATTCCGGCTCGTCCGGCAGGACCACCACCAGCATCCCTGCCTGCACACGGTCCCGGATAAGCCAGGAGGGCAGCCAGGCGAGCCCCATGCCTGCCGTTGCCGCATCGGCAATGGCATCGAGATCATCGAGCCTCAAACGGCTCTTGGGCCTGATTTCAATCGGTGGCTCTTCGCCGCGTGGAAAAAGCCACGGACGGAACCGGGCGGAGCGGGCATAGACGATAGCATCGTGCCCGCCGAGATCCTTGAGCTGTTCAGGCCTGCCGTGGTCATCGAGATAGGCCGGCGAGGCGCAGACCACCATGCGCTGGCGCGCGACACGGCGCGCAATGACGCCCAATCTATCCTCCAACTCGCCGGTGCGGATCGCGAGATCGTAGCCGCCCTCCGCGAGGTCGACGACAGGATCGCTGAGCGATAGATCAAGTTCGAGATTCGGATGCCGCTGAGCGAGTTCGATTAGGATCGGGACCACGCAGCGCCGACCGAAATGAACGGGCATAGTGACGCGCAGCCTTCCGCAGGGTTCGGAAAGATGGTCGACTGCAAGCGCATCCGCAGCCTCGGTCTCCGCAAGGATCATCCGGCAGCGCTCGTAATAGGCGCGTCCGAATTCCGTCGGGCTCTGGCGCCGCGTCGTCCGGTTGATGAGGCTCACACCCAAGCGCTCCTCGAGAAAGCGGATATGCTTGCCGACCATCGGTCCGGACAGGCCAAGAGCCGCGGCGGCCGCTGCGAATGAGCCCAGATCGACGGCCTTCACGAAGACGGCCATGCTGGTGAGACGATCCATATTGCAAACTCTTGGTTTCTTCTGTCTTACCTCCGGGCCAATTTATCTTCTGGAGGCGGCTTGGCATAGATCATTCGGTTCAATCATTTTGGAGTTGATATCGAATGCCACGCGTAATCCGCTTTCATGAGCTTGGCGGCCCCGAGGTTCTCCGCATCGAAGATGTAGTGATTCCCGCGCCCCAGCCGGGGTTGGTTCAGATCCGTGTCAAGGCGCTGGGCATCAATCGCGCTGAAGCTTTGTTGCGGTCAGGCGCCTATATCGAAACCGCGCCGCTGCCTTCTGGCCTCGGCCTCGAAGCGGCCGGTATCGTCGAGGCGGTGGGCGAGGGTGTGGATGGTTTTGTGCCGGGCGACCGTGTTAGCATCATCCCGCCCATCTCCATGGTCCAGTGGCCGGCTTATGGGGAACTCATAAATTTTCCCGCCGAATTTGTCGTCAGGCATCCGCCGACGCTGTCCTGGGAGGCGGCCGCTGCCGTCTGGATGCCGTTTTTGACGGCCTACGGCGCACTCATCGACACTGCCGGGTTGAGCAAAGGTGATTTCGTCGCCGTTACCGCGGCCTCGAGCAGCGTGGGTCTTGCTGCGATCCAGATTGCCAACAAGGTCGGTGCGATGCCGATTGCGATTACCAGGACCTCCCGCAAGCGTAAGGCATTGCACGATGCCGGTGCTGCGCATGTCCTCGCTTCACAGGAGGAAGATCTGGAAATGAAGCTGAAGGCCGTCGCCGGCCGGGATGGCGTTCGGGTCGTCTTCGATGCTGTCGCCGGCCCCATTTTCGAACCGCTGAGCGCGGCAATGTCATCGGGCGGCATTTTCATCGAATATGGCGGATTGAACCAGGAGCCGACGCCGTTTCCGCTCCCTGCGGTGCTCGGCAAAGGCCTGACGCTACGCGGTTATCTCGTCCATGAGATTCTCCGCGACCCGGCGCGGCTGCAGGCTGCAAAGACCTTTATCTACGAAGGGCTCGCGTCCGGCGCCCTGGAACCTGTCATATCAAGGACATTCCCTTTCGAACAGATCGTCGAAGCGCACCGCTTCTTGGAATCGAACGAGCAGTTCGGCAAGATTGTCGTGACGGTCTGATCCGGTCCTTCTTGGGATGATGTCTCAGGCCCGGCCAAGTGGCCGGGCGGGCTAGAACGGCCCGTCAGAGCTTACCAGCGCTGATGCACATGCGGTGCGATCAGCCGCTCGTAGATTTCACGCGTCGCCGCCATGACATCGGCCGAAAGCGGCGCGAGGTCGGCGGCGGCCGCGTTTGCCTTGGCCTGTTCGGCATTGCGGGCGCCGGGGATGACGACGGTGACCGCTTCAGCCATCAGGACCCAACGCAGCGCGAAGCCAGCCATAGTGGCGCCGGCTGGCACCAGCTTGCGCACTTCCTCGACCGCCTGCAGTCCGACCTCGAAGGGAACGCCTGCAAAAGTCTCGCCGACATCGAAGGCCTCACCATGGCGATTGAAATTGCGGTGGTCGTCGCTGGCGAAATGTGTAAGCCGGGTGATCTTGCCGGAGAGAAGGCCGCTTGCCAGCGGCACGCGGGCGATGATCGCCACGTTCCTGCGGCGTGCTTCCTGGAAAAACAGATGGGCGGGGCGCTGGCGGAAGATATTGTAGATGATCTGAATACTGACGACGCCGGGATATTCGATCGCCTTCAGCCCGTCCTCGACCTTTTCGACGCTGACGCCATAGCCCTTGATCTTGCCGGCCTTCTGCAGCGTGTCCAGGCTCTCGAAGACCTCAGGCTGGTAAAGCACCTCGCGCGGCGGGCAGTGCAACTGCACGAGGTCGAGACAGTCAACCGCAAGATTCTCCAGGCTGCGATCGATAAAGCCCTCGAGATTGGCCCTGGTATAGCCTTCCGCGACATGCGGGGTGAGGCGGCGGCCTGCCTTGGTCGCGACCATCGGGCGCTCGCCGCCGCGTGCCTTCAAGACATCGGCAATGATCTTTTCCGAGCGGCCGTCGCCGTAAACATCCGCCGTGTCGATGAACGTCATGCCGGCATCGAGCGCGGCATTCAGCGCCGCGCGCCCATCCGCCTCGCTGATATCGCCCCAGGAGCCGCCGATCTGCCAGGCGCCGAAGCCGACATTGGTGACGGTGAAGGGCGTGCGGCCAAAAGCATGGTGTTTCATGAACATCTCCCCAGGTTATGAAAGGCACTCGCCTATCAGGCGGGCAACTGTGCGGCAATTGCCAATCCGGCCTTGATCGGTCGCCTCGATCAAATATCGTCCGGAGACAAGGCTTCAACCGCAATGGACGGAAAGGAACGATCATGGAGATTAAACCCGCTGGCTCTCGCCCTTCAACGAAACCGCCGGCCGACTACTTTACCGGCAATGTTCGCCAGGATCCGCTGATCGAGCCGCCGGCGCCGGCCCGGGTGAGGGCAACCTCCGTCACCTTCGAACCGGGCGCCCGCACGGCTTGGCACACGCATCCGCTCGGCCAGACGCTGGTCGTCACCTCAGGCAAGGGCCTCGCCCAGAGCTGGGGCGAGGAGATTCGCGAAATCCGCGCCGGCGACACCGTCTGGTTTGCGCCGCGCGAAAAACACTGGCACGGCGCCGGCCCGGACACGGCAATGACGCACATCGCTATCCACGAGGCATTGGACGGCAGTCATGTCGACTGGATGGAAAAGGTCAGCGACGATCAATATTCCGGCAAGGCGTAAAGCATGTCTCGCAAAAGTGTGCAGCGGTTTTGCGATAAAGACATGCGCAAAAAAGACTAAAGCGCGGGCCAAGCGAATCTGAAGATCGCGCCGCGCTTTAGACGGATCAGAGGCGCTTCAGGCAATAGGAAAAATGCGCGTGTGATTCGACCGTCAGGAATTCGAATTGCCAGCCATAATCCTTGCAGAATTTGGTAACCGCCTCGACGACACCGTAGACGATCGGTTTGACCGTGTTGCCGGTGCAGAAATCATGACCGGCAATGCGTCCTGTCCGCTTCACCTTCTTCTCGCAGAGCAAGAGCTCCTGCCAGGTGAGCTCGAACGAATGGTCGGTGTCGATATAGGCCCAGTCGAGGAAGTCATCCGCGAATTCGGCGAGCTTGTCGAGCGATGTGCCTTGCATCAGGTGCAGCCGGCCGGCGCCGATCTCGGCTGCGAAATTCGTGTGAATCGCGTCGAGCCCGGAGCTGTAGCGATCCATCGACCAGGGATCGATGAGATAAAGCTGGGCGGGGCGATTCTTTTCCAGGATCTCCGCCGTATATTCGCCGAAGGCTGCACCCACTTCGACGCCGATGCCGCCATTCGGGATCCGGTAGAGCAGTTCGCCGCGATCCGGCAGCAGCCGGGCGTTTTCCATATGATGGGCGCTGAGCGGGGTGCGCGGCATGCTCGCCCGCAGCGCCTGCCTTTCTTCACGTGTCTTCATCTCTGATCTCGGGATTGGGGCGGCTGACGGCCCTGGTGCGGTTCGAGGGAACGTAGGACCAGCCGACGCCGATGACAACGGCATGACAAGAATTTGCTTCTTTCGGACAAAGCGTTAAGTTTCGCCTGTGAATGACGAAAGAGCCCTGGGAGGAGCGACTTCATGAGACGGATGTGGCCCGAAGAGTTCAATGCCATCATTGCCGATGCCGAAGAAGTGATGCTGGAATCATCCGCAGAAGCAGGCGCCGGCGAGCCGCTGCACCGGAAGGCGCTGAAGGCGCGCATCGCCATGGAAGATTACGAGCGAATCTGGCCGCTCGCCGAGATGCGCTTCCGATTGGGCGAGGGGCCGTTCGCCGGCAAGGCCATCACGCTCATCACCACCAACCCTCATTATCATCCCTGGCATCCAAAGGATGGCGGCAGCGTCGAATCCGTCTCGGACAGCGGCCGCCACTACAAGACGGATTACCTCGTCGTGCATTTCCTGCTCGATGACGTAAGGGAAACCTCACCTGCCTGATCGGTTGCCCCGGGGTTGCCAACGGCGACGCCGGGGATGCTGACGCCGAGTTGATCTTCACCCTGATGACAATGACGGCGATATCGCTAAGCTCGCCGGACCGATCCTTGCCAATTGGAGGTTCCCATGATGGGCAATGTGCTGGATATTCCGGTCAAGACGGTGGATGGTCGACAGATCACACTGAACGAATACAAGGGCAGGGTGCTTCTGATCGTCAACGTCGCCTCGAAATGCGGACTCACGCCGCAATATGAGGGACTGGAAAGGCTCTATGGCGAAAAGCGCGAGCGCGGCTTCGTCATCGCCGCTTTCCCCGCCAACGACTTCAAGGGCCAGGAACCCGGCACCGACGCCGAGATCTTCGATTTCTGCACCACCACCTACGACGTCACCTTCCCGATTTTTTCTAAGATTTCGGTCAAGGGCGAGGCCCAGCACCCGCTCTACCGGCAGCTGACCAAATCGGGCGTGAAGACGACGGGCGAGGGTCCGATGCGCGAACGCCTGAATGCCCACGGCATTTCAGGCGGCGACGAGGATGACATCCTCTGGAATTTCGAAAAATTCCTGATCGGCCGCGACGGCAAAGTCGCCGCCCGCTTTGCGCCCGATGTGACGGCGGATGATTCGCGGCTGGTTTCCGCGGTGGATCAAGAACTGGCGAAGGCATGATTTGCCAGGAGCCGAGCAGGATCTTCAGATCCCGAGCACGGTCACAAGCGGGGGCGTAAAGTCCTTGAAACCCAGTCTCGGCTGGTCGCATCTCCTGTCAAACTTCGTCTTCGATACGTGGCGCTGACAGTTCGGATTCGTTTTGAACGCGTATCCGGGCAGGCTGACATATGTGGCGCTTGGCGCGCCAAGGGCTATCGCGATGCACAGCGTCAATGCGGAGCTGAGAGCCCTCATGGCACACCTCCAGGTGTCATAAGCCTCCAAACGCGAAGACTTTCCGGGCGGCGATTCTCCCACTTTTGCCGGCCCCCATCCATTCGCCCAATAGGAGGTGGCCCGGCGGCCGGAGTAGTCCGTTTTGGCGGAACCTGGTTTCCAGACGGCGCCGCATTTGACCTGCCGGACAGCTATGCTGCGCCGGAACGTCTTGCCGAAGCCGCGTTCCCAGCCGGCAGCCTCTGCAGAGGCAGATAGCTGCGTGAGCCAGTCAGCGGCAGATGAGACTGCGGTTGTTGACATCACTCTTTGAAACTTGAGGGGAAGAATGGTGGGCGATGAGAGACTCGAAAACTCGATACTCTCATTGTGACGTTCGATAAAGTCATGAGAAGCAAAAGAAAAATATGTATTAATATATGCTAATTTGTGACATTGTGACCAACGATATTTTGTGACTTTTTTCGGAAAATCAGGCCTTCATGTCAGGTCCGATCAGAAAACTCGATTTATCAATTTTACTATGCCGGCCTGAACCATTTCGCGTGTTAATGCTGTGAGGGGGTAGTCGCCAGCGGGGCCCGACATGCTGGGAGTGCTTTCGTAGAACCGAACTTTCTTGCTATGGACTTCGGCAAATATGGTGAATGACGGATTCCTCTGAGAGTGGCGGGGCTCGTCTTTCGTGATAATCACCAGGCTTACGTTGGCGGGCGTGGTCTGGCCGGTTCTCGGATTCTCCACCCGTTCGGCCTTGCGGTCGACCCGAAAATCGTAGCCCTGCGATTTGATGTATTCGCCAATCTCGTTCATGACGGGTAGGATAATACTGTCGATTGCCTCCTCGAACTCAGCCTTGAATTTGGCTTCCGCACTTACCATCGCTTCTTTCTGAACCTGACGCGCCTGCTCCGCCTCGCGATGGCGGCTGAAAATTTGGTCCAAAGACTTCTTTACGTTGTCTTCCAAGGTAGTCTCCTTTGAGGTTGCCATCGTGGATTCACTCGCACGAATCAGCGCGACAGGCTTCTTATTAATCTATCCCGTGCTTACAACCGCAAGGTTATGTTTGTATTTTTTGTTCCAGTTTTCTTGGAGTAAATGCAACATTGTGGTTATGGGTGCGGATTCACCCTGAATAGACTCGTTGCAGAACACGAGTCAGGGATATGCCATGGACATGGGGGCACTGTCCGACGCGGGCCTTTTTCTGTGAGGTAATTACCGCTCGGTGGGCTCGTAGATGTCGAAATGCATACCTCGCACATTTCGGACACGCCAAGTCTCATCTAGTTTCTCGAGACGGGCATTGATCCACTCGGCCGGAGGCAAGTCGAGGCCGGCTTCCATGCGTGGCGTTAGCTTTCCTCTATTCTCATTCTGGTATTCGGCCGTGAAACGCCCGATTAGGTAATGCCGCTGTGGACGTTTGACTTCGTCGATTGCAGATGCTGTAGGCATCTGAGTCTCAAATTTTTCCTTGAGATCCTTATTTCGCTGCTCAAGATCTTTGATTTGTTCGTCCCGCCGCGCAATCCGGCTTTCAAGGTTCGATACCTTTTCGGCATTAAACCACCGGCCGGTGAGAAAGCCGCCGGTAGCCATCGTCCCCGCAAAGGATAGGAAGATCCATGGTTCTTTTTGGATCAACTGCCACGCGTTTTGCAGAGATTCGATTAGGTTCATGTCGCCTCCTTCGGGTGCGTTACAGACCCACTTTATATCATGGCGGAGGATGTAAAAACCGGACGACACTAACGCGATACCCGACTATTTTCTGTCCTGTGATAGCGTTAATTTTAAGCGTGGAAGCAATCGCAATGCTGAACGGCACTTCGGAAGAAATGGAACAACAAGCTCGCAAGCTAACGGATGCACAGCTTGCGGAATTAGCTGGGATGAATGACAGTCCTGTCGCTTTGAAGGCTCGCGGTGAAATCGCCCGACGCAATAGCGAAACGGGTAAGGCAACGCTTTTCTGGGCCAAAGTCGCTGCCTGGGTTGGTATTCTCGCCGTGGTTCTCTCAGTAATCGGCCTTATCATTTCTTGGCGGTAGGGAAAAAGGCCGTCAGGTCCGGAGCCTCTTCCAAGCGTTAATCATTGTGTTGATTCTTGGCTGCACCCGTCGGCGAGCCTCTTCGCGATCGACGCCTGCTAAGAGCAATTGGTCGTAGTCGGTCATGCTATGGCGAAGCACGTTTTGCATCGTGATGCCGACAGCTTTGCCAATGGTCGCCCCCTTCCAATCTTTCTTCGCGATCTCGACGACAAAAAAGGCGATGGCGAAATCTGGGCAACCGGGATGTTTGCGCCGTAAGTGCTTCTCGATTGTTTCGGGTGAGAATTTTGCCATAGAGAATCCAGAATGAGAAAGGCCCGCTGTGAAGCGGGCCTAGCTTTGCTATTCGGAGTCCTCGTTTGGAACCCGGATGCCGTTGACGTTCACCTCGCTCATGAAGCTTACTGTGATCTTCGTGCCGGGAACTTCCTCAAGTGCCTTTGCCGTTCGACTTGTCGCCAGAAGATGGTCGAGCACGTCGTCGGGCACTTGGGCGAAGGCATGGAGATCGAGCTTAAGAGCCGTCGCCAACTGTTTTTGTGCATTTTCGATGATGTCGCGAGCGACGGCTCGGAATACCTCACTTTGCTCGTCGTGTTGCCGGCGATTGTCATCAACAATCTTCTGCACGGCGGGAGAGAGCCGGTGTTTGCCGCGAATGAATTCGGGGATATCTTCGGCTGGCATTTTGCGGGGTGGCTGTGCCGACATTAGCGCGCCGCTCCCTTGATGATGGCTTTGTCCGCCGGTGTCATATCCACGAAATCGGGCTCTGGCGTGAGACGGGCGACATGGACGCGATGCAACTCGTGTGCTGCAGCGATAATCCCTTCGGGCGAATTGAAAACCTCGACTCGATAGATGCCGTCGCCCTGAAGCGCGATATCGGGTTTCACGCTATCGGTTGCGCGGTCGCCATAAATTTCAAACAGGAAGCTATTGAAGGCCTTTCGGCCCATGACTTCGACGGCTTTAAGGTCGCGGTTCGGCATGATAATGGTCCTTTTCTGGAAGGTTGATTTGGCAATCGGCATTCCTTCACCTGCCGGGGCGGCGGCAACCGCCTCCGGCAGGGCATTCAAAGCGATCACTCGCCCTTGACCTTCCATTGTGGAAGGGTCCACCGGACCTGCTTAGAGAGCTGGTCCCGGTATTTCGTAAGCCTGACGATATCCGCCAAAGCCTGTTTCCGTGCGTCCGGGTCGTTGAGGTCTGCGGCCTCAAGTTCGGCGATCCGGTTGCCGATCTCCTGCACCTTGTAGCGGTTGACGTAACCGGCCAGGGCGCTGGCTGCATCGAGGTAAAGCCCGACCATTCTTTCCGCCCGGCCGAGTGCTCCGCGATTTGGCCCATCGGTTTCCGGGTTCCAATCTGGATCGCTATCACCGTCACCAGCGTAGTCCGGCAGTTCCTTGATGCCCGTCCATTCAAGGTAGGTTGTGACGTCATTCCAGAAGTCAGCCATGAACACGTTAAAAGGCATCTGGAAGGCGTCGTCGGCCACTCCGATCGCTTCCTTTTCCTTCTCCCTTAAACGTTCCCGATAAGCCCGCTGATACTCTGCCGCCGTCTTGACCATCATTAGCCCCTTCACTGATGATCTAACATTTAACATGTTAGAGTTAAGACGCAAGAGCAAAGTCAACGGCTTCTTCGAGCCGGGAGTGTTCGGGCCAGATGCCGGTCACTTCCCCCAATCGTGCGACAAGTTCGTCCCGGCCGCCGAGGAGCGGAATGACTTCGACAAGCCGGTTCACGAGTTCCTCATAGAGATTGTCTGGGAGATAGATTTCGCTGCTTGCAGTCTTCATTTTCAAACGCCCTTCGGTTCGTTTTAACGATTATCGATATCCTCCATTTAACCTCAAATGTAAAGCGTGAAATTCAAAAAACAACAATTATATCAAACGCTTAGTCAGTAAATATTGATTTACCGCGGGGGCCAGACGACTGCTGAACAGGTCGGTTCTTGTCGCCGCCCAACGTGCGCTATACGCTCAATGATAGGAATCGTCGTAGGGGGGATGATGCTTAGGATTTTATGTGCGGTGCTGCTGGCAACCGCCTGTTTGAACGTGGCGAAGGCGGATGAGCTACCGGACGACACCAGAGTGCGCGCGGTATCGATCTTCCCCAACGATATTATGTCGATCTCTCCGGGGAGCGGGACAATGAAGGAGTGCCGGGACTCCATCGCTGAAATGATCGAACAGCTCAAACAAGAGGGCGACGCGGAGAATGATGGGCAGATTTATGCGTGCTTGCCGGTCGATCAGCCGGCAGACGAGTCAATCCGAATTCCTGTCACCAGATACAAGCGGAACATGTTCGAGTAACGCTAGCCATGGAAGTTCAGGCTCGTTCATGAGCTTTCCTAAACCCTATAACCTTTCTCTAGGAAGCTGACATAGCTTTACCTAGAGCATGAACAGGATGTAACGCCTATCGGCCAAGCATCCAGTCACATTGCTCTAGGTAAAGCTCCGTCTGGAAAGAAGAGTATTCTTTCTCTGAGGCCGCACGACAGCCCATATGACGAGCTTGTCGGGGAGACATACCAAACTTGACAACCTTGTTACAGGGAGGCCGGGGTCAGACTGTCGGCCTTTATGTCAGACTTCCCATACCGTTGCCGGATATGGCTGGCGTAGAGTTATCAAACCAGTTTGGCGATCTGATAACGCTCACGAGTCGCAATCTACCAGCGTTGCTCGTCCTGCCGGATCTGACGGTATTGTATGGAAATCATCGGCGGCTATGCCAGCCTATTCAACAGCAGATAAGTCAGACCCTGCTTATGAATAGGATAGCCACAAAACGAACCGGTTGCGTGAGTTTTTTCGGGAAATTTTTCACGCAACCGGCGCTTTTGGCGACTATTATATGGGTAGTCGCATAGCGGCGATTGCATCTCATGCCCCCGGCGACGTCAGACCCCGCCGGGGTCTTTCTGTTTCAAGTCGACTGTAAGGCGCGGGAAGCCTTACTCCACTTCCGGCGCTTAGCGTTTAGCGCCCGCGCCCGGCGCTCAGAAGATTGCCCGGCCGCATTTGTTTCTGAATCTCTGAAACCACGACCCCGCGCATGGTGCCTTCGATCTGCGCGCCGATTTGCTTAGCGAGATCGGCGTTCTGCTCCGGAGTGCCACCGTTTGCGTTGACCGTGACAGGGGCGGAAATGGTGATCTGCTGGACAGGCGCGGTGTTACTGTTCGCGGGCTCCAGGTCGGGCTTGCGAAGTGCGGGTGCGTTGCCGACATAGCCTCCTTCGGCGAACCCGCCACGACGTGCGCCACGGTGCATAGCTTCAAGGTTCGCGACACCAATCCGGCGCGTTGCCTCCGTGCTCATGACAAACTCGCCACGGTGCACGACGCCTGCCGGCTCATATTTTCCGCCACGACCGGTGAAGCCGCCTTCGGCGAATCCAAACAGTCCACCGAGCAGTGAGCCGAACAGTCCACCGAAGCCAACACCACCACCCTCTTTCTGCTTGTCGGCCTTGGGCGCGGTGCCAAACAGATTGGCAAGCGGACCCTCACCCATGAGCAGGGCCTGAAGGCTAGCTTGAAGAAGGGTTTTCAGGAACTGTTGCAATGCCTCTTGTGCCGTCATGGTGCCGTCAATGATGCCCGTGAGCGCGTCGGTCATGGACTGACCGAAGAAGTGGGCCGTCTCCTGCGCTTGCTCCTGCTTCTCCCGCAAGCTGTTCACGCTAATTTCGGCTGATGCCATTCCCTGGGCAAGACTGGCGATTTCCTGCCGCTGTTGGGGCGTGAGCGCGATGCCGGCCCGCTGGGCTTCGTTCAGCATTTCCTGTTCATAGCGAAGCGCGGCGGCCCGCTGCGCCGTCATGCCGAGCGCCTGCTGTTCGATACCCTGTTGCGCCGTATATTCGCTGGCGCCCCCGGTGATCTGGCTATACGCGTCGGCCTGCTTCTGCGCCGCATCGGTCAAGCGCTGGATTTCGTCGGCAGTATTCTTGGCGCGGGCGTCGGCATCCTCAATGTGCCAATTCTCATTCGAGAGCGGGAAGGACAGGCCGAAATTGCCAGCGTTCGCATGAACCCAATCGCGCGCGCGATCGGAACCATATCCTAGATCGGCAGCGTTGCCCTTGTTGTGCTGGCTGTTGCCGGGCGGTGCCACCCACTTCCGGGCGGCTTCCGGGGATCCATACTTCTTCAGGGCATCAAGCCAAAGCTGCTGCTGTCGAGCAATATCGCGAAAACCGGAATTGATGGTGACGCTGCCCTTGAGATCGTCGGGCATGGAAGCGAGCATCTTCGCCAGCTTTTGCGCAAAAGCGTCTGCCATTCCGGTGATGCTGTCCTTCCCCTTGCCGTTGGCGAGAACGGCGGAAAGATAGCTCGTGGGGTCGTCCGTCGCGCTCTTGAGGTTGAGCGACGAAAGCGCCTTGCCGCGCATCTCGTTAGCCAGGGCGATTTCGCGCTGGCCGCTTGCCTGGGAAATGGCCTTTTGATAGATCGCGTCAATCTTCGCCTTCGCATCGAGATCGGCGAGCGACTTCGCCAAGTCCGGCACCTCTTCCTTCAGGGCGCGGATAGCATCGGAATAGCTCTTGATGCCGGCGACGGCCCTCGCGGCAGCGCTACCGCTGCCGGACAGGGCAGTGTTGAGGTTATTCACGGGAGGCGTTGCGCCCTTGGCGTCTTCGCCGGTCTTATAGATAAAGTTGTCGTCATAGCCATTGCGCCGGTCGAGAACGTCGCGAAGCTTAATGGCTTCGCCGGCCAGTTCCTCAACAAGCTCTTTCTGCCTCTCAATATTGAGATCAATGGTCGGATCGTCGGGAGACGCGCCCTTTTCCTGGGTGAGGTCGGCAAGGCGCGTTTTTGCCGTTTCGAGCTTCTGATAAGTCGAGACAAGCGCGGACTGCACATTGCGGGTCGTCTGTTCATCAACCTTATTGAAGCGGTCAAGGAGGTCATCGGCGAGGAATGCCACGCTGAGGAAGGCTTCTTTCCAATAGGTGCCGAACGAGCTCGCGGCTGCGGACCACTTGCGGTTAAATTCATCGGCGCGCTCGATGAGCTGCTCATCCATGACAAGGCCAAGGTCGTTCGCTTCCTTGATCGTCGCGCGGATGCCGTCCGCTCCCCGGTCGATGAGCTGCACAAACTTTTCGCCGCCCTGTCCGCCGAAGACTTCATCGAAGACGCGGATGCGGGCCGCGCTGTCCAGGCGCTGCATACGGTCGATGATATCCAGCAAGAGGGCCTTCGGATCTTGGAGCTTCCGGGCAAGCTGTTCCGCGCTATAGCCCATGCGCTGGAAAGATTCCGCGCCGCTGCCGGAACCGGTTTTGATCCACTCGTCCGCGCGAAGCGAAAGCTCCTTCATGGCGTCGGTCAGGGCATCAACGGGAATGCGGTTCTGTTCGGCCACATACTTGAGTTCCTGAAAGTCCTTCACCTTCAGGCCGGCCATCTTCGCCATGTCGCCGACTTCGGCAACGCCCTTCGCAAGCTCGCCGACGCGTTCAATAATCTGGTCCAGGCCGCCCACGGCCAGCCCGCCCGCGATGCCGCCGAGCAAGCCCTTGCCGAAGCTGCCGAGCGTCTTCATTGCGCCGCCCATCGCATTCTCGATACCGGAAGCAGCGGTTTCGGCCTCTTTCTGGATCGCCCGGAAGTTAGTGCGGCTCTTGCCCTTGGAGCGCTCAAGATCGCGCTCATACTTGTTCAGTCGGGCTTCGAAAGTGACCAAAAGGCGCTGGCCGTCATCCATTGCAAAAATCCTTATGCTGCTTCGGCTTCATCGCGAAGCCGGTCAAATTCGTTGGGGTCGAGGTCAAAGATTGAGCGCTGGTTGTCGTTCGCGGCGGCCCGGAAGACGGAAAGCGCGGACGCGATAGCGCCGTCGATATGATTGCTGTGGCGGGTGCCCTTGTGCATCGTGGTCAGTTCGCTGGCGCTGGTCGCCCGCTTCACCACGACGCTTTCGAAGTGGTTGCGAAGGATCGGGTGCGCGCCGTGGCGGACTCGGCGGCCATTCACCACGCGCTCGAGGTCGCAAATCGGGCCGTGCATGTGCTTTGCCGTCTGCGGAAGCTGAAGCACGTTGATGCCATGATCCATGAGCTTCGACATGAGCGGCCCGGCAAGCGATGGGTCGAAGATGACTTCGCGCACGTCGTAGGTGCCGCAAATGTCAACGATCTGGTCGGCGATCACGTCGGGTTCGATCACCGGTCCATCGATCACGTTCAACAGGCCATCATCGCGCCACCGGGGATAAGGAACCTGTTCGACCTTGGCCTTATCCTCCAGACCTTCGGACGGTAGGAAGAACCATGGGTGAAGCGAGATCCGACCATCGTCATGACGGAACGCGGCAACGATTGCCGTAAGATCGCCCGATCGGGACAGGTCCACGCCGAGCCAGCAAGGCAAGCCCTCAAGTTCGGCAAGGTCGAAATTCAGGTCGCGTCCGGCGTCATAGACGGCCATGTCGAAAAGCGGATCGCGGGAAGCGGCCTGCCACATATTGAGGTGGAACTGCTGAAAGGCGAAGCGTTCGGCGGGCCGGTGTTCAGCCTCGCGCGCCATCGTCCGCAATCCGCCGAGATCAGGGAAACCGTGCGCGAGGCCAGGATTGACCTTGTGCCAAACGGCTTCGTCGCGCCAATCGTCGCCGGGTTCTGCTTCGAAGATGATCGGAAGAAATGACGGATCATGAATCTCGCCCGTCGCGACCTTCCGGGCGTAGTCGTAAAGCTCGAAACCGATATTCTCCTGCCCACGGCCTGCCGTCGTGGCGATAATCATGAGGGTGTTGGGAACCTTCGCCATACCGGACTTGAGGGCCTCCCAAAGCTCTCGGCCCTTCCAAGCATGGATTTCATCGACAAGCACAAAGCTGGGCGTCTTGCCGTGCTGGGCAGCGCCATCGCTCGAAACGGCGAGCAATTCGGCCTTATTCAGGCGACACATGATCTTTTTTGCCGAGTTATGGGCGTCATAGATGCGGGTCGCGGCCACGATGCGGCGATCCTCGCGCACGATGTTCGCAGCTTCCTTAAAGCCGATACCTGCCTGTTCGCGGTCGGATGCCGCAAAAATGGCCTGCCCAGCCGCGCGGGCTTCCGGGCCGATGGTATGGAGAAGCGCCCACGCTGCGGCGATGCTAGTCTTACGGTTGCCCCGGGGCAGCATCAGGAAGACAGTGCGGACGATCCGGCTTCCGTCCGGGTTGCGCGGGCCATAAATCCGGCGCGTCATTCGCTCCTGAAAATCGTAGAGCTGAAATCGGCCCTTCGCGGCGACACTGGCCGGATGCTTCAGCGCCCGAATGAAGTCAACAGCGTCCTTTCCACGGCCAAGCGGATCATCAATGGTGCTGCCGTCAAAAATCCAATGCGGAAACGCGCTTTTGCTCATGGCCGGTTCCTGCCGATCATGAGCGGGTTGTCGGAGTCGTCATCGTCGGCCGCTGCGCTGCCGACACGGGCGCGCGATACCGGCGAGAGACCATATTCGGCGGCAAGCTGCCGGGCCGTCTGCATTGCCTTGTCCTGAAGGCGGCAAAGCTTCATGTCGATTTCGCCGGAAGTGCGAAGCGCGTCCTCAATCTCGCGAACAAGACCGCGGGCGCGGCAATAGTCTTCCACCCCGCCGAGATCGCCACGGGTGATGATTCCACGCTCGATAAGGCCGGGCATAATCCGCTTCCATTCGGCGCGCGCGTAGGCGGAAAGCTGCTTCGGCGCTGCCGGTGCCCTCAGCAGTGCGTTGGTATCGCGTTCGATGGCCGGCTTTACACCGCGAAGGTGAGTCACGACTTCAGGGCCTCGCCGCGGAGTTCAAGCGCGTCGTGCCTGCCGAGTTCCTTGATTTCCTTCAAGCCGTATGCCGTGCCGTCGTTGGTCACGCGGTCCTTCGTCGTGATGCCTGGGCGATACCGGACACGGAAAATCACGGTGCCGGTTTCGGCCTCGCCGTAGCCGGTGAAGAATTCGCTCGCCGTTTGCTGAAGCACTTCAGCCCAAACAGTCGCGACGGGCGCCCATGCCTTCCGCACATCGCCGGACGGTGACACGGTTTCCGTTTCGCGCTCAATAGTGATGCGGCGATCCATCGTTCCGATGTTCAGCATGTCAAATCAACCATCGAATGAGAGCTTCGACTGACAGGATGCCGTGACCGTATGCAGGGTCAGGATCGCGCGGGAAGGTCGAGCGCACGACGCGGAAATGATCACAGTCACCACCCTCAATTTTGAGGGGCTTATCCAGTGCGGCCATAACCGCGCCCGCGATTTCCTTCGCCGCGTCCTGTCCAGCGTCCAGGGTCCAAATATGCAGGTCGAGATAAACCCATGCCGTGCGCTGGCTGCGGTAGTCGTGACCGTGCAAGGTCGTGTTGCCGTCGCTCAAAATGATGCAGGGCGTCTTGTCGGGGCGGGTGCTGCCGGCGCGGATTTGGTCAAGCGGCACGAGATCCACCACGGCCGGCGAGTTCACGAGAGCGGCGCGGATGGCAGTCTGCAAGGCAAGCGTCGGTTCAAACATTCTTTCCATTCCATGCGTCGAGCACGGCCTTCCTGCCGGCGCGGTCAATTCGTTGCTGAAGGCGTTTGCGGAGAAGGCGAAGGGCCGGCCAAAAGAAGGGCTGAGCTTCGGTGTCGCTCGTGCCGTATTCGACAAGGTGCGGATACCGGACGGTGTGATCACCAACGGTCACGATCACCTCATGCTCGCCGGCCACGGTCTCGCCACCCGGCTGGCTATAGGCGGGGGTCGATTGGCCGGGGCCAGTAACGACGATGCTTTCCTTCAGCGCGCCGGTATCTTCCGGCGCAAGATGCCGCTGAGCGTCCGCGAGTTCGTTCGCCGAGGCGAGCAAAGCGGCATTGATGCTATTGCGCGGGGCGTTCTTCACCCGATCGAACGCCTTCATTAGACCGTCTAGCCCGTCCTTACTGGCCATCGGTGAACCACTTTTCTCGGTAGTTATCGAGGATCGAGGTCACGCCATGCGGCGCAAGCTGCATGGACAGGCCAAAAGTCGCGATGTTACGGCACTCGAAATAGAAGGAAACAAGCCGCAAAAGTGCGATTTTGACGTCTGCCGGAACGGGGTCGAGATCCGCGATGGGCCGGCCGATATAGTTGCCGACCCACGTTTCCGCGCCGTCGATATAGAGCGAAATAAGCTCATCTTCGGCGATTCCGTCGATCTTCATATGGGCCTTGGCGAGTTCAAGACTGACTGCGGACATGCTGCGACTAGGCCTTTTCTGAAAAAGTTATTTTCGGCGTCTCTTCCGCGGTGCTCCCCGCGCCGGTCCCCTCTGAAGGGGCAAAGTTCGGAGATACCCCGGCGTCGGGGCACTTCGCCCAACGTCCAGCCGGTCGGAAGGCGATGGCTGCCTCCATCGAGCCAAGTTTGCGACGACGACAGAGCAGTGCTTTAGGGGTGATGCCGAGGACGTCGGCCCATTCGACCAACGTTTTCGTTTTGCCGTTCACAGTATGCCGATGCGCACGGTCTGAGACGTGAAGTTGATTGACCTTGTTGACGACGTTCTTCGTGATGCCCATCCAGGCTCGCACCCGCTGCTGTTCACGCTGCCGGCAGTGTTTGGAGTAAGCGAAGGCGCGCTCGCGTGCCGCTTGGGATTCGGCTGCAAACTCTTCCTTGTCGATCTGGCGAGCGCGTTCGGCGGGTGTCATCGCTAAGCCGAAATGACTGTAGCTGCACCGCTGCTATCGGCTGGCATGAGATAGATAGCAGTGAAGAATTCGCGCGTCAGAGACTCCAGGTCCAGGAGCTGATCGGTAACGCCAGTGTTCGTGATGAAGGCATCTGTTGAGGTATCAGGCGGGACGATCTCATCGGGCTCTTTGGCCCGAACCGTCGTGATCTTGATTACGGCGGGCGGACGAGGTTGGAACGAAGAACCGTCGAAACGGGTCCATACATTGGGCGGAAGGGTGATCTTTTTCATTTACAGATTTCTTTCCTGACGTTGCTTGATTGAGTTGTGGCAAGGGGCGCAAAGCGGTTGCCAGTTGGCGCGATGCCAAAAGAGGTTCTTGTCGCCACGGTGCGGAATGATGTGATCCACGACCGTTGCAAGCCGGGTGACGCCCGCCTTGCTACATTCGCGGCAGTGCGGGTTCATGGCGAGATAGTCGAGGCGGGCTTTGCGCCACTCATGGTTATAGCCGCGGGCGCGGGCTGAAGGCCGGCGCTCATCATGGCGACGGTTGCGCTCGCGTGTCACCAATCGGCGACATTCGCAGATTTCCGTGTTTGGCACGACGCGGCCGCATGAGCAGAGGCGGGGCGGTTTGCTCATGGCTTGCCTCGCTGGGCGTTGGCCTTGAGCTTGGTGAGGCCCGATCGGGCTTCGCCTTCGGTGACTTCCTCACGTGGATCGTGGGCGAGCTGCTCTTTCTCTGCGCTACCGTGAATGGCCTTGAGCATGTCGAGGTGAGCGACGTAGGCGCGATCGATCTCGGTCGGCGTGGCGTTCCATGCGGCTTCAGGCGTCCAGCCAATCCAGCCGGTCGCATAGCCAAAGAGGCCCACATAAGCTTCAGACCACGAGACGGCCTTCCCTTTGGATGGTTCCGCCTTTGGATGGGGGGCCGGCATGAACATCGAAATCAACTCGGCGAGCGGTTGGCGCACGGCAACAAGAAAAGGGAAAAGCGGCTTTCCAGCATGGGAAAGAAGGAAAGCCGCCGCATCCTGCCGGTTGGTGGAGCCCGCCAGGATGATTTCGGAAATGATGGTGAGGTTTAGTTCGTCCAGTGCCCGGAAGAGGCCGGGGAAGCCGTGGCGTTCAACAAGGGTCGCAGCCGCCCGCAAGGAAGGGCGAAGCATCACGGTGTTGCCACCGTGCGCAATCGTCACCTGCTCATATGCGGGCCGCTCGTAGGTCATGGTTTAGGCCGCGACCTTCAGTTTGATGAAGCGGTCAGGGTGCGTCACGTCGGCGCCCACGCGCTTGCGGGCGTGAAAGCGAACTTGGCCCTTCGTTGCGAGGGTGTAGGGGTCGCGAAGTGTCGAGAGTCCGACGCGGTCAACGATCCGGTAGCCGGTCAGGTCGCCGAACAGGATTGGATACTTGCCCCCGCCGATGTCATCCATGTCGGGCATCTCGACAATCGGCCGGCCAAGCAGCGTGGAAACGCCGCCTGCGGTGATCGGGTCGAGAACGAGATAGCGGCCGGTGCTGTCCTTCCACTGGCGAATGGTGCCGAGCGTGTTGCGATTCATCAGCCAGACGCCATTATTGGCGTGAGTCGTGGCGATGCCGTGATACATGCCGATAAGCACGTCAGCCGGGTTCGTGGACGGGAAAGCAGCGGCTACGCCCGTCTTCACTTCCTTGATGCCGGAAGCGATCATGATGCCCTTCGGCTGCTTGACGCCCGTGCCCTTGACGAACGCAAGCCCTTCGGTCTGACCGAACGACTGCGCATAGTCGGCCAGAAGTTCGCCCTCAAGGCCATATGCGTTGTCTTCGAGAAGCTGGTTCGAAACGTCGGTGAAGGTCGCGAGTTCGATGGGGGTCAGCGTGACCTGTTCAAAGGTCATGCCGCTTTCGGTGCGGTCTTCGGTTTCATCCACCCACGTTGCGGCAGTGCCGGAGACGCGGCGCGGATACTTGATCGACTCTGCCGAGATCGAGACGACGCGGGCATAGCTGCGGATCGGAGAATATTCGGATAGCAGCTTGATAAGCTCATTGCCGACTTCTTCCGGGGCGAGGAATCCGCCGTTCGTGTCACTGGCAACCGTGAGCGCCTTCACCTCATCGGCGGACATGCGTTCGACGCCGCGGCGGAGAAATGAATTGAAGGCCTTGCGCTCAAGGTCGTTGTCGTTCTCCGCGGTCGGCTGGTTGTTGTTCGCAGCAGTTGGGCGATTGAGCTTCGCCTTGATGGTTGCAATGTCGGCCTTGAGGGCCTTCAGGTCTTCCGGCGAAATCACCGGATCATTCTTCATTTCGATTTCTTCGTTTTCCAACTTGGGTTCCTTGTGTTCTGCCGTGCCATCGGCGGCCTTTACTGACGTGATTTGCGCGCCGGGATGGCTGGGAACGGCGACAACTGAGATTTCGTGAAGGTCGAGGGCCGTAATCGTGCGCCCGCGCTGCCGGGGCTTCGCAGCCCTTGTGCGGAAGCCGATAGACAGGCCGGAAACAGCCTTCGTGCGGATCATGGCGCGGACTTCGCGGGCGCGCTCAACGTCGTCCACGAGCAAGCGGCCTTTGACTGTGAGGCCATCCGGGGTTTCTTCGATCTGGTCCCAAACGCCGATAACCTGCGCCTGGTCGTGCGCGAACAGCATCGGCAAGACTTCAGGGGAGGCGAATGCGCCCTTTTCGATCACGTCGCCGACGCGATCGGGAGAACCGAAGGGCCAAGCAATGCCGGTGATGGTGCCGGCGTCGTCAACGGTGAGTGCGGCCTTGATTTCGATGCGCTCGGTCATGCGGACTGTCCCGTTCCGTCGTGGGGATTTTCCGAGGCGCTGCCGAAAAACAGGGCCGTGATGACGCCATCGGCAACGGCGAAGATTTCGGCGAGCGGACGCCCGACGCCGTAAATCGAAACAAGCTGGTCAGCTTCGGCTGGGGAGGTGCCTCCACCGACGAGGCCGAGCCGGATCACCTGAAGCACGTCAGAGAGGGAGTATTCGGACGTGCGGAAACGTCGGAACAGTGCGCCGACGCCGTGGCCGGTCTTACGCTCAAGCTCTTCGATAAGTTCGCGGGTCGGGAAGGAGAAAGCCTTTTGGCTGTCGCCGAAGAAGGCGATATGCTGTGTCATGCGGCATCCTTCGCCGGGGCCGTGGTCGGGGCGGCGTTGCTGGTCGTGTGCGGATTGATGAGTTCGTCACCACCCGGCAGGGGCGGCATGTTCTGGATCGCGCGCGCCTCATTCGGCGTCATGATCCGGTTCGTCACAAGCGCGGTCATGTTGGCGGTGCGACTCGCTGCGTCTGCGCGCATGAGGTCATCAACGACGAATTCAAAATAGTGGTCGTCCTGTTCATCCTCGCTGAGAAGGACGGTCGCGTAAGCGTCCTGCCAGCGATCAAGCCAAGGGCGAAGGCAGAGCTGAAGGAATTGCGCGCCCATCTGTTCGGTGTTCGACCATGTTCCGCGGGTAAGCTCGAAAAGCATGGTCGGCGGAACACCAAAGATGCGGGCGATTTCGCGGACCTGTTCCAGCCGATGCTCAAGGAACTGGGCATCGGTTGAGGTCATGGCCGGCTGATCATACTTCCAACCGGCATCAAGGATCAGCGGATCGCCGGAACCGCCCTTCTGCCACTCGCGGAAGGACTTTCGGATATTGCCGACTGCCTGGGCACCGGCTTCGCCGCCCTGTGGTTTTTCATTGGAGATGATGCCGGTCGGGCGAGCACCGGAACCGAAGAATTGCGCGCCGTGACGCTCAAGAATCGACGCAAGGCCAACAGCTTCCTTGCCGAACGCGATCGGGGAGGTTGCCAGGAAGGACCGGATATGAAGAATTTCGGTGTGCGGATAGTCACGAGTGCCGGACTTCTCGGAGACGCGAAAGACTGGTGCGCCGGTCATTTCGTTCTCAAGGACTGTCACTTTGCCCGGCTTCAGGCGCTGAAGCTCGAACGGCCGGCCGTCGTCGGGGAAGCGGACCACCTTTGCATAGCCGTCGCCGTGCATGAGCGCGTCGGCTGTCAGGCTGGTGCGGAGATCACCGGCGCCTGTCCATTCGTTCGCTCGTCTATGGACGATACGATAAGCGGAATGATCGGTCGCCACGTCCTTGCCATCTTCGGTTTCCCGGTAGACCTTGCAAGGAAGAGATCCGATAGTTTCTGAGATCAATCGGAGAGCCTGAAGAACAGCCGGAACATAGAGGGATGAATTTCCGCTGACGTTCACCCCAGAAAAGGTGTGTCTGAAGCTGATCATGTCGGCGAAGTCAGGACTATTAAGGGAATAGGCCTTTTCTTCTACCGGGAATCCAATGGCTTTCTTCACGCTGGACAGTGCAGAGGCGATATTCATTCTTGTTCCCAACTTCAATCTGGGAACTATTGTCTCATGGACGGAATCCGGTGTGAATCCCTAAAATGAACAAAAGAAGAACAAAATGCGCGAAGTGTCCGTTCCGTTTTTGATGTAGTATCTAAACATCGCAATATGTCGTCGTGATTCGCAAAGGAAACCGCTATATGTTGGGTCTTTCACTTAGTTTATCGCTCGGCAACCCTGCCCTTAATCAAGGGCATCGCCAGCCCACGGTTGAGATAGTGCTCCAGGATGCTCTGGCCGCGAGGCGGTTCGTCACTGCCACCTACGAGGGCGAGGAACTGCGCTTCGCCCCTCTGGTCGTCTATCAATCTGACGATGTAGTATATGTCGAAATGGTTCTCATGGGTGACTTTCCCGCGCACGGAAGCCGCCCGCCAGCGATCACATCGCTTGAGAAAGCGATGCTCGCAAACGCCTATGTGACCGAAGAGGGCTTCGAAGTTAGCCCATCACTGCAACGAATCCTTGGTCGCTATCAGAACGTCGAAGCTATCGTCAGCTTTTGAGATGATCTTGCAGAAGGCGACTAGGCTAACGTGATAGCGTGGACTTGATCCATCGCTGCAGCGAGTCCAGGAAGCATGACTTCACTGCGACCATAAAGCTCTTGCGATTTGCCGTCCGTTCGCCCGGTGATGTAGTTGCGGGCGTCTTCCGGCACATGATCACGACGGCACAGGTCTTCGAACAGGTGACGCCAGCCGTGGTTAGGAGAAAGTTCCGGGCGCTTGTCGAAAGGAATCAAGGCACGAACCCATGTCCCCACGCGAGGCTGAACGCTGATTTCCGCTTTCGTCTCGCCTTTGAACAGGCGGCCAGCGGGTGCCGCCTTGACGAAATCGATCAACCCTTCTTCGGCGAGAGCTTTGTGAACCGGAACGCGCCGTTCACTGCTTTCTGTCTTCAAGGTGCGGTTCCCCACTGTGGTAACTTTCCAGAACCACCGGCCGCCTGTTTCAAAGAAGTCTTCCTTGTGGAGATTTCCAGCCTCGCTCACCCGCATGCCTGAGTATGCGCAAAGCCACGGTATCCAACGGAAAATTGCTTTGTCCTCCTTTCGGGCGGCGGTCAGCACAAGCCTAGCTTCGTCCATGGTGAAAGCGCGGAGGTAAGAGGGTAGGGTAGTGTAATCTGGGGCCTTGATGCCATTTAGCGGGTTGCCGGCCGGGAAGAAGTTCGTCGGATCGTTCTGTCGTCCCCAGTTCATGACGGTGCGGAGATTCTGAAGCATCGCCTTAACGGTGCGGTTGCTGAGTTCGCCCGCGTCCTGCAATGATTCGATCCAGCACTTGCCTTCTGCTGCTGTGACCGTGAGTGCGTTCTTGTTTTTTCGCCACTTGGCGAACGCGGCGCAATGGTCGCGATACTTCTTTACAGTGCGGTCAGGTAATGGCTTTGCGTTTTTCCCGCGCGCCCGGCGCTTCACCTCGTCGTCTATTATATTGTCGAAGGTGATCGGTTCGTCTTCGATGGCGGGCGCGTCGACAAGCAGGGGGTGAGTCGGTTTGCCGGTGAAGATACCTTCGTTGCGTTCAAACTCTCGGCCCATCGCTTCATAGAAGGCAACGCACATTGCTTGCGCCATGATCCTCCACTCGCTTGTGCCCTTGACCGCATCAGTGTTGCCAGCGAGCCGCGCGCTGGCAATCCTGTGGCCGACCAACTGCTCTAACTGGTCATCTGAAAGAAGCCCGGAGAAGCCGTCGCGGAACATTCGTCCATCATCGGGATCGGGATCTAGCCGGCCATAGCGATAATCCTCCTGTCTTATCTCCGCGTCGAAATCGATTTGAGATTGATATTCTCGAAGAGCGATCTGCTGGACCGTCAGAGGGTAGGAGGGGGCTTTCGGCCGCTGGCCGGTTGCGGCTTCGTGCTTCTGCCGAGCAATGCCGATCTGCCGCTGGATAGAGGCCACGGCAGCAGCATGATTGCGAAGGGCCGTTCGCCGGTCACCGCCGAGCTGGATTTCAAGTTCTGCACGATTGTCGAGGAATGGCCGAAGGTGGGGAGGGATCACGATTCGGGCCGAATAACGCCCGTTGCGTTCTTTCCAGTGTTGAGGCTTGCCAGCCATGCGAGACCCGTTTTGTGACGCGATTTGTGACGTCAATATGGGCAAAAAGCTTTACGGCGCAAGGGGTTCTAGCAATTTCAAAAGGATAGAATGGTGGGCGATGAGAGACTCGAACTCCCGACATCCTCGGTGTAAACGAGGCGCTCTACCAACTGAGCTAATCGCCCATCGCTGGCGAAGCCGATCGGCCTGCTGCGTTGGTGGCCGTCATCTATGCGGATCACGGCAAAACCGCAAGAGTGTTTGTGAAGAATTTTTGATTTTTTTGGCGGTCGTCTGCTGGTCTGCGCTGCCGATCAGGCGCAGTCGGCCTGTGGATAAAGGGGGGCGGCGGATTTATCCATTTTGCCTGCGCCGCCGGCTCCCATCGTGCCTCGCTGCGGCTGCGGAGGTTGGAATTGCCGGCTTTCCGTTCTGCCTGCAGCGGCTTTACCGAAACAATTCAGCGACTGTCATGGTTTTGTCTCCAAACCTGCTTGACACTAAAAGGCGAACCCCGTAGTTAGCCGCTCATCGAAACGGCCAGCCGTTTTGGTGAGGGTGCGAAGGCATCCGGATTGCTTGAAATGAAGTGCGGGTGTAGCTCAGTCGGTTAGAGTGCCGGCCTGTCACGCCGGAGGTCGCGGGTTCGAGCCCCGTCACTCGCGCCATTTCAAAGCAGGCGTTCAGGCGCCGCCGTCCGGCTCTTCCGTCCGTCATGCGCGGGTGTAGCTCAGTCGGTTAGAGTGCCGGCCTGTCACGCCGGAGGTCGCGGGTTCGAGCCCCGTCACTCGCGCCATTCTCCTCCGAAAGCCATGCAGTTTCCAGGGGTCAGGCATGCAGCTTGAATCGACTTCTGCGGATTTGTCGCGACATCGTTGCATCTGCTTGATAATGTCCGCGCGCGACGCGTCGAATTGCCGCCGTAAAAGTCTTGCGCCGGGGCGTCGGCTGCGCTAACCACGGCTTGTTGCAACGCACGTTCGCTTGTCGGGCAATTGCCCAAAAGCGCCGTCTGGCGCCTCCGACAAGCAAGGATGAACATGATGACTGAACTGCTCAGTTCCTATATTCCGATCGCTATCTTCATCGCCATTGCGCTCGTTATCGGCCTGGCGCTGCTCATTGCGCCGTTCGCCGTGGCTTTCAAAGCGCCAGATTCGGAAAAGCTCTCGGCTTACGAATGCGGTTTCAACGCCTTTGACGACGCCCGCATGAAGTTCGACATCCGCTTCTATCTCGTGTCGATCCTCTTCATCATCTTCGACCTCGAGGTCGCCTTCCTCTTCCCCTGGGCCGTTTCTTTCGGCGCCATCGGCTGGTTCGGCTTCTGGTCCATGATGGTCTTCCTCCTCGTGCTGACCATCGGCTTTATCTATGAATGGAAAAAGGGAGCCCTAGAATGGGAGTGACCCCTGTGAGCAACCAGTCGCTCGTCGCGCCGCAGCCGAAGGGGATCATCGATCCGTCGACCGGCAAGCCGATCGGGAGCAACGACGCATTTTTTGGCGAGATCAACAACGAACTCGCCGACAAGGGTTTCCTCGTCACTTCGACGGACGAGCTGATCAACTGGGCCCGTACCGGCTCGCTGATGTGGATGACCTTTGGTCTTGCCTGCTGCGCCGTCGAAATGATGCAGCTCTCCATGCCGCGTTATGACGTCGAGCGCTTTGGTTTTGCGCCGCGCGCTTCGCCGCGCCAGTCCGACGTGATGATCGTCGCCGGCACGTTGACCAACAAGATGGCGCCGGCGCTCCGCAAGGTCTACGACCAGATGCCCGAGCCACGCTACGTCATCTCGATGGGCTCCTGCGCCAATGGCGGCGGCTACTATCACTATTCCTATTCCGTGGTGCGCGGCTGCGACCGCGTCGTGCCGATCGACATCTACGTGCCGGGCTGTCCCCCCACGGCCGAAGCGCTGCTCTACGGCGTGCTTCTGCTGCAGAAGAAGATCCGGCGCACCGGCACGATCGAACGCTAAGGGTTAAGGACAAGGCATATGAGTGAAGCCCTGACTGAGCTTGCCTCCTATCTTGGCGAAGCGCGCGGCAACCTGATCGCCGCATCGCAGTTGAAGTATGGCGAGCTGACGCTGACGGCGACGGGTGAAAACCTGATCGCGCTCCTGACCTTCCTGCGTGACGACGCCAAATGCGGATTCGTCAACCTGATCGATATTTGCGGCGTCGACTGGCCGCAGCGCGAGCTGCGCTTCGACGTCGTCTATCATCTGCTGTCGCCGAAGAAGAACCTGCGCATCCGCGTCAAGGTCGCGACCGACGAGGATACGCCGGTCCCATCGGCCTGTGCGGTTCATCCCGGCGCCGATTGGTTCGAACGCGAAACCTGGGATATGTACGGCGTCCTGTTCACCGGCCATCCGGATCTGCGCCGCATCCTGACTGATTACGGTTTCGAAGGGCATCCTTTGCGCAAGGACTTTCCGACGACCGGTTTCGTCGAAGTTCGCTACGATGACGCAGCGAAGCGCGTCGTCTATGAGCCGGTGGAACTGAAACAGGAATTCCGCAACTTCGACTTCATGTCGCCATGGGAAGGCACCGAATACGTGCTGCCGGGTGATGAGAAGGCGAAACAGTAGTTCTAGGCAGAAGCCAATAGGCAGTAGGCAATAGTGATAAGGGAGAATGGCAACGGCGATTAATTCCTATCAGGATCTTACGGTGTGGCAGCGCTCCATGGATCTTGCGGTTGAATGTTACGGCCTGACCAAGGGATTTCCCAAAGAGGAAGTTTATGGCCTTACCTCCCAGGTAAGACGTTCGGCAGCGTCCATCGCGGCAAACATAGCGGAAGGTTACGGGCGCGAGGCAACGGGTGCATATGTTCACCATTTGAAAATCGCCCAAGGATCCCTGAAGGAATTGGAGACGCATCTGATACTCTCGGCGCGAGTAGGAATAGCCACGGTCTCGCAGACCCAGTCGGCGCTTTCCTTGATTGCGGAGATAGGGAAGATGCTGCGGTCGCTTATTCGCCGCCTGCAGGATGGACAGAACGAACGTGAGAACTAACCACTACACTATTGCCTATTGCCCACTGGCTAATGCCTGCAATAGCGGAGCGCCTAGCAAATGACCGAACATAACGTCCGCAACTTCAACATCAATTTCGGACCGCAGCATCCGGCGGCGCACGGCGTTCTTCGTCTTGTCCTGGAGCTTGACGGCGAAATTGTGGAGCGGGTCGATCCGCATATCGGCCTGCTGCATCGCGGCACCGAGAAGCTGATCGAGACCAAGACCTATCTGCAGGCGGTGCCCTATTTCGATCGCCTCGACTATGTCGCGCCGATGAACCAGGAGCATGCCTATGCCATGGCCGTCGAAAAGCTGCTCGGCATCGAGATCCCGATCCGCGGCCAGCTGATCCGCGTTCTCTATTCGGAAATCGGCCGCATCCTCTCGCATCTTCTGAACGTCACGACGCAGGCGATGGACGTCGGCGCGTTGACGCCGCCGCTCTGGGGCTTTGAAGAGCGTGAAAAGCTGATGGTGTTCTATGAACGGGCCAGCGGCTCGCGCATGCACGCTGCCTATTTCCGTCCGGGCGGCGTCCACCAGGATCTGCCGGAAAAGCTCGTGCAGGACATCGGCGACTGGTGCGATCCGTTCCTCAAGGCGCTCGATGACATCGACGATCTTTTGACCGGCAACCGCATCTTCAAGCAGCGCAACGTCGATATCGGCGTCGTCTCGTTGGAAGATTGCTGGGCCTGGGGCTTCTCCGGCGTCATGGTGCGCGGTTCGGGTGCTGCCTGGGATCTGCGTCGCGCCC
This sequence comes from Rhizobium sp. NLR22b, assembly GCF_019685295.1. Taxonomy (NCBI): domain Bacteria; kingdom Pseudomonadati; phylum Pseudomonadota; class Alphaproteobacteria; order Hyphomicrobiales; family Rhizobiaceae; genus Rhizobium; species Rhizobium sp. NLR22b. The sequence continues at coordinate 88,685 of NZ_JABDWM010000014.1, forward strand.
AGCCTTACGAATGTTATTCCGATCTCGAATTCGACATCCCGATCGGCAAGAACGGCGACAATTATGACCGCTACCTCATCCGCATGATCGAGATGCGCCAATCGGTCCGCATCATGAAGCAGTGCGTCAATCGCCTCCTCTCGGATGCGAAGACCGGTCCTTTCTCGTCGATCGACGGCAAGGTCGTTCCGCCGAAGCGCGGCGAGATGAAGCGTTCGATGGAAGCGCTGATCCACCACTTCAAGCTCTATACCGAAGGCTATCATGTGCCGGCCGGTGAAGTTTACGCCGCGGTCGAAGCGCCGAAGGGCGAGTTCGGCGTCTATCTCGTCTCCGACGGCTCGAACAAGCCGTATCGCTGCAAGATCCGCGCTCCGGGTTACGCCCACCTGCAGGCGATGGACTTCATGTGTCGCGGCCACCAGCTTGCCGACGTCGCTGCTGTCCTTGGCTCGCTCGATATCGTCTTCGGCGAGGTGGACCGCTGATGCAGCTTCTGCCGCTGGCCGTCGCAATTCTTCTCTCGGCGTCCGGGGTTTCGGCTCAGGAGGCTGACACCCTCGGCACGCCGCTGGGTCATAAGGAAGTGACGCCGCCGGGGCAGCAATCGTCCATGGGCGAGCTTTTGTCCAAGGGCTATCAGATCAAGGCCGCCATCCCGAATGGCAGCAAATTCGTCGTATTTATGCAGAAAGACCAGTCGGCCTATGCCTGCGAAATGCAGTCTTTGACCGCTTCGCGGTGTGGAACCCTAAACTGACAAGGCGTGAGGAAGAATGTCCGTTCGTCGATTAGCCGAAGATCAATTTCAGCCTGCCGCATTCGCTTTCAGCGATGAAAATGCGGTCTGGGCGGACAAGACGATCCAGAAATACCCCGCCGGCCGCCAGCAGTCGGCGGTCATTCCGCTGCTGATGCGAGCGCAGGAACAGGACGGCTGGGTCACGCGCGCGGCGATCGAAAAGATCGCCAACATGCTTGACATGGCTTATATCAGAGTGCTCGAGGTCGCGACCTTCTATACGCAGTTCCAGCTGCATCCTGTCGGCACGCGCGCCCATGTCCAGGTCTGCGGCACCACGCCCTGCATGCTGCGCGGCTCGGAAGCGCTGATGTCGGTCTGCAAGAGCAAGATCCATTCCCACCCATTCGAGCGCAATGCCGAAGGCACGCTCTCCTGGGAAGAGGTCGAATGTCTTGGCGCCTGCGTCAACGCCCCGATGGTGATGATCGGCAAGGACACGTACGAAGACCTGACGCCGGAGCGCCTCGAGGAGATCATCGACACCTTTGCTGCCGGCAATGGCGCGAGCATCAAGCCGGGCACTCAGATCGATCGGATATTCTCAGCACCGGAAGGCGGCCCGACCTCGCTGACGACCGAAGAGCCGAAGGCAAGGACACGCGCCAAGAAGAGCGAGGCCGAAACCGTGTCGGCACCGGTCGACGCTGCGCCGGTCCCGCCCTCCGAGGCCGGCCGCCCGAAGAGCACTGATGCCGAGACCAATGCGGTCTTGAAGACACCGGCGACGGCGCCGAAGGCTGCTGCGAAAAACGCCAGGGCAGCCGAGGAGCAGCCGGTTTCCGGCACGGCGCCTGCCGAGGCGACGCCTGCTGCGGCCAAGGCCGAAACCGCTCCGGCGGCCAAGCCCAGCCTGACCGACAAGAACCGTCCGGCCGGCATCGAAAAGCCCGCCGCTCCTGATGACCTGAAGATGATCTCCGGCGTCGGTCCGAAGATAGAGGCGACATTGAATGAAATCGGCATCTTCACCTTCGCGCAGGTCGCAGGCTGGAAGAAGGCCGAACGCGAATGGGTCGATAGTTACCTGAACTTCCGCGGCCGCATCGAGCGCGACGACTGGGTCAAGCAGGCCAAGGCGCTCGCCAAGGGCGGCGAAGCGGAATATATCAAGGTCTTCGGCAAGAAGCCGCGGTAAGAGGTGAAGCATGTTACAAGATAAAGACCGCATCTTTACCAATATCTACGGCCTCAAGGACAAGTCCCTGAAGGGCGCGATGAGCCGCGGCCACTGGGACGGCACCAAGCAGATCCTCGAAAAGGGCCGCGACTGGATTATCAACGAGATGAAGGCCTCCGGCCTTCGCGGTCGCGGCGGTGCCGGTTTCCCGACAGGCCTCAAATGGTCCTTCATGCCGAAGGAAAGCGACGGCCGCCCGCATTACCTCGTCGTCAATGCCGACGAATCGGAGCCCGGCACCTGCAAAGACCGCGACATCATGCGCCACGATCCGCATACACTGATCGAAGGGTGCGTCGTCGCAAGCTTCGCCATGGGCGCCAATGCCGCCTACATCTACGTGCGCGGTGAATACATCCGCGAGCGCGAAGCGCTGCAGGCGGCGATCGACGAGTGCTATGACTACGGCCTGCTTGGCAAGAACAACAAGCTCGGCTGGGACATGGACATCTTCGTCCATCACGGCGCCGGCGCCTATATCTGCGGCGAGGAAACCGCGCTGCTTGAAAGCCTGGAAGGCAAGAAGGGCCAGCCGCGCCTGAAGCCGCCTTTCCCAGCCAACATGGGCCTCTACGGCTGCCCGACGACCGTCAACAACGTCGAATCGATCGCGGTCGCGCCGACGATTCTGCGCCGCGGCGCTGGCTGGTTCTCGGCCATCGGTCGTCCGAACAATGTCGGCACCAAGCTGTTCATGCTCTCCGGCCACGTCAACAAGCCGTGCACCGTTGAAGAGGAAATGGGCATCACCTTCCGCGAACTGGTCGACCGCCACGCCGGCGGCATCCGCGGTGGCTGGGACAATCTGCTCGCCGTCATTCCGGGCGGTGCATCCTGCCCGATCGTTCCGGCCAAGGACATCATCGATTGCCCGATGGATTTTGACGGTCTGCGCGGCGTCGGTTCCTCCTTCGGCACGGCCGCCGCGATTGTCATGGACAAGTCCACGGACGTCATCAAGGCGATCGCCCGCATCTCCGCCTTCTTCAAGCATGAGAGCTGCGGCCAGTGCACGCCCTGCCGGGAAGGCACGGGCTGGATGTGGCGCGTGATGGAGCGCATGGCCAAGGGCAACGCCCAGAAGCGCGAAATCGACATGCTGTTTCAGGTGACCAAGCAGATCGAAGGCCACACCATCTGCGCGCTCGGCGACGCCGCCGCATGGCCGGTGCAGGGTCTGATCCGTAACTTCCGTCCCGAGATCGAAAAGCGCATCGACCAGTATACGGCGAGCGCGCTCGATCACGGCGCGGTTCTGGAGGCGGCTGAATAATCATGACCGACAAGGCATCCAAGAGTGGGAAGAAGGAAGAGACCGCCGATTTCGCGGCCGGCTTCGGCCGTCTTGCCGCCGAGATGCTGGAAAACGCACAGGCAATGCCGGTGCATCCGCTGATGGCACATCCTGCCGCAGCCTTTGCCGCCGCAACGGCTATTGGCTTCGGTTTCTCGACGCAGATGGCGGGAGCCTTTTTCGGGGCCTTCCAGAGTGCTCTGGAAACGACGGGCAAACCCGCCGCCGCCCTCGATGATACGCCGCCCGACGAACCGGCGCCCGCTGTCGATATCCGGTCGGAGAACATCCGCCCGGCCGTCAAGGCGTTCAGCAAGCCCGCGGCCGACAAGCCTGCCGCCGAAAGGAAGGCTGGGCCGAGGCTGAGAGTCGTCAAGCCGGCAAGCGAACCGACTCAGGCAAGCCAGCCGACGCCCAGCGTGAAGGTAAAACCGGCTCAGCGGGCTGCAAAGGCCGACGATCTCAAGCTGATCGCCGGCATCGGTCCGAAGCTGGAGCAGGTGTTGAACACCAAAGGCATTCGCGGCTTCGCCGAGATTGCCGCCTGGACCGACGAGGATATCGCCCGGCTTGACGCCGAGCTCGGCCTTAGCGGCCGCATCGCACGCGACGACTGGATCGGTCAGGCGAAGGTTCTGGCCGGGCGGGGCCGCAGAAGGAAATGAGCTGTCCGGCCGCGCAAACCGGCCGGAAATAGGGCGGATCAGCGAAGGGGCGGAGGGCCCACGCTGCAGATGCCGGTGCGGGTTCCGCGTCTGGAACGCGCGACAGACAATTTGGGCGACATCGGCTGCCAGCAGGACGAAAGATCCGGCTCGGCAAAGAGAATGTTGCAAAACAGGTTTGTTTGCCGTCATCAGGCAAACGGGAAACAGGACTGAGCGACGATGGCAAAACTGAAGATTGACGGCAACGAGATCGAAGTTCCGGATCATTTCACGCTATTGCAGGCGTGTGAGGATGCCGGCGCTGAAGTTCCGCGCTTCTGCTTCCACGAGCGCCTGTCGGTTGCCGGCAACTGCCGCATGTGCCTTGTCGAGGTGAAGGGCGGACCGCCGAAGCCGCAGGCTTCCTGCGCCATGAGCGTGCGCGACATCCGCGGCGGCCCGAATGGCGAACTGCCCGAGGTCTTCACCAACACGCCGATGGTCAAGAAGGCCCGTGAAGGCGTGATGGAGTTCCTGCTGATCAACCATCCGCTCGACTGCCCGATCTGCGACCAGGGCGGCGAATGCGACCTGCAGGATCAGGCGATGGCATTCGGCATCGACACCTCGCGCTACCAGGAAGACAAGCGCGCAGTCGAGGACAAGTATATCGGCCCGCTCGTCAAGACGGTGATGAACCGCTGCATCCATTGCACGCGCTGCGTCCGCTTCACCACCGAGGTTGCCGGCATTTCCGAACTCGGCCTGATCGGTCGCGGCGAGGATGCCGAGATCACCACCTATCTCGAACAGGCGATGACCTCCGAACTGCAGGGCAACGTCGTCGACCTCTGCCCGGTCGGCGCGCTCACCTCCAAGCCCTTCGCCTTCACCGCCCGCCCCTGGGAATTGAACAAGACCGAGTCGATCGACGTCATGGATGCCGTCGGTTCGGCGATCCGCGTCGACACCCGTGGCCGTGAAGTCATGCGCATCCTGCCGCGCGTCAACGAGGTGATCAACGAGGAGTGGATTTCCGACAAGAGCCGCTTCATCTGGGACGGTTTGAAGACGCAGCGCCTCGACCGGCCTTACGTCCGCCGCGACGGCCGCCTGCAGCCGGCCAGCTGGGCCGAGGCCTTCGGCGCCATCAAGGCTGCTGTCAGTGCCACTTCAGGCGAAAAGATCGGCGCGATCGCTGGCGATCTGGCTTCCGTCGAGGAAATGTATGCGCTCTCCGAGCTGGTCAAGGCGCTGGGATCGGCTAATCTCGACTGTCGCCAGGATGGGACGGCACTCGATCCGTCGCTCGGCCGTGCAAGCTACCTCTTCAACCCGACTATTGCGGGCATCGACCAGGCCGACGCGCTGCTGATCATCGGCGCCAATCCGCGTTTCGAGGCGGCTATTCTCAACGCCCGCATCCGCAAGCGCTGGCGTCGCGGCAAGTTCCCGATCGGCGTGATCGGCGAGCCCAGTGAACTGCGTTACAGCTATGACTATCTCGGCGGCGGACCCGACACGCTCAAGGATCTGGTCGATGGCGGCCATGCCTTCGCGAACGTCCTGAAGAACGCCGCCAAGCCGATGATCATCATCGGCCAGGGCGCGCTGTCGCGCAGCGATGGCGCCGGTGTTCTCGCAAGTGCCGCCAAGCTTGCCGGTTCGGTCGGTGCGGTCGTCGAAGGCTGGAACGGCTTCGCCGTCCTCCACACCGCTGCCTCGCGTGTCGGCGGCCTTGATCTCGGCTTCGTGCCGGGTGCTGCGGGCGTCAACGCCGCTGAAATGCTGCAGTCGATGGAGGTGCTCTTCCTGCTCGGCGCCGATGAACTCGACTTCACCGCCAAGAAGGCCAAGCTCACCGTCTATATCGGCTCGCATGGCGATAACGGCGCGCACCATGCCGACGTCATCCTGCCGGCCGCAGCCTATACCGAAAAGTCCGGCACCTGGGTCAACACCGAAGGCCGCGTCCAGATGGGCAATCGCGCAGGCTTTGCGCCGGGCGATGCCCGTGAGGATTGGGCGATCATCCGTGCGCTGTCCGACGTGCTCGGCAAGAAGCTTCCCTTCGATTCACTGAGTGAGTTGCGCGGCCGGCTCTATGCCGCTTTCCCGCATTTCGCCGCCATCGACGAGATCGCCGAAACTGATAGCGCCCAAATTGCCGCAGTCGCGAAAAAAGCCGGCAAGATGAACAAGTCAGGGTTTGCGTCGCCGGTCAAAGACTTCTATTTGACGAACCCGATAGCGCGCGCCTCGGCTGTCATGGCCGAGTGCTCGGCATTGGCCCGCAACAACTTCAAAGTCGCGGCAGAGTAAGGGCAGGAACTCATGGATTCTTTCTTCTCAACCTATGTCTGGCCGGGGATCATCATGATCGGTCAGTCGCTGCTGCTTCTCGTCTGCCTGCTCGTCTTCATCGCTTACGTGCTGCTTGCCGACCGCAAGATTTGGGCGGCCGTGCAGCTGCGCCGCGGCCCGAACGTTGTCGGTCCCTTCGGCCTGTTCCAGTCCTTCGCCGACCTTCTGAAGTTCGTGTTCAAGGAGCCGATCATTCCGGCCGGCGCCAACAAGGCGGTGTTCCTGCTGGCCCCGCTGGTGACCGTGCTGTTGGCGCTGTCCACCTGGGCGGTGGTGCCGCTCGCTGATGGCTGGGTGATCGCCAACATCAATGTCGGCATTCTCTATATCTTCGCGATCTCCTCGCTTGAAGTCTACGGGATCATCATGGGCGGCTGGGCTTCGAATTCGAAGTATCCCTTCCTCGGCGCGCTGCGCTCGGCCGCACAGATGGTGTCCTATGAAGTCTCGATCGGCTTCGTCATCGTCACCGTTCTGCTCTGCGTCGGCTCGCTCAACCTGACCGACATCGTCAATGCGCAGCATACCGGCCTCGGCACCATGCTCGGCCTGCCGGCCTCGTTTCTCGACTGGCACTGGCTGTCGCTGTTCCCGATGTTCATCGTCTTCTTCATCTCGGCGCTCGCCGAGACGAACCGTCCGCCTTTCGACCTTCCGGAAGCCGAATCGGAACTCGTCGCCGGCTTCATGGTCGAGTACGGTTCCTCGCCATACATGATGTTCATGCTCGGCGAATATGCGGCCGTCTGCCTGATGTGCTCGCTGACGACGATCCTCTTCCTCGGCGGCTGGCTGCCTCCTGTCGATATCTGGATTCTCAATTGGGTCCCGGGCATTATCTGGTTCATGCTGAAGGCATGCTTCGTGTTCTTCATGTTCGCGATGGTCAAGGCCTTCGTCCCGCGCTACCGCTACGACCAGCTCATGCGCCTCGGCTGGAAGGTCTTCCTGCCGCTGTCGCTCGCCATGGTCATCATCGTTGCATTCGTGCTGAAACTGATGGGATGGGCGTAATGATCCCAGCTCTCGTTTCCGGCAAAATTGGAGGTTGAAGATGGCAAGCTTGTCCAGCTCCATCAACTCGCTGTTCCTCAAGGAATTCTTCGGCGCGTTCTTTCTGTCGATGCGCTATTTCTTCCGCCAGAAGGCGACCATCAACTATCCCTTCGAAAAGGGTCCGGTCTCCCCGCGCTTCCGCGGCGAGCATGCGCTGCGCCGTTATCCGAACGGCGAGGAACGCTGCATTGCCTGCAAGCTCTGCGAGGCGATCTGTCCAGCCCAGGCGATCACCATCGAGGCCGGTCCGCGCCGCAACGACGGCACGCGCCGCACCGTGCGCTACGACATCGACATGGTGAAGTGCATCTATTGCGGCTTCTGCCAGGAAGCCTGCCCGGTCGACGCGATCGTCGAAGGTCCGAATTTCGAATTTGCGACGGAAACCCGCGAAGAGCTCTATTTCGACAAGGCGCGCCTTCTCGATAACGGGGACCGGTGGGAGCGCGAAATCGCCCGCAACATCGCGATCGACTCGCCGTACCGCTGATTGAGATCTGAAACGCCGCGGTGGAGCTGCTCGCTCCTGTCACGGTCAATATGCACAGGAGCTTTGCCGGCGAGTGCCGCGAAGCTCCATCGGGCAGGGAAAATTCCCGGCTGCCCGGGGGAAGATGAAAAAGGCACCAACATGGGTCTGCAGGCTCTATTTTTCTATCTTTTCGCCTTTGTCGCGGTGGCGTCGGCGTTCATGGTCATCTGGGCGAAGAACCCGGTTCACTCGGTTTTGTTTCTGATCCTGGTGTTCTTCAACGCGGCCGGCCTGTTCCTGCTGCTCGGCGCCGAGTTCCTGGCGATGATCCTGCTCGTCGTCTATGTCGGCGCCGTCGCCGTCCTCTTCCTCTTCGTAGTGATGATGCTCGACATCGACTTCACCGAATTGAGGGCAGGCGTGCTCGAATATGCGCCGATCGGCGGATTGATCGGGATCATCCTGGCGGCCGAACTGATCGTCGTCATCGGCGGCAGCGTCATCTCGCCTGAGATCGCCAAATCAGTCGCCATGCCGATCCCGGCACTGACCGAGCGCACCAATACGGCCGCTCTCGGCGACGTGCTTTACACCAACTACGTCTATTTCTTCCAGATTGCCGGCCTGGTGCTGCTGGTCGCCATGATCGGCGCGATCGTGCTGACGCTGAGGCATCGCACCAACATCAAGCGGCAGAATATTTCCAGGCAGGTTGCCCGCACGCCCGCCACCGCCGTCGAGGTGGTTACGGTCAAGCCGGGGCAGGGCGTCTAAAGGCAGGTCAAGGAACAAAGAACATGGTCATCGGTCTTTCCCACTACCTGACAGTCAGCGCCATCCTCTTCACGCTCGGCGTCTTCGGCATCTTCCTGAACCGGAAGAACGTCATCGTCATCCTGATGTCGGTCGAACTGATCCTGCTTGCCGTCAACATCAACATGGTCGCCTTCTCTTCCTTCCTGAACGACATTGTCGGCCAGGTCTTCGCGCTGTTCATTCTGACGGTCGCGGCTGCCGAAGCGGCGATCGGTCTTGCAATTCTCGTTGTCTTCTACCGCAACCGCGGCTCGATCGCGGTCGAAGACGTCAATATGATGAAGGGCTGAGTGGCTCATGTTCCTCTATAAGGCTATTGTCTTTCTTCCCTTGATCGGCGCGATCGTCGCCGGCCTTTTCGGCCGCGCCATCGGCGCCAAGGCCTCGGAATATGTAACCAGCGGCCTGATGATCATCGCCGGCATCCTGTCGTGGATCGTCTTCTTCAACGTTGGCATGGGCCATCTTGAAGGCGGGCCGATCAAGGTCGAGGTGCTGCGCTGGATCCAGTCCGGCGGCGTCGACGTCTCCTGGTCGCTGCGCGTGGATACGCTGACCTCAGTCATGCTGATCGTCGTCAACACGGTCTCGACCTTGGTGCATATCTATTCGATCGGCTACATGCATACCGATCCGCATCGCCCGCGCTTCTTTGCCTATCTCTCGCTCTTCACCTTCGCCATGCTGATGCTGGTGACGGCCGACAACCTGGCGCAGATGTTCTTCGGCTGGGAAGGCGTCGGTCTCGCCTCCTATCTTCTGATCGGCTTCTGGTTCAAGAAGCCGTCGGCGACGGCCGCGGCGATGAAGGCTTTCATCGTCAACCGCGTCGGCGACTTCGGTTTCGTGCTGGGCATTGCCGGTGTCTTCGTGCTGTTTGGTTCGATTAACCTCGATACGATCTTCGCCAATGCATCGAATTTCGCCCCGCATGAAGGCGGCGGTGAGGCGAGCGAAGTGATCCTCAACCTCTTCGGCATGCAGCTCGACAAGGCGCACGCGCTGACCGGCATCTGCCTGCTGCTGTTCATGGGCGCAATGGGCAAGTCGGCGCAGTTCCTGCTGCACACCTGGCTCCCGGACGCGATGGAAGGCCCGACCCCGGTCTCGGCCCTCATCCATGCCGCGACCATGGTCACCGCCGGCGTCTTCCTCGTCGCCCGCATGTCGCCGCTGTTCGAACTGTCGCCGGATGCGCTCACGGTCGTCACCGTGATCGGCGCGATCACCGCCTTCTTCGCGGCAACCGTCGGCCTGGTGCAGAACGACATTAAGCGCGTCATCGCCTATTCCACCTGCTCGCAGCTCGGCTACATGTTCGTGGCGCTCGGGGTAGGGGCTTACGGCGCGGCGATCTTCCATCTCTTCACGCATGCCTTCTTCAAGGCGCTGCTCTTCCTCTGTGCCGGCTCGGTCATCCACGCCGTCGACGGCGAGCAGGACATGCGCCACATGGGCGGCCTGTATCCGCACATCAAAGTTACCGCCGGCCTCATGATCATCGGCACGCTGGCGATCACCGGCGTCGGCATTCCCTTCACGCCGTTCGGCCTTGCCGGCTTCTTCTCCAAGGACGTGATCATCGAGGCGACCTACGCATCGCATTCGCCGGTCTCGGGCTTCGCCTTCTCGCTGCTGGTCATTGCGGCTCTATTTACCAGCTTCTACTCCTGGCGCCTGATCTTCATGACCTTCTTCGGCAAGCCGCGCGCTTCGCATGAGGTCATGCACCACGTCCACGAGTCGCCCCAGGTCATGCTGGTGCCGCTCTATATCCTTGCGCTCGGCGCCATATTTGCGGGCGTGATCTTCGAAGGCCGGTTCTACGGCGAGGAATATGCCGAGTTCTGGAAGGGCGCGCTCTTTACCGGTGCCGAAAACGAACTCCTCGAACAGTTCCATCATGTACCCACGCTTGTCGGCTTAAGCCCCTTCATCGCTATGGTGCTGGGTTTCGTCATTGCCTGGTACATGTATATCCGCTCGCCGCAGACGCCGCGCGTCCTCGCCAAGCAGCACCGGGTGCTCTACCATTTCCTGCTCAACAAGTGGTATTTCGACGAACTCTACGACTTCCTGTTCGTCCGCACGGCAAGGGCGCTCGGCCGCTTCCTGTGGAAGAAGGGTGACGTCGGCGTCATCGATACCTACGGGCCGAACGGTGTCGCCGCCCGCGTCGTCGCCGTCACCGATCGCGTGGTCCGTCTGCAGACCGGTTACCTCTATCACTATGCCTTCGCCATGCTGCTCGGCATTGCGGCGCTCGTTACCTGGATGATGCTCGGGAGTTCCTTCTGATGACCGATTGGCCTATTCTTTCAACGGTCACCTTCCTGCCGCTCGCCGGCGTGGTGCTCCTGCTCTTGATGAATGGCGACAGCGAAAGCGGCCGGAGAAACGTGCTGGGGATATCGCTGATCACCACCGTCTTCACCTTCATCGTCTCGCTCGTCATCTGGATCGGCTTCGACAATGCCAATCCAGGCTTTCAGATGGTCGAGAAGCATGACTGGCTCGGCACCGGCATTGGCTACCACGTCGGCGTCGACGGCATCTCTATGCTGTTCGTCATCCTGACGACCTTCCTCATGCCCTTCTGTGTGCTGGCGAGCTGGCTCTCGATCGAGAGGCGCCTGAAGGAATACATGATCGCCTTCCTCATCCTCGAAACGATGATGGTCGGCGTTTTCGTCTCGCTCGATATCGTGCTCTTCTACGTCTTCTTCGAGGCGGGCCTCATCCCGATGTTCCTGATCATCGGAGTCTGGGGCGGCAAGGATCGCGTCTATGCGAGCTACAAGTTCTTCCTCTATACGCTGCTCGGCTCGGTGCTGATGCTGCTCGCCATCATGGCGATGTACTGGCAGGCCGGCACGACCGACATCACCGCGCTGCTCGCCTACAAGTTCCCGCCGGCGCTGCAGACCTGGCTCTGGCTTGCCTTCTTTGCCTCTTTCGCAGTGAAGATGCCGATGTGGCCCGTTCATACCTGGCTTCCGGATGCGCACGTTCAGGCGCCGACGGCAGGCTCGGTGATCCTTGCCGGCGTGCTCCTGAAGCTCGGCGGCTACGGTCTCATCCGCTTCTCGCTCGGCATGTTCCCGGTCGCGTCCGATTATTTTGCGCCGCTCGTCTTCGCCATGTCGGTCATCGCCATCATCTACACCTCGCTGGTAGCGATGATGCAGGACGACATGAAGAAACTGATCGCCTATTCCTCCGTGGCGCATATGGGCTACGTGACCATGGGCATCTTCGCCGCCAACATGCAGGGTGTTCAGGGGTCGATCTTCCAGATGCTGTCGCACGGCATCGTCTCCGGCGCGCTCTTCCTCTGCGTCGGCGTCGTCTACGACCGTACCCATACCCGCGAGATCAACGCCTATGGCGGCCTCGTCAACAACATGCCGAAATATGCCGTGGCGATGATGGTCTTCACCATGGCCAATGTCGGGCTTCCCGGCACGTCTGGCTTCATCGGCGAATTCCTGACGCTGATCGGCGTCTTCCGGGTCAACACCTGGGTCGCGCTCTTTGCCGCCACCGGCGTCATTCTCTCGGCCGCCTATGCGCTCTGGCTCTATCGCCGGGTAATTTTCGGCGCGCTGGAGAAGGAAAAGCTGAAGGCGCTGCTCGATCTTTCCAGACGCGAACAGCTGATCCTTTATCCGCTGGTCGCGCTGACCATCTTCTTCGGCGTTTATCCGGCTCCGGTCTTCGATGCGACGGCCGCCTCGGTGGATCTGCTGGTCAACAACTACACGGCCGCCGTGCACGCAGCGCAGAACGTTGCGCTGTCTATGAAATGATGACGGGACTTATCGGACATGACCGCTGAAACAATTCTCCTCAGTCTGCATCTTTCCGCGCCGGAGCTCATCCTCGCGGTCGGCGCCCTGGTCCTGTTGATGGTCGGCGTCTTCTCAGGCGAGCGGTCGGGCCTTGTCGTCACCGGCCTCGCCATCGTGCTGCTGCTCGCATCCGGTCTGTGGCTGCTCTTCGTGCCGGCGGAAGGCCTCGCCTTCGGCGGCGTCTACATGGCCGACGGCTTCTCGCGCTTCATGAAGCTGGTGGCGCTCCTCGGTTCGCTGGTCGCTCTGTTCATGACGATGGGGCATGCCCGCGAAAATCAGCTCGACAAGTTCGAGTTCCCGGTTCTCCTGCTGCTGGCGACTCTCGGCATCCTGCTGATGATCTCGGCCAACGACCTGATCTCGCTCTATCTTGCGCTGGAACTGCAGTCGCTGGCGCTTTATGTCGTCGCCGCGATCAACCGCGACAGCCTGAAGTCGACCGAGGCCGGTCTCAAATATTTCGTGCTCGGCGCACTGTCATCCGGCATGCTGCTCTACGGCATGTCGCTGGTCTATGGCTTCACCGGTCACACCCATTTCGCCGAAATTGCCCAGGCGCTGTCCGTCGAGGGCGCACGGTCGCTCGGCCTCATCTTCGGCCTGGTCTTCATCCTCGCCGGCATCGCCTTCAAGATCTCGGCCGTTCCGTTCCACATGTGGACGCCGGATGTTTATGAAGGCGCGCCGACGCCGGTCACCGCCTTCCTTGCCGCAGCCCCCAAGGTTGCCGCCATGGCGATGATGACACGCATGGTCATCACCGCCTTCCAGCCGGTTCTGGCCGACTGGCAGCAGGTCGTCGTCTTCATCTCGATCGCCTCGATGCTGCTCGGCTCCTTTGCCGCGATCGGTCAGAAGAACATCAAGCGGCTGATGGCCTATTCTTCGATCGGCCACATGGGTTATGCGTTGGTCGGCCTAGCTGCCGGCAATCAGACCGGTGTTTCCGGCGTCATGCTTTACATGGTCATTTACATGATCATGACGCTCGGCACCTTTGCAATCATCATGTCGATGCGCCGCAAGGACGGCACCGTCGTCGAAAACGTCGACGATCTCGCCGGCCTCTCCACGACAAACCCGTTCATGGCCGTCGTGCTGACGGTGCTGATGTTCTCGCTCGCCGGCATCCCGCCGCTGGCAGGCTTCTTCGCCAAGTACTTCGTTTTCGTCGCCGCCATCGAAGCCAAGCTTTATGCGCTCGCCATCATCGGCGTTCTCGCCTCGGTCGTCGGCGCCTATTATTATCTGCGCGTCATCAAGCTGATGTGGTTCGATGAAGCGACCGGCGAATTCGCCCGTGTCTCCGGCGCCCTGCGGCTGGTCTTCGGTCTCTCCGGTCTCTTCGTCACCGCTTATGTCCTCATCGGCGGCCCGATCGGCGGCGCGGCAGAGCTTGCCGCCGCGACGCTCTTCTGATGGCCTCCGACGGACGGCGCCGGATATCGCTCGGCGATATCAGGCATGAGGCTCTGTCGGAAACATCGTCCACCAACAGCGAATGCCTCGCCCGAGCCCGGGCGGGGGATCCCGGCAATCTCTGGGTGACGGCCGAGAGGCAGACGGGCGGCCGCGGCCGTCGCGGCAGGCTCTGGGTTTCCGAACGCGGCAATCTCTACGCCTCTCTTCTGCTGATCGACCCGGCGCCGATGGAGCGCCTCGGCTCGCTGCCGCTGGCAATCGCCGTTGCCGTTCACCAGGCGATCCGCCGGGTGCTGCCGCTGGGCGCCGAGCCGCTCGAGGTCAAATGGCCGAACGATGTCCTCATCGGCAGAAAGAAGACCTGCGGCATCCTGATCGAAGGCGAAAGGCTGCCGGACGGCCGCTATGCGCTGATCGTCGGCATCGGCATCAATGTCTCGGTCATGCCGGACAATCCGCTCTATCCCGTCACCTGCCTGCGCGAGCATGCGAGCGCGGCGTCGCCGGAGGAGCTCTTCGCCCATCTCTTCGCGGCGACGGCGGATGTGCTCGAAATATGGGATCAGGGCCGCGGCATTGCCGAGATCACCGCGCGCTGGCGCGCCATCGCCTGCGGCGTCGGGGAAAATATCACGGTCAATTTACCGGACCGGTCGATTTCCGGACAATTCGCCGGGATTGATGATAATGGCTTGTTGATGCTCGATACCGGCGCTGGCACGGTCATGTCTATTGCCGCGGGTGATGTGTTTTTTGGATAGCGGAAAAAACGAAAATTATGGCGAAACAGGACGAATTGGTATTCCTGCCTCTGGGTGGCGTCGGCGAGATCGGGATGAATCTTGCCCTTTACGGCTACGGCCCGCCCGAGCATCGCCAGTGGATCATGGTTGACTGCGGCGTCACTTTCCCCGGACCCGACCTGCCGGGCGTCGATCTCGTTCTGCCCGATATCCGCTTCCTCGCCAGCGAGCGCAAGAACCTCAAAGCGATTATCATTACCCATGCCCATGAAGACCATTACGGGGCGCTTGCCGACCTCTGGCCGGGCCTAAATGTTCCGGTTTTCGCCTCGGCCTTTACATCGGGTCTGCTCGAAGCCAAACGCAACTTCGAGAAGGCAACGATCGGCGAAGTGCCGGTGACGCCGTTCAAGGCAGGCGACACGATCAATGTCGGCCCCTTCAGCATCGAAGGTGTGGCCGTCAATCACTCGATTCCCGAGCCGATGTCGCTGATGATCCGCACGCCGGCCGGCAACGTTATCCACACCGGCGACTGGAAGATCGACCACGAGCCTTCGCTCGGGCCGCTGACCGATGAGACGCGCTTCCGCCAGCTTGGCGACGAGGGCGTGCTGGCGCTGATGTGCGATTCCACCAACGCCCTGCGCGACGGTGTTTCGCCCTCCGAGAAAGATGTGTCGGAAAGCCTGCGCAAGATCATCGAGGATGCCGAGGGCCGGGTGGCGATCACCACCTTCTCGTCGAATGTCGGGCGTATTCGCACCGTAGCCGAGGCTGCCGAGGCGGCCGGCCGCGAAGTGCTGCTGCTCGGCAGTTCGCTGAAGCGCGTCGTCGATGTCGCTAGTGATATCGGCCTGATGGAAGGGGTCAAACCTTTCATTTCCGAGGAGGAGTACGGTTACATTCCGCGCGACAAGGTCGTCGTCATCCTGACTGGCAGCCAGGGTGAGGCGCGGGCCGCCCTTGCCAAGCTCTCCCGCGACGAGATGCGCAACGTGGCCTTTGCGGCAGGCGATATCGTCGTCTTTTCCTCGCGCGCCATTCCCGGCAACGAGAAGGCGATCCAGGATATCAAGAACGGCCTTGTCGAGCAGGGCGTACATATCATCACCGATACCGAGGCGCTCGTCCACGTCTCCGGCCATCCGCGCCGCAACGAGTTGCAGAGGATGTATGAGTGGACCCGGCCGAAAATCGTCGTGCCGGTGCATGGCGAGGCGACGCATCTGACGGCGCATAAGGAGCTTGCCGAGCAATCCGGCATTGCGATCGTCCCGCGGGTGCGCAACGGGGATATCCTGCGGCTGGCGCCAGGTCCGGTCGAGGTGATCGGCGAAGCGCCGCATGGCCGGATCTACAAGGACGGCCTGCTGATCGGCGATTTCGATGAAATGGGTATCGGCGAGCGCAAGAAACTCTCCTATGTCGGCCATGTCGCGGTAAACGTCTTGCTCGACGCGCGGTATGACATTCTCGGCGATCCCGATCTCGTCTCGATCGGCCTGCCGGTTTATGATGACGAAGGCGAGGAGATGGAAGATACGCTCTACGATGCGGCGATCAGCGCCATCGAAAGCATTCCGCGCGCCCGCCGCAAGGATATCGACATGCTGCAGGAGGCCGTGCGGCGTGCCATCCGCGCAGCTGCAAATCACGCCTGGGGTAAAAAGCCCCTTGTCACCGCCTTCATCACCAAGGTCTGACCATGCTCGGCCGAGTGAACCATATCGCCATAGCCGTTCGCGACCTCGCAGCGGCGACGGCCGCTTATCGCGACACGCTGGGGGCCGCCGTATCGCAGCCGCAGCCTCTGCCGGAACACGGGGTCACCGTCGTCTTCGTCGAATTGCCGAACACCAAGGTCGAATTGCTGCAGCCGCTCGGGCAAGACTCGCCGATCGCAACTTTCCTCGAAAAGAACCCGTCCGGCGGCATGCATCATATCTGTTACGAGGTGGACGATATCATCCTCGCCCGTGACCGACTGGTCGTCGCCGGCGCGCGGGTGCTTGGCGACGGCCAGCCGAAGACCGGCGCGCATGGCAAGCCGGTGCTCTTTCTGCACCCCAAGGATTTCTTCGGCACGCTGATCGAACTCGAACAGGCCTAAAGCAAATACAATCGGACTCGTTTTCGCTGCGGCAGAGTGACCCGAAGACGGCGAAATGTTGCGTTCGCTTTGAGTTGGACGCTATTCCGCCGTATAAGTGCGCCAGCTCCAAGCGGCACCGCGCTTCACGCGTTCTGTCGGCAAGACACCACCGGGAAAGATAATGCTCCAGACCTTCCTTCAGGGATTCGCCGTCTATTTCATCATCTGGTGGATGACGCTGTTCGCCGTTCTGCCGATCGGCCTGCGCACCCAGGCGGAAGACGACGATGTCGTGCTCGGCACCGTGCCAAGTGCGCCCACCCGCTTTCGCGCCGCCTTCGTCTTTTCGCTGACGACGCTGATCTCAGCGCTGATCTATGGCATCTGGTATGTCTGCGACACTTATTTCGGCTGGGGATTTGACGCCCTTCCACAACTCGGGCCTAGCTTCTATTGAAATAGCTTTTGCTCAAACTTTGAGCATATGCAAATCTTATCATGGAAGTCCAGTTGGCGTCATGCTGGCGCGTCAGAGCGCTCGCCTAACGGAATGAGGGGCTCACCTTACGGAAGCCGTCTGGAGTTTGAAGGGGGGGAGAGGGTGAAAAACCAAAAAAAAACAAGGCTAAAAGCCTTGTTTTAAGTATCGCGTGATCTGTAACCGTTGCCGGGGCTGCGACGAGCGCGCCTAAGATCTGATCCTCCCAAGACTTGACCGCGAAATGGCAAGAATTAACTTCCTTGCCTGTTTTGTGAGCTAAAACTAGCCCAAACATTGGGCTTTGTCATTAGCTTTTTTTGTATTTTTGCTACACGCCAGCAAAATTTTTCTGTTGACAAGATTTTCGTTCAAGTCCTTATAAACACGCACTTTTTCACGCCCTTTCATTTTGCGGGTGCGAACAAGCGTGTCCCGGAGGCGCCCGACAGCAGTTGCGGGTTTCCTTCCCGCTGCGAAGCGGCTATGAACGCTCCCACATTCACAACCTATCTTCGATTCCGCTCGCCAGCGGGATCTCAACTGCTCCGGAATCGCCATGCGTCTGTCTCGCTACTTCATGCCCATCCTTAAGGAAAACCCCAAGGAGGCGGAAATCGTCTCCCATCGGTTAATGCTGCGCGCCGGCATGATCCGCCAGCAGTCTCAGGGCATCTATTCCTGGTTGCCGCTCGGCAAGCGTGTGCTAGACAAGGTCAACGCCATTATCCGTGAGGAGCAGAACCGCGCCGGAGCTATCGAGCTTTCGATGCCGACCCTGCAATCGGCCGAGCTCTGGCAGGAAAGCGGCCGTTATGATGCCTATGGCAAGGAGATGCTGCGTATCAAGGACCGCCAGGACCGGCCGATGCTCTACGGCCCCACCAACGAGGAGATGGTGACGGATATTTTCCGCTCCTCCGTCAAATCCTACAAGGACCTGCCGCTCAATCTCTATCACATCCAGCTGAAGTTCCGTGACGAGATCCGGCCTCGCTTCGGCACCATGCGCTCGCGCGAATTCATGATGAAGGACGCTTATTCCTTCGATTTGACGCGCGAAGGGGCGGAGCATTCCTATAATAAGATGTTCGCCGCCTATCTCAGAACATTCGATCGGCTTGGCCTTCGCGCCATCCCGATGCGCGCGGATACCGGGCCGATTGGCGGCAATCTCAGCCATGAATTCATCATCCTCGCCGATACCGGCGAATCCGAGGTCTTCTGCCATAAGGACTTCGTCGGTTTCGATATTCCCGGCGAAAACACCGATTTCGACAGCGTCGAAGGCCTGAAGGCGATCTTCGACAAGTGGACCTCGCTCTATGCGGCCACCTCGGAAATGCACGACGAGGCTGCCTTCAACGCCGTTCCCGAAGCCGAGCGCCTTTCCGCTCGCGGCATCGAGGTTGGCCATATCTTTTACTTTGGCACGAAATATTCCGAGCCCATGGGCGCGAAAGTGCAAGGACCGGATGGCAAGGAACATTTCGTCCACATGGGTTCCTACGGTATCGGTCCGACACGCCTTGTTCCCGCCATCATCGAAGCATCGCATGATGAGAACGGAATCATCTGGCCGGCATCGGTCGCACCCTTCGATGTCGTCGTCATCAACATGAAGGTGGGCGATGAGGCCTGCGACGATACTTGCGAGCTGATCTACGCCGCGCTGAAAAAGGCCGGCAAGGATGTGCTGTATGACGATACCGACGACCGGGCCGGCACGAAATTCGCGACGGCCGACCTGATCGGCGTACCTGTCCAGATCATCGCCGGGCCGCGTGCGGTCGCGAACGGCGAGGTCGAAGTGAAGGACCGCAAGACCGGCGCCCGTGAAACGATGACCATCGAAGCGGCGATCAACAGGTTCGTGGCTTAAGGAAACGGAGGCGAAATGGCAGAGGCAGCAGTGGACCGGAGTTCAAAATCCGGCTTGGGTCCGGCTGGCAAGCCATTTTCCACCTTTGAGCGCCTCGTGGCGTGGCGTTATCTGCGCGCCCGCCGCAAGGAGGCCTTCATCTCGGTCATCGCCGGCTTCTCCTTCGTCGGCATCATGCTCGGCGTTGCGACGCTGATCATCGTCATGGCCGTCATGAACGGCTTTCGCACCGAACTCGTCTCGCGCATCCTCGGCATCAACGGTCATATGATCGTGCAGCCGGTCGACGGACCTTTCACTGATTATGCGGATCTCGCCAGCAGGCTCGCCGCCGTGCCCGGCGTCAAGATGGCGCTGCCGCTGGTCGAAGGCCAGGTGCTCGCCTCCGCCCAGGCTGGCGGCAGCACCGGTGCGCTGGTGCGCGGTGTCCGCGCGGAAGATCTGACCAAACTCAAAGCGGTTTCTGAGCATATTAACCCGGGCGACATGGTGGGTTTTGCTTCCGGCCAAGGCGTGTTGATCGGCACCCGCATGGCCGACCAGCTCGGCCTGCGCGTCGGCGACCTGATTACGCTGACGTCACCGGATGGTGACATTACGCCGATGGGCGTCAGCCCGCGCGTCAAGTCCTACAAGATCTCCGGGCTGTTCGAGATCGGCATGTCCGAATATGATTCCTCGATCATCTTCATGCCGCTCGAGGAGGCGCAGCTTTATTTCAATGCCGAGGGGCTGGTGCAGTCGATCGAGCTTTTCGTCGATCACCCCGACGATATCGATGCTCTGAAGCCCAAAGTGGAGGAAGCGGCAGGCCGTCAGATCAACCTCACTGACTGGCGCCAGCGCAACCAGACCTTCTTTTCGGCGCTGCAAGTCGAGCGCAACGTCATGTTCATGATCCTGACGCTGATCGTGCTGGTGGCGGCGCTGAACATCATCTCCGGCCTCATCATGCTGGTGAAGGACAAAGGCAGCGATATCGCCATCCTGCGCACCATGGGCGCCAGCGCCGGCGCCATCATGCGCATCTTCTTCATGACCGGGGCGGCGATCGGCATCGTCGGTACTCTTGCCGGTGTGCTGCTCGGCGTTCTCGTCTGCGTCAATATCGAATCCATCCGCCAGTTCTTCTCCTGGATATCCGGCACCGTGATTTTCAATCCCCAGGTCTATTTCCTCAGCCAGCTGCCGGCCGAGATGGATATCAGCGAAACGATCTCGGTGGTCGTCATGGCGCTCAGCCTCTCCTTCATCGCCACCATCTTCCCGGCATGGCGCGCCTCCAGGCTCGATCCGGTGCAGGCCCTGCGCTACGAATAAGGAATGCCGCATTCATGAACCGCAACGTCGTCCTCAAGCTTACCGGCGTCGAGCGCCATTACGGGCAGGGTGATACGCTGCTCACGATCTTGAAGGGAGCAGATTTCTCGCTGTCGAAAGGGGAGATCGTCGCCCTCGTCGCCCCCTCCGGCACGGGCAAGTCGACGCTGCTGCATGTGGCAGGCCTGCTCGAGCATCCGGATGGCGGCGAAGTCACCATCAACGGCCATGCCTGTGACGGTCTTTCCGACGAGAAGCGCACGGCGATCCGCCGCCGCGAGATCGGCTTCGTCTACCAGTTCCACCATCTCCTGCCGGAATTTTCGGCGCTTGAGAACATCATGATGCCGCAGCTGATCGCCGGTCTGTCCTGGAAGGAAGCCCAGGAGCGAGCTGGTCAGCTCCTCGACTATATGCGCATCGGCCATCGCGGTTCGCATCGCCCGGCCGAGCTTTCAGGAGGCGAACAGCAGCGTGTCGCGATCGCCCGCGCCGTCGCCAATGCGCCGACGCTGCTTCTTGCCGACGAGCCGACCGGCAATCTGGATCCGGAAACGGCAAGCTACGTCTTCGATGCGCTGGAGGCGCTGGTGCGCCAATCTGGCCTTGCTGCCCTCATCGCCACTCACAATCACGAACTCGCCGGCCGCATGGATCGGCGCGTCACGATCTCCGATGGCAAGGTCGTCGACTTCTAGCTCGACTACGGGACGACCAGCCCGCCGCGGTAATCGAGCACATAAGCCTTCCGCCCGGCGACCATGATGCATTCATGGCCACTGAATCGCTCGCAGCCGCCTTCGCTGCGGTCGACATAGCGGCCGAACGGATGATCGAATTCCATTCCGCCGAGAAAGCGGCCCTCCCGATACATTGCCGACAGCGCCGCCTTGATCACGGTCCCGGCGGCTCTGCCGTCGATGAGATCGGACGCGACGACGCAGCCGAAATAATTCATCGCCCAGACGGGTTCGCCGGTAAACCAAACCACTTCCTGTCCGGCGAAATCGGTGCCGCCGAAATAGCTGTCCAGATAACGCCAGTCGCCGCTGAAGTAGCCGATATCATGGGCACCCGGTCGGCAGGGCGGGCGAGGCACACCGCCGCCGACATAGGTCGCGGCTTTCGCCTCTACGATGAAGTCGTTCAGCACCGCGGTGTCGAGCATGATCATCTTCCTCCCTGTCTCATCTGATACGGAAATAGCAGAAGACAGAGAACATAAGAAGTACAAAAGGCCGAGCATTGCTCGATCGCCTTGGGGCAGGTGCATCAGACATCGGATGCGCTGTATGGATCCGTTCGGCAGGCGATGTCGGGCCGGTCGCGCGGAGCATGTTCAAAGCCAGCGCTGAAGCTGTTCGATTCGCAGCACGGAACCCGCATCTTTCAAACGCAAGCGCGAAGGAAAAGATTCCTGTTGACATCGGAACATAGATGGAACAAAGTGAAAACATACCGAGTAAAGGAGAGCCAGATGACTGACATGATCCGTGATATCGCAGCATTCACCTCCATCGCAATGTTCGTTGCCAGCTTCTCGCTTATCGTCATCGCGATCTAAAGTTTTCAGGGGATCGCATGGCAGTCATGCGGTTCACACGCTGGTCTTCTTCTGGACATCATCGCCCTCAATGCCGACAATGCATCCGATTCATTTCGGCTGATTGGGAAGGCATATCATGGCGGAGACGGAAAAGGGTTCAATGGGTGAGGCGACCGGCGGCACGCCGGGCTTCATCCACCTGAGGGTCCACTCCGCCTATTCGCTTCTTGAGGGCGCGCTGCCTCTGAAGAAGATCCTCTACAAGGCGACCGGCGACAGTCAGCCGGCGATCGCCATTACCGACACCAATAATCTCTTCGTCGCCCTTGAATTCTCCCAGAAGGCAATGGACGAGGGCCTGCAGCCGATCATCGGCTGCCAGGTCTCGATCGACATGGAAGACGGATTGGAAAGCGAAAAGCGCGGCGGTCAGCCGGCCCTGATCAAGCTGCCGTCGATCGTTCTTCTTGCCGCGACGGAGGCTGGTTACGAAAGGCTGGTCGATCTCGTCAGCCGCGCCTATCTCGGCGGCGATAGCAACCAGGCCATTCATATCAGAGCTTCCTGGCTGGAAGAGGCAGGCACGGAAGGGCTGATCGCCTTGACCGGCGCGGTGACCGGGCCGGTCGACGCGGCTGTCAGGGAAGGTCACCACGCCCAGGCGGAAGCCCGGCTGCTCACGCTGAAGCGTCTCTTCGGCGACAGACTCTATGTCGAGCTGCAGCGGCACGGCACCTACGACAGGCGGCACGAACAGAAGATCGTCAGGCTTGCTTACACGCATGACCTGCCGCTCGTCGCCACCAACGAAGCCTTCTTTCCGACCCGCGACGATTACGACGCCCATGATGCGCTGATGGCGGTTGCGCATAACGCCATCGTCTCCGACGATAGCCGTTTTCGCCTGACTCCGGATCACTACCTGAAGAGCCGGGCCGAGATGGCCAAGCTCTTTTCCGACCTGCCGGAAGCGCTTGAGAACACAATCGAGATCGCCAGGCGCTGCTCCTTCGTGCTGAAAACGCGAAAGCCGATTCTGCCGCGTTTCACGGGCGCCACCGACGATGCCGAGGAGGCGGAACGCGCCGAGGCAGGCGAATTGCGCCGCCAGGCAGTGGAAGGGCTGGACATGCGGCTTTCGACCCTCGGCATGTCGCCCGGTTACGAGGAAAAGGATTATCGCGAGCGGCTGGAATTCGAGCTCGGCGTCATCGAGCGCATGCGCTTCCCAGGTTACTTCCTGATCGTTTCCGATTTCATCAAATGGGCCAAGCAACATGATATTCCCGTCGGTCCCGGTCGTGGCTCGGGCGCGGGTTCGCTGGTCGCCTATGCCTTGACGATCACCGACGTCGATCCGCTCAGGTTTTCGCTGCTGTTCGAGCGCTTCCTCAATCCGGAACGCGTCTCGATGCCTGACTTCGACATCGACTTCTGCCAGGACCGCCGCGAAGAGGTGATCCGCTACGTCCAGGCGAAATATGGCCGCGAGCAGGTGGCGCAGATCATCACCTTCGGTTCACTGCAGGCGCGCGCCGCCCTTCGCGACGTCGGACGCGTGCTGGAAATGCCTTACGGCCAGGTCGACAAAATCTGCAAACTCGTGCCGAACAATCCCGCCAATCCGACGCCACTCTCAAAGGCGATCGAAGAGGAGCCGAAGCTGCAGGAGGAGGCGGCGAAAGAACCGGTGGTGGCGCGTTTGCTCGACATCGCCCAGAAGATCGAAGGGCTTTATCGCCACGCCTCGACGCATGCCGCCGGCATCGTCATCGGCGACCGGCCGCTGTCCAAGCTGGTGCCGATGTATCGCGATCCGCGCTCCGACATGCCGGTTACCCAGTTCAACATGAAGTGGGTGGAGCAGGCCGGCCTCGTCAAATTCGACTTCCTCGGTCTGAAGACACTGACTGTGCTGAAGGTCGCCGTCGATTTCGTCGCCAAGCGCGGCATCAAAGTCGATCTTGCGGCCATTCCTCTCGACGACAAGCCGACCTACGAGATGCTGTCGCGCGGCGAGACGGTTGGCGTGTTCCAGGTGGAAAGTGCCGGCATGCGCAAGGCGCTGATCGGCATGAAGCCGGACTGCATCGAGGATATCATCGCGCTGGTGGCGCTTTACCGCCCGGGCCCGATGGAGAACATCCCGACCTACAATGCCCGCAAGCACGGCGACGAAGAGCTGGAATCGATCCATCCGATGATCGACCACCTGCTCAAGGAAACGCAGGGCGTCATTGTCTACCAGGAACAGGTGATGCAGATCGCCCAGGTCCTGTCGGGCTATTCGCTTGGCGAAGCCGACCTTCTGCGCCGCGCCATGGGTAAAAAGATCAAGGCGGAGATGGACCAGCAGCGGGAACGCTTCGTCGTCGGCGCCGTCAAGAACGGCGTATCCAAGCCGCAAGCCGACAACATCTTCGAACTCCTGGCGAAGTTCGCAAACTACGGCTTCAACAAGTCGCACGCCGCCGCCTACGCCATCGTCTCCTACCAGACGGCCTACATGAAGGCGCACTATCCGGTCGAATTCCTCGCCGCCTCGATGACGCTCGACATGTCCAACACGGAAAAGGTCAATGATTTCCGACAGGACGCCAAGCGGCTCGGCATCGAGGTGATCGCGCCTTCGGTGCAGACCTCCTTCCGCCATTTCGAGACCGGCGACAATCGTATCTACTATGCGCTGGCTGCCCTCAAAGGGGTCGGCGAATCCGCCGTCGACCACATCGTCGAGATGCGTGGCGACAAGCCTTTTGCCAGCATCGAGGATTTCTGCCTGCGCATCGATCCGCGCCAAGTGAACCGCCGCGTGCTCGAAAGCCTGATCTATGCCGGCGCCTTCGATTGTTTTGGCACGGACCGCGCCCAGCTGGCCGCCGGCCTCGACCGCATCCTCGGTTATGCCCAGCGCGCCCAGGAAAACAAGCTGAGCGGTCAATCGGACATTTTTGGCAGCGCACTAAACTCAGGTCCGGAGAAGATCTCCTTGCCGCCCTATTCACCCTGGCTGGCATCGGAGCGTCTGCTCAAGGAATTCCAGGTGCTGGGCTTCTATCTGACGGCCCACCCGCTCGATTCCTACAACAACATCCTGCAGAAGATGCGTGTGCAGACCTTTGCCGAGTTTTCTCAGGCGATTAAGCAGGGGGCTGCCAATGCGCGCCTTGCCGGAACCGTAATCTCCAAGCAGGAGCGCAAGACCCGCACCGGCAACAAGATGGGCATCATCGTCTTTTCCGATTCCTCGGGCCAGTTCGAGGCGGTGCTGTTTTCGGAGATGCTGAACCAGTATCGCGACGTGCTCGAGTCCGGGAAATCCTTCCTGCTGACCGCGACCGGTGAGGAGCGGCCGGAGGGCATCGGTCTGCGTATCCAGACGATCCAGTCGCTGGAGGAAAAGTCGCTCCAGATGCAGAAGGCGCTGCGCGTCTATATCAGAGATTCCGGGCCGCTGAAGATGGTCGCCGGCCATCTGAACGCCAAGGGCGACGGTCTCGTTTCCTTCATCGTCATCAAGGAGGACGGCAAACGCGAGGTGGAAGTGGCGCTGTCGGAGAAATACCGCATCACTCCGGAGATTGCTGCCGCTCTTCGCGCCGCGCCCGGCGTCGTCGACGTCGAGCTTGTCTGATCAACCCAGTTGATCGTGATCAGCCCGGTTGATCTCATCACCCACGGGTGATCGTGATGAAATCCGTGCCCTCACCGGTTTCGCGACCAAGGCCGGTATCGGAGATCGTCAACGTCGAGCCGGGCGCGATCAGCGCGTCGATCCTGCGGCGTGTTTCGTCGGGGATCGTGATGCGGCTCAGCGAACGGGCGATCGGCCTGCCTGTGACGATCGAACTTTCCTGATTGGTGATCCCGAGCCGCTTCATCGTCTCGCGGGAGAGATTGTTCTCGAGCGTGATGCCCAGCCAATCCGCCGTGCCGGCATGTTCATCGACGGCATGCAGCGTGAAGAAATGCGTGCCGAGTGCTAAGTCCGGATCGGCGATCGTCACCGGGGCCTCGAAGATCGGCCTGAAGGCCTGACGCACCATGATGACGCCGTTCGGCGGTTCACCCTTGCCGGCGGCGGAATAGACCGATGTGAGAAGTCTGTCGGAGACCAGGCTCCTGTCGCCGGCAAATTCCACCGGCCGCAGCATCTTGAAGGCGTTGATCGCCTGCACGGTCGACGGACCGAGTAGGCCGTCCGGACCACCGGCGGAAAAGCCGAGCTGATTGAGTAGCGTCTGGATGTCGATCACCGTCTCGCGCAGCGTGCGCCGCGTGACGAGCATGCTGATCGGTTCGGACGGCGGCTCGGCTTCGGGCGCCGTAATCGACGGATTTGCCGGCATTGGCATCGCCGCGGTATCGTTCATCGCCACCTGCACCGGTGTCCCGGCGCTGTCGGGCATCGAGGGCCGCAGTTCGACATCCGAAAGCAGCGGCATCGCTGCCGGCGCATCGGGGCGGAAAAGGTTCGGATGGTCGATCGGTTGCGGCACCAATTCGTCGTCGCTGATGATGACGGGAATGCCGGGCTCGGTCATTCGGTAGAGCATTTTTGCGAAGGCGCCGGGCATGCGCACGCAGCCGTGCGAGGCCGGATAACGCGGAACGGAATTGGATTCGTGCAGCGCGATGCCGGACCATGTCAGCCGTTGCATGAACGGCATCGGGGCAGCCGAATAGAGGTTGGATTCGTGGTATTTCTGCTTTTCGAGCACCGAAAAAATGCCGCTCGGCGTCGTATGGCCGTCCTTGCCGGTCGAGACCTTCGAGGTTGCGACGACCTCGGTGCCGTCATAAACCACAAGCGACTGCTTGTTCTTCGAGACGAAGATCTGCAGCGTGCGTGCATCCGCGGCCAGAGCAGGGTGCACGAGTGCGGTGGCCGACAGCAAGCCGAGGCCGAAGACGAGACGCGAGAACATGATACCCAACCATACGCAATACTGGTACGCACATTACGGGACGAAGTTTAAGGAAGATTTTAACCCCCGGACTCGGCGGCTCGCCCGGACCGGTGCAGCGGTTCCGCTCTAACGACGCGCATAGGATAAAAGGCAAAGCATGTCGCATCATCAAAGTTTCAGCTGTCTGATTTAACGCATTCGTACGAATTTCGAATAGCCGCGCGCACTTTTGCGCGGGATGTTCTAGTGATCGCGCTTGCCGTTGCCGAAGGTGTAGCCGGTCTCGACTGTGTTCTTGCCGAACTTGTCGCGCAGCTTGTCCATCGCCGCTTCGGCCGCCGCCCGCCGGCCTGACTGCCGGTCGATGAGATCGGGCGGATCGGCGCGAGTGGCGTCGCCGAGATCGGTGACGCCGATGCCGATCAGGCGGAATTTCGTACCGTCCGTTTCCTTTTTGAGAAGCTCGAGCCCGATGCGGAAGATCCTGTCGGCAAGCTGAGTCGGGTCCTCGAGCTTGCGGTTGCGGGTGCGCGTCTTGAAGTCGGCGCTCTTCATCTTCAGCACCACGGTCTGGCCGGCGATATCGTTTTTCTTCAGCCGCCAGGAAACCTTTTCGGAAAGGTTGCGCAGGATCGGCACCAGATCGTCGTGCCGCGAGATGTCGTCGAAGAAGGTCGTTTCGGCCGAAACGCTCTTGGCGGCGTCGTTGAGATGCACCTCGCGGTCGTCGATGCCGCGCGACAGCCGGGCGAGCCGCTGGCCGATGCTGCCGTAGCGGCGCATCAGGTCGTTCTCCTCCATCTGCTGCAACTGGCCGATGGTGCGGATGCCATCCGCCTCCAGCGTCGCGGCAAAGGCCTTGCCGACGCCCCAGATGGTGGTCACGGGACGCGGGGCCAGGAATTCCACCGCTTCTTCGCGGCCGATAACGGAAAATCCGCGCGGCTTCTGCAGGTCGGAAGCGACCTTGGCGAGGAATTTGCAATAGGAAAGCCCGACCGAAACGGTAATGCCGATCTCCTTTTCGATGCGGCGAGCGAATTTGGCGAGCGTGCGCGCCGGTGGATCGTGATGCAGCCTCTCGGTGCCGCCAAGTTCCAGGAAGGCTTCGTCGATCGACAGCGGCTGCACCAGCGGCGTCAGATCCTGCATCAGCGCACGCACCTGGCGCCCAACACGGACATATTTCTCCATGTCCGGGCGTATGACGATGGCCTGAGGACATGCCTCCAGCGCCTTGAACATCGGCATCGCCGAACGCACCCCGTGGATGCGGGCGATATAGCAGGCAGTGGAGACGACACCGCGTTTGCCGCCGCCGATGATGACGGGCTTGTCGGCAAGTTCGGGATTGTCGCGCTTCTCAACCGCCGCGTAGAAGGCGTCGCAATCGATATGCGCAAGCGTCAATGCGTAGAGTTCGCGATGGCGCACCAGGCGCGGGCTGCCGCAGGAAATGCAACGACGCGCCTCGCCCTTCTGCTCGGCAAGGCAGTCGCGACAGAAGCCGGGTGTCTTGTCAGGCGCGGGCGTCATGGTGAGAACAAAGGTTGAACGGCGCGACACTACGCCTTAAGCTTATGAGTCACAAGAGAGGACGGGAGCTTTGCCTTTGGATAAAGATCTTCGTTTCGAGCCGGTGACGGCAGACCGGTGGGGAGACTTCGAAACTCTGTTCGGCCCGCAGGGGGCCTTTTTTAATTGCTGGTGTGTCGCGCTGCACTTGCCGCATGCGGTGAGGACGACGATGACGGCCGACGAGCGCAAGACGCATATGCGCGAGCGGATCGGGGCGGGGCCGCCGCCGGGGATCCTCTGTTATGCAGATGGCGGACCGGTCGCCTGGGTGCAGGTCGGGCCGCGCCACGACGTGCCGCAGTTCAATTCACCGCGCACCGTCTCGCGGCCGCTGGAGGAGGAGGATGCGCGTGATCCCTCTATCTGGGCTGTCAGCTGCTTCTTCCTGCTGCCGAAACTGCGCGGCAAGGGATTAAGTCATCGCCTGCTCGCCGGCGCGATCGACCATGCCCGGCGCCGGGGCGCGCGGCTGCTCGAAGCCTGCCCGATCGATCATGTGAAGCAGTCGAAATCGGTGACGCTCTGCATCGGCTCGACGGCAATCTTCGAGGCAGCCGGATTCGAGACGGTGGCAATGCGCAAGGACGGCCGTCCGCTCATGCGGCTGGAGCTGCGCGGTTGACCGGGCCGGAAAGGAAATGGGCCTCGATCAGCCCGGCCGCATGCGTCCAATCGGTGGCGCGGGTGATGTCGTCGGCTGCCGCCGGCGCGAAACGATGGACGGGCGAGTCCGGCATCAGGTGAATGAGCAGGCAATCGGCCACGTGTTCCCTGACCGAATTCAGATTGTGCGCCATATCGTCTATGAAGGCGACAGGAAAGGAGCGGCTGGCATGCAGTGCATGGACGATTGGCCCCTTGGGTTGCTCGCTGGCAAGCAGCGGAAAGAGCAGGCCGGCGCTGTCCAGCAGGCGGCGACGCGGATCCTGGTACCGTGGCGGCATCGCCGTCAGGAAAAGGATATCGGCGTCTTGCGAAAGCCGGCCGAGCGTTTCGACGACGCGGTCGACCGGCGTCTGCCACAATTCCTGCGCTTCGAAAAAATCTTCGATCAGCCGGCTGACTTGTCGGCCCTCGATCTCCGTGCCGTCCGCTTTCGAGACGATGTTGCCGTGAAGCCGGAACGATCGCGGCAGGAATTCGTGTCCCAGGCTTTGGAGAAAAAGCTGGAAGGGGTCGATGAACCGCAGCACGACATCGTCGACGTCGCAGACGATCAGCGGCCGCTCGCCGAGGCGGATGTGCGAAATATCGAGCTCTGTCACGCTCAGTATTCTCCCGAATCGAGCCCGGGCGAAGAGAAATGCCGCCAGGCGGCGGTTACCGTATCGGGGCTGAGGCCGCTCGCCGTGCAGAAGGCCATCGCCGTCGGTTCGTGGTTCATCAGGAAGTCCATCATGCCTGAGAGGAAACCCGGATCGTTGACCGCGTTGCGCACCTGCTCGGGCGCCACGCCGGTGAGTGCGAGGAAGCGGCCGAACATGTCGGGATCGGCGGCAAGCCAGCCAAGCACGGCGATCGCCGTCTCGTGCGGGTCGGCCGCCTGCTGTTTCGAAGTCTTGAAGTTGCTTTGCATTTCGAGGGGTAAGTTACCTTTTCTTCAACCAAATACCGGTAGCGTGCGCTATCGGTTTCACGGAGCTATTCATCCGCATGTGCCTTTCTCATGGGACGAACCGCTGCGCGAACGGACGTAGGGACAGCTTGTCATGCCCAAACAGGTGATGATTGTAGAAGATAACGAGCTCAACATGAAGCTCTTTCGCGACCTCATCGAGGCGTCCGGCTATACCACGATCCAGACTAGAAATGGCATGGAGGCGCTCGATCTGGCGCGCAAGCATCGTCCCGACCTCATCCTCATGGATATCCAGCTTCCCGAGGTCTCCGGCCTCGAAGTCACGAAATGGCTGAAGGAAGATGACGAGCTGCACGTTATTCCGGTCATCGCCGTCACGGCTTTCGCGATGAAGGGCGATGAGGAGCGGATCCGCCAGGGCGGCTGCGAAGCCTATGTTTCCAAACCGATTTCGGTTCCGAAATTCATCGAGACGATCAAGACCTATCTGGGCGATGCCTGACGCATCGGAAAGACGCTTATGACCGCGCGAATACTGGTGGTTGACGATATTCCGGCCAACGTGAAGCTGCTTGAAGCGCGGCTGCTCGCGGAGTATTTCGACGTGATGACCGCTGCCGACGGTCACGAAGCGCTAGCAATCTGCGAGCGCAACCAGGTCGACTTGATCCTGCTCGACATCATGATGCCCGGTATCGATGGTTTCGAGGTCTGCGAGCGGCTGAAGGCCAGTCAGAAGACCGCCCATATTCCCGTCGTCATGGTCACCGCACTCGACCAGCCTGCCGATCGCTTACGCGGTCTGAAGGCCGGCGCCGACGATTTTCTCACCAAGCCTGTCAACGATCTGCAGCTGATCTCGCGGGTGAAGAGTCTGCTGCGGCTGAAGACCTTGAGCGACGAGCTGCGCATCCGCGCCGACACCGCTCATACGATGGGCATGGGCGATCTCATGCGGGCAGGCGAAGGCCGTGGCGATGAGGCCGGCCAGGTGTTATTGGTCGATGGCCGCGCCAATTCGCAAGAGCGCATCGTCAGGGCGTTGAAGCCCGTCGCCGATGTGCTTGCCCTCTCCGATCCGCAGGCGGCCCTCTTCGAGGCGGCCGAGAACACGTTCGATCTCGTCATCGTCAATGCCAATTTCGACGATTACGATCCGCTTCGCCTCTGCTCGCAACTGCGCTCGCTGGAGCGCACACGCTTCCTGCCGATCCTGATCATCACCGAGCAGGGCTCCGACGACATGGTCGTCCGCGCCCTTGATCTCGGCGTCAACGACTACATCATCCGCCCCGTCGATCCCAACGAGCTCGTCGCCCGCTGCCTGACGCAGATCCGTCGCAAGCGTTATAACGACCGTTTGCGAGCCAGCGTCAAGCAGACGATCGAGCTTGCCGTGACCGATCCGCTGACTGGCCTTTACAACAGACGTTATCTCGACAATCACCTGAACGCACTCTTCAATCGGTCGATGGCGCGGGGCCGGCCGCTTTCGGTGCTGATCACCGATATCGACCGTTTCAAGCAGGTGAACGACACTTACGGCCATGACGGCGGCGATGAAGTGCTGCGCGAATTCGCAAACCGCGTCCGTTCGACCATCCGCGGTGCCGATCTCGCTTGCCGTTATGGCGGGGAGGAGTTCGTCGTGGTGATGCCGGACACCTCGCCGGAAGTTGCCGCAGCCGTCGCCGAGCGCCTGCGCGCGGCAGTCGAGAGCGCTCCCTTCATGCTGAAGCGCTCAAGTGAACTCCTGAGGGTCACCGCTTCCTTCGGCATCGCCTCGCGCAGTGGCGCGGTGTTGACCCCGGATCAGCTGATGAAGCAGGCCGATCTTGCCCTTTACGAGGCCAAGAATTCCGGCCGCAATCGCGTGGTCGCAGCGGCTGCCTGACGAATCACTTTGGGCGCCATATGCGCCATTTGCGAGTTTTCCACTGCGGTAAGCGATTTGTTACCGAATTTTAACCTTCGCCTGTGCGACGCAGGCCCAAGTTTTGCAGCCCGGTAGCCCAAAAATGGACTCCCGGCGTTGCTGTGGATATGGCGCGGCGCGACAGTCTCCGGAATGCCGGAGCCTAGCCCGAAATGAAATGAAGACTATAAAAAACGCCTGCCGCCAACAGGGTCAAATAAAGTGTGGCGGCATCACCTCACGTAAGGGGAGGGACAGCTTAAGTTATTAAGTTATATTGTCGAACTTCTTCGGTTCCACCGTCATAAGGCTTTGCCGTCAAGCAGAGCCGTCAAATCTTTGCATGTTCCAAAACTGGACTTTTAACCATAGAATCAAGCTCAGAAAATTCATCATTAAGAATTTGTTGATTTTCTTTCATTTCTGCGCAAATTATCGGCTCATAAAAGAAGCGCTCCCGCAGAGGAGCTGTCGATACCCCATGATGCTCAGGTCCGCCGCATCTCCTGGGTCGTGGGGTCGGTCGGCTAGTAGGCAAGTCACAACGGTTCCTCGTGCCGTTTTGCATGCTGGCCGACCCCCTTTCAGGAAAACGCCGCCACTTCCCGAAGATGGAAGGGCGGCGTTTGTCTGTTTGCGCTATCATTTTCCAAGGCCATCCTCCGGGGCAATAAAAAACGCGCAACCCGAAGGCGCGCGTTTTTAAAATCCGTCAGGCCAAGTGATTACTTGATCTTGGTTTCCTTGAACTCGACATGCTTCTTCGCAATCGGGTCATACTTCGTCTTCGTCATCTTGTCCGTCATCGCACGGCTGTTCTTCGTCGTGACGTAGAAGAAACCGGTGTCGGCTGTCGACAGCAGCTTGATCTTGATTGTTGTAGCCTTGGCCATGGTCGTCCTGCCTTTAAGAAAATGAAAGCCGTGGAAGCCGGATGGGCTCCACGGCAAATTCTGGCGCGAAACTACGAATCCCGTCCGAAAAGTCAAGTCCGTTTTCGAACGAACATCAATCTGATGCCGGAAAGTAAGGCATAAAGACCGAAGAAAGCGGCAATCGCCCAGGCAAAACCATTGTTTCCGGCGACGTCGATTGCTGCGCCGATCACCTGTGGCCCAGCAACGGTTCCCATCGCATAACAGAAGACGAAGGCGGCATTGGCGGCAGCCAGATCGGAGCCCGTCAGCCGCGAACCGAGATGGCTGAGGCCGACCGTGTAGAGTCCGGAGACGCAGCCACCCCAGAAAAGCAGCATCCCGGCCATTAGCAGCCAGTTGTTGACGAGGATCGGCAGCGTCAGCGAGCCGATAAAGCCCATCAGCGCCATCCCTGCCAGAAGCGGTCGCTTGTCGCGGATGCGATCGGAGAGCAGGCCGAGGGGAATCTGGAAGATGACGTTGCCGACGCCCATCATGGTGAGCAGCAGCGCCGCCTGCGATTCGGTGAAATGGGCGCGCACGGCAAAAATCGGGAAAAGTGACAGCCCGCCAGCTTCGACCGCGCCGAAGATGAAGACGGCCGCCGTCGCTGTCGGCACCAGCAGGACGTAGCGCATGAAATGCAATTCTGGTTTTTCCTCGAGCACCGGGCTTTCGTCACGGGCGATGAAAATCGGAATGGCGGCAAGCAGGATGGCGCCCGCGCCGACCAGGAAGGGAAAGATGCCGTCGCTGCCGAGTATCGAAAAGAGCAGGGGCCCGGCAGCGAACCCGATGGAGAGCACGGTCGCATAAATGCCGAGCACAAAGCCGCGCTTGGATGGCGGCGAGGCGGCGTTGATCCAGAATTCGGAGAGAATGAACAGCGTCGTCGTTGCGCCATGGAAGGCGAAACGTAGCGGAAACCACATCCAGAAATCCTGGGCATAATAGAAGCCGAGCGCGCTCAGCGCCGAAATCAGCACCGCCCAGAGCATCGTCGGCGCAACGCCGTATTTGTGGGCGAGCTTGGTGGTAACGGGCGCCGCGGCCATCGCCGAGATCCCGGCCATCGCCGTATTCAGCCCGATCAACGTGGATGAGATGCCGCGTTTTTCGAGGATGATGCTGAGAAGCGGGAGTCCGAGACCGATTGCTATGCCGACGGCTGAAATGGACGAGATGGCTGCCACCAGAGAAGGCCAATGGATTTCTTCGACATCGCCCGGTGTGCCGGTTCTCGGCTGAGACATTTATCCATCCTTAGAAAGCTGCGCGAGCGAACCGACCTCTCGTCTCACATAGAAGGGACACAGATGTGCCAAATCCAGGTGACGGGCGGCGTTTCGCAGTATTTCCGATGTGATCTGCGGAATGTAAAGCCTGTTCAGACAAGAAAAGCTTACCATGTCAAGTCGTTGAAGATCGTTGACTCCCGCGTGTCGGTGGTGGTCGGTGGAGCGCTGGCACTACACGCTAAATATGTCTGGAAGGTGAAGGCGCTCAATCCGGCCGGCGGGGAAGCTCGTAATCATCGGGACTGTCGCTCTCGCCGCCGAAACCATGCATGCGCAACGCCCATTGCAGGCCGATGACGCCGCCCTTGATCGGTTGGATCGAGGCGAGCGCGGCGATGACCGTGATCGGCGCCCATATGGCAAGATGGACCCATACCGGCAATACCAAGGTCAGATCGGTCAGCATGTAGCCGCCGACGAGGACGTGGCCGAGGACCAGGATGACGATATAGGGCGGCAGATCGTCGGAGCGATGGTGATGCATCGCCTCGCCGCAGGCGGCGCAATGATCGACCGGTTTCAGGAACGCGCGGAAGAGCTTGCCGTCGCCGCAGGCCGGGCAGCGGTTCAACAGCCCGCGCATGATGGAACGTCCGAGCGGACGCTCGGCTTCGGGTCCATCCCCGTAGCGGACGACCGGATCGGTCGGTGTGTTCATTGCATCTTCCTCGTTCAGGCAAAAAGCATGAAGCGCCGCAATAGGACCATTGCTGCTTTCGGCACCGTGGCTTAGCGGCGTCCGCGCGGGGGACGCGTTCCCGGTTTCTTGCGGACCTGGCCCCTGTCGCGGCGGCCGGCCTTATGGAAGGAACGCGCCGCCGTCGGCATCTCGCGTCCTTCGCTCAGCATCTCGAACCGCAGCGCGCCGGCCAGCGGGATTGCTTCCGCAAGCTTCACGGTGACGCTGTCGCCAAGACGATAGCCGAGGCCCGTCTTTTCCCCCGACAGTGCCTGATGCGCCTCGTCATAGATGAAATAATCGGTGCCCAGCGTAGATATAGGGACGAAACCATCGGCGCCATAGTCCGGCAAGGTGATAAAGAGCCCGGATTTCGTAACTCCGGAGACGCGGCCGGCAAACTCCTCGCCGACGCGGGTGCTCAAATGATGGGCGATCAGCCGGTCGATAGTCTCGCGCTCGGCTGCCATCGCCCGGCGCTCGAAGGTCGAGATTTCGGCGGCGATATCGTCGAGCGAGGCTTCTTCGTCGGGGGTGATGCCGCCTTCGCCGAAGCCGAGCGAACCGACCAGCGCCCGATGCACGATGAGATCGGCGTAGCGGCGGATCGGCGAGGTGAAGTGGGCGTACTTCATCAGGTTGAGACCGAAATGGCCGATATTCTCGGGGCTGTAGATCGCCTGACTCTGCGAGCGCAATACCATCTCATTGACCATGGTCTGGTGTGCCGTGCCGTCCGCCTTGGCCAGGATGCCGTTGAAGCTGTTGGCCCGCATATTGCCGCCCTTGGCGAGCGAGATGCCGAGTGTCGCCAGGAACTCGCGCAAAACTTCCTGCTTGGCAAGCGTCGGGCCGTCATGAATGCGGTAGACCAGCGGCTGACGCTTCTTCTCGAGCGTCTCGGCGGCGCAGACGTTCGCCTGGATCATCATCTCTTCGATCAGCTTGTGCGCATCGAGCCGCGGCGGCACGAAGACCCGGTCGACCGTGCCGTCCGGTTTCAGCAGGATCTTGCGCTCCGGCATGTCGAGTTCCAGCGGCTGGCGCCGGTCGCGTCCGCGCTTCATTACTCCATAAGCGTGCCAGAGCGGTTTCAGGATCGGCTCGAGCATCGGTCCGGTCTGATCATCCGGTCTTCCGTCGATCGCCGCCTGCGCCTGCTGATAGGAGAGCTTGGCGGCACTCTTCATCATGATGCGATGAAAGGTATGGCCGATCTTGCGGCCTTCGCCCGAGAAGCTCATGCGCACGGCGAGCGCCGGGCGGTCGACGCCTTCCTTCAGCGAGCAGAGATCATTGGAGATGCGCTCCGGCAGCATCGGCACGACGCGATCGGGGAAATAAACGGAGTTGCCGCGCTTCAGCGCTTCGCGGTCGAGCGGCGAATTAGGGCGGACATACCAGGAGACATCGGCGATCGCGACGGTGACGATGACGCCGCCGGGATTGTCGGGGGAGGGGTCGATCTCGGCGTAAACAGCGTCGTCATGGTCCTTGGCGTCTGCCGGATCGATGGTGATCAGCGGCACGTCGCGCCAGTCCTCCCGATGCGACATGGTCACCGGCTTGGCGGCTTCGGCCTCGGCGATCACGGCCGGCGGAAAGACGTGCGGGATGCCGTGCGCATGGATCGCGATCATCGAGATCGCCTTTTCCGAGCCGACCGAGCCGACGACGGAAAGGACCTTGGCGCGCGGCAGGCCGAAGCGTCCGAGGCGCGCGACTTCGATCTCGACCAGGTCGCCATCCTTGGCGCCGCCGGTATAGTCGGGGTCGATCACCATCTCTTCGCCGCGCCGTTCGATTGGCAACAGGCGGCCGCCGCCGCCCGGCGCGCTGCGGAAAACGCCCATCGCCGCACCGCGGCGCCTGTCGATCACCTTGATGATACGCGCTGTATAAGCCGGCCCGCCGCGATCGACGGCCGGGAAGATCTTCGCCAGGATTCGGTCGCCGAGCCCGGCGACGGGCGCCTTGCCCTTACCCTGGCGGCCTGCCGGCGACTGCTGACGGATGGCGACGGCAGGCGCCACACCCTGCTCCTCCGGCCATTCCGCCGGCCGGCCGATCAGGTCGCCGTCCTTATCGCGCGTCGTGATATCGAGAACGGTGACGGGCGGAAGAGCGCCGGGACGAATGAGCGACTTGCGGCTCTTTTGCAGCATGCCTTCCTGCTCGAGCTCCTGCAGCATGTGCTTGAGCTCGACGCGGCTGTCACCTTTCAGCCCGAACGCCTTGGCAAGTTCACGCTTGGAAGCCTTCTGCGGATGATCGGCGATGAAACGCAGGATCACTTCCCGCGAGGGCAGCGTGCCGTGGACGATGTTCAGCGGTTCGACGGCGGAAGTATCCCTGCCGGCGCGGCCGATCTTGCCCGGGCGCTTGCCCGCGGGGTTCGTTCTGTCGCGCGGTGTCTTGCTCACGTCAGCTCTTTTTCGATTTCGCGGGCGCCTTCGCCTTCGTTGCCTTCGGCTTGGCGGCCGTCTTGGTTGCCTTGGCTTCGGCGGCGGCCGCCTTCGGCTTGGCTTTCGCCCTGGCCGTCTTGCCGGCCGGGGCCTTGCCGGCCTTTTCGGTGATCAGCGCAAGCGCCTCCTCGATGGTAATCGCCTGCGGATCCTTGCCCTTCGGCAGGGTGGCGTTTACCTTGCCCCAGTTGACATAGGGGCCGTATTTGCCGTCGCGAACGGTGATGGCGCCGCCATCGGGATGATCGCCGAGGGTCTTCAGTGCCGCCGGCGTACCGCGCGCACCCCGGCCCGGCGCCTTGTTGGCTTTTTCGGCAATCAGCGTCACGGCGCGATTGAGGCCGACGGAGAAGACGTCCTCGACGGTTTCCAGATTGGCATAGGAACCGTCATGCAGGAGAAACGGCCCGTAGCGGCCAATGCCCGACGAGATCATCTTGCCCGTTTCAGGATGTTTGCCGATATCGCGCGGCAGCGAGATCAGCGCCATCGCCTTTTCATAGTCGATATCCTCAGGCTTCCATCCTTTCGGCAGCGAAGCGCGTTTGGCCTCCTTGCCGTCGCCGCGCTGGATGTAAGGGCCGAAGCGGCCGGAACGCAGCGTCAGTTCCTCGCCGGTGGTCGGATCGGTGCCGAGATTCTTCGGTTCGTTGAGCGCGACCCCTTCCGCTTCTCCACCGTTTTCGGAGGAAAGCTGGCGGGTGTAGTTGCATTCCGGATAGTTCGAGCAGCCGACGAAGGCACCATATCTGCCGAGCTTGAGCGACAGGTTGCCGGTGCCGCAGACCTGGCAAATCCTGGGGTCGCCGCCATCCTCGCGTTTCGGAAAGACGAGCGGCGCCAGCGCCTCGTTCAGCGAATCAAGCACGTTGGTGACGCGCAATTCCTTCGTGTCTTCGATCTGCGCGAAGAAATCCTTCCAGAAATCGCGCAGCACCTGCTTCCAGTTCAATTCGCCGGCGGAAATCCGGTCGAGCTTTTCCTCGAGGTCGGCGGTGAAATCATATTCCACATATTTGGTGAAGAAGCTTTCGAGGAAAGCCGTCACCAGCCGGCCCTTGGCCTGCGGGATCAGTTTACGCTTGTCGATCGTCACATAGTCGCGGTCGCGCAGGGTCGCCAGCGTGGCGGCATAGGTCGAGGGACGGCCGATGCCGAGCTCTTCCATCTTCTTGATTAGCGATGCTTCCGAATAGCGCGGCGGCGGCTCGGTGAAATGCTGGGTCGAATTGATCTTCTGCTTGGCCAGCGCCTCGCGTGCATTGATCTCCGGCAGGCGACCATCCTCGTCGCCGTCATCGCTCTGCTCGCCGTCCTCCTTCTGGTCGGTATAGGCGGCGATGAAGCCGTCGAAGCGGATGACCGAACCGACGGCGCGCAGGCCGGCCTTCTCGCCCTTGTTCTCGGCGGTGATTTCGGCCGTCGTGCGCTCGATCTCGGCCGACGCCATCTGGCTGGCGATGCCACGCTTCCAGATCAGCTCGTAGAGCCGGATCTGATCGGCGTCGAGGAATTTGCGCACGCGGTCGGGCGAGCGGTAGAAATCGGTCGGGCGGATCGCCTCGTGCGCCTCCTGGGCGTTCTTCGCCTTGGTCGAGTAGAAGCGCGCCTTCTCAGGCAGGTAGCGTTCACCGAACTGGTCGAGGATGGCACGTCGCGCTGCGTCGATCGCTTCGGGCGCCATCTGCACGCCGTCGGTTCGCATATAGGTGATAAGACCGACTGTCTCGCCGCCGATATCGACGCCCTCATAGAGCTTCTGGGCGATCTGCATCGTGCGCGAGGCGGAGAAGCCGAGATTGGAGGAGGCGGCCTGCTGCAGCGTCGAGGTGGTGAACGGCGGTCCCGGGTTGCGCCTGACCGGTTTTGCCTCGACCGTGTCGACGATATAGCTGGCGCCTTCGAGCAATGCTTTCAGGCGGCCCGCATCCTCGCCGTTGCCGATCGCCCGCGGCTGCAGCCGCTTGCCGTGCGCCGAAACCAGTCTTGCCTCGAACTCGTCGCCGCGCGGCGTCTTCAGCAGCGCCGAGATGTTCCAGTATTCTTCCGAAATGAAGCGCTCGATCTCGGACTCGCGGTCGCAGACCAGACGAAGCGCGACCGATTGGACCCGGCCGGCCGAACGCGCGCCGGGCAACTTGCGCCACAGCACCGGCGAAAGATTGAAACCGACGAGATAGTCGAGCGCGCGGCGCGCGAGATAGGCGTCGACCAGCGGCACGTCGATATCGCGCGGATCGGCCATCGCATCGAGGACGGCCTTCTTGGTGATCGCGTTGAAGACGACGCGCTTGACGGACTTGCCGTTCAGCACCCGCTTCTTGTTCAGCATGTCGAGGACGTGCCAGGAAATCGCTTCGCCTTCGCGATCAGGGTCGGTCGCGAGAAACAGCCCATCGGAGGATTTCACCGCGTCGGCGATGTCCTTCATCCGCTTGGCCGAAGCGCCGTCGACCTCCCAGAGCATTTCGAAATCCTGATCGGGAAGAACGGAGCCATCCTTGGCAGGCAGATCGCGCACATGGCCGAAGGAGGCGAGCACTTTGTATCCCGAACCCAGATACTTATTGATCGTCTTGGCCTTGGCAGGCGATTCCACCACTACAACATTCATGATGATTCTCTAAAAAAGAAACCACGCCAGCTTGTGGGCCAGCGCAACACGCACCGTAACTTGGATACCGGCCCTCCGACATGGACAGGGAAATCGCTGCGGTCAAGGGGTTTGCTACAATTTTACTTCTTGCGTACGGTGCAAGCGAAACAAGATTTGCAGCAGAAAACAATTTTAAATTGCGTCAGTGCGGTTTTCAACACGCAGTTTCCCTGTTCCCCGCAAGCATCAATCGGAAAGCGAGACGAGACCGCCCTGATGCCGATGCAGCCTGCCTGATATATCGAGTTCCAGAAGGATGAGATAGACCGCGGATGCCGGAAGGCCGGTGTGGCGGATGACGTCGTCGATCTCGACCGGCGTCGGCCCGAGCGCGCCGATGATGCGCATCCGGTCCGAATCGCCGGGTGGCATCGTCATTGCCCGGCTCTCGCGTGCCGGCTCTTCCGCCATCGACAAAGGGAAGAGGTCAAGTTGCGCAAGCGGCGCCAGGGCTTCGATGATATCGGCAGGTTCGGTAACGATCGAAGCGCCGTCCTTGAGCAGGCCGTTGGTGCCGTGACAGCGCGGATCGAGCGGCGAGCCGGGCACGGCAAACACCAGGCGGCCGAACTCGCCGGCGAGGCGCGCCGTGATCAGCGAGCCCGAGCGCATCGCCGCCTCGATGATCACCACGCCAAGTGCGATGCCGGCAATCAGCCGGTTCCGGCGCGGGAAATCGCGGGCGCGCGGCTCCCAGCCGAAGGGCATCTCGCTCACCGCCAGGCCGTTGCCGCCGGTTATCTCTTCGATGAGGCCGAGATTCTCCGGCGGGTAGGGCTTGTCGAGACCGCCGGCAAGGGCGGCGATCGTGCCCGTGCCGAGGCTTGCCCGATGCGCTGCCGTGTCGATGCCGCGCGCCAGGCCGGAGATCACCGTATAACCCGCCCGACCGCAGTCGCGCGCCACCATCGCCGCGAATTTGGTGCCTGCGGCCGACGCGTTACGGGAGCCGACGATGCCGACGGCCGGTCGTTTGGCGGCAGCGAGTGCGCCCTTGACCGCAAGAAGCGGCGGCGCGCCGTCGATCTGTTTCAGCGCCTGCGGATAGTCCGGCTCGCCAATGCCGATAAAGCGGGCGCCGAAACGATGCGCCGCCTCCAGTTCCCGGTGCGCCTCGGCTTCGCTGGCAATGCGGATGGCCCGTGTCGCGCCGCCGCGCGCTGAAAGCTCCGGCAGCGCCGCGAGTGCGGCCTCAGCCGATCCGAAATGATCGATAAGATCGCGGAAGGTTGCAGGGCCGACATTGTCGGAACGGATCAGGCGCAGCCAGGCAATCCTCTGCCTTTCGCTTAGCACCGTACCTGTTGATTCCGCGCTCGGCGCGTCCATTATCCTTTCGCCCCGATCTTGCTTTCCGTTCCGCCCATCAGGCGTGAAATATTTGCCTTGTGCTTCCAGTAGGAGATGAGCGTCATGATCGCCATGACGGCCGCGACCTTTTCATTGCCGAGGATCCACAGTGCGATTGGGATGACGAGCATGGCGACGAGGGCCGACAGCGAGGAATAGCGGGTGGTGACGGCGACCGCGAGCCAGACGGCGGCGAAGAGCACCACCATGATCGGCGCGACGCCGAGAAGCGTGCCGATATAGGTGGCGACACCCTTGCCGCCCTTGAAGCCGATCCAGACGGGGAAGAGATGGCCGATGAAGGCGAAGAAGCCGGCGATGATCGCGGCCTCCTCACCGAGGAAATATCCGACAACCCAGGCTGCCGTCGACGCCTTCAGTGCATCGAGCAGCAGCGTCGCGGCGGCGAGCTTGCGGTTTCCGGTTCTCAGCACATTGGTCGCGCCGATATTGCCGGAGCCGATGCTGCGCACATCGCCCAGGCCGGCGGCCCGGGTGAGGATCAGGCCGAAAGGGATTGAGCCGAAGAGATAGCCGATAACGGCCGCCGCAAGTGCGATCGGCAGCGTGATCTGCCATGACATGAGATTGGATAACATGTGCCCCCTCAGCCCTCCGTAGCTTACCGTTCCAGCCGTCTCTCAAAGTGCGTGAACAGGCTTTCCCGAGACGTATGTCGCGACTGCCCGCCCGCTGAAGCGCGCGTCCTCGAACGGTGTATTCTTCGAGCGGGAGAGAAGCATGTCTTTGGTGACAAGCCAAGGCTCATCGAGATCGATGAGCGTGATATCGGCTGGCGCACCCGGCTTCAGCGTGCCGGCATTGAGACCGAAAATCTGAGCTGGGCGGGTGGACATGGCGTCGATCAGCCGCATCAGGCTGACCTGGCCGCCATGATGAAGCCTGAGAGCCGCCGCCAGCATCGTTTCCAGTCCGACCGCGCCATCGGCTGCCTCTGCGAACGGCAGGCGCTTCGTGTCGACGTCCTGCGGGTCGTGCGAGGAGACGATGATGTCGATCGCACCGTTGGCAAGCGCCTCGGCCATGGCGACTCGGTCGTCCTCCGGGCGCAGTGGCGGATAGAGCTTGAAGAAGGTGCGGTATTCGCCGATGTCGTTCTCGTTGAGCGCCAGATTGTTGATCGAGATGCCCGAGGTCACCTTGGCGCCACGGCTGCGGGCGCGTTCGATGGCCTCGACCGATTCGGGGACGGAGATCATCGCAGCGTGATAACGGCCGCGCGTCAGCTCTGCCACCCTGAGATCGCGTTCGAGGGGGATCAGCTCGGCTTCCTTCGGAATGCCGGAGAGCCCCAGCCAGCTGGCGAAAAGTCCCTCGTGCATGACGCCATTGGCGCCGAGATATTTGTCGCGGGTCTCGCAGGAGATGACGGCGCCGAATTCGCGAGCATAGGTCATGATCCGGCGCAGCACCTGTGTGTTATGGACGCTGGAATGGGCATCGGTGAAGGCGACCGCGCCCGCCTGCATCAACAGGCCGATTTCCGTCATCTCCTCGCCGGCAAGACCCTTGGTGAGGGCGGCTGCCGGATAGACGTTGACGGCCGCCGTGTCCCGCGCCGTCTTCTTGACGAATTCGACGAGTGCGATGTCGTCGATGACGGGATCGGTGTCCGGCATCATGATGATCGAGGTGATGCCGCCGGCTGCCGCCGCCCGGCTCGCCGAGGCGATCGTCTCGCGGTGCTCGCCGCCGGGCTCGCCGATATGGACGCGCGCATCGACGAGGCCTGGCGTTGCCACGAGGCCGGTGCAGTCGCGCACGGCGGCGCCTTCCGGCGCACCCTGGTTCTGCGCCTCGCTGCCGGCGGCAATAATCACGCCGTTTTTAGCGATGATCGTTCCGATCTCGTCGAGACTGCGCGAGGGATCGACGATGCGGACATTCTTGAGGACGATCGAGCTGCTCATGCCATCATTCCGTCGGTTCGGGGACCTTGGTTCTGCGAGACGAGCAGCGTCTCCATGACGGCCATGCGCACGGCGACCCCCATTTCCACTTGTTCGGCGATCACGCTCTGCGGACCATCGGCCACCTCGGAGGCGATCTCGACGCCGCGGTTCATCGGCCCGGGGTGCATGACCAGCGCATCATCCTTCGCTGCTTTCAGCGTTTCGGCGTCGAGTCCGTAGAAGTGATAATACTCGCGCACCGACGGCACAAAGGCGCCGGACATGCGTTCGCGCTGCAGCCGCAGCATCATCACGACGTCGGCGTCCTTCAATCCTTCCTTCATCGAGTGGAACACCTCGACGCCCATCTCGGCGATGCCGGCGGGCAGGAGGGTGGCGGGCGCGACGACGCGCACGCGTGCGCCCATCGCGTTAAGCAGCAGGATATTGGAGCGCGCCACGCGCGAGTGCAGCACGTCGCCGCAGATCGCCACGATGATGCGCGAAAGCTTGCCTTTGGCGCGGCGGATCGTCAGCGCGTCGAGCAGCGCCTGGGTCGGGTGTTCGTGCTGCCCGTCGCCGGCATTGACGACCGAGCAGGAGACTTTCTGGGCAAGAAGTGCAGCCGCCCCGGCGCTTGAATGGCGGATCACCAGCACGTCGGGGCGCATCGCATTCAGCGTCATCGCCGTATCGATCAGCGTCTCG
This sequence comes from Rhizobium sp. NLR22b, assembly GCF_019685295.1. Lineage (NCBI taxonomy): Bacteria > Pseudomonadati > Pseudomonadota > Alphaproteobacteria > Hyphomicrobiales > Rhizobiaceae > Rhizobium > Rhizobium sp. NLR22b. Next base: position 132,624 of record NZ_JABDWM010000014.1, read on the forward strand.
CCTTTCTTCACCGAGGAATTACCGACCGACATGTTCATCACGTCGGCGCCGAGCCGCTTGCCGGCAAGCTCGAAGGAGGCCTGTGTGCGGGTCGATGCCTCGAAGAAGAGGTTGATCTGCGTCAGTCCGCGCAGCGTCGACGTCTTCTTTTCTCTCTGGCGGCTGATCTTGACGGCTTCGTCGGCCTTGTCGAGAAGATAGGTGATATCCTGCTCGGTGAGGCCCTTGATGCCGATGAGGTGGCGGTGGGGGAAAAAGACCATGACCCTGCCTCTTGCTGTCTCTTGCGGGTCTATAATGAGTGCCGCCCGCTGGGGCAAGCACGCGCTGTGGGCAAAGGCTTATGTCCCCATGCATTTTCGCTTGAATTCCGATAGAGCAGAATAAAGCGAATCATAACTTCCGGTTTTCCTTGCCGGGTTCTTGCACTAGAAGCGAACAATGACCTCCGCAAACCGGACTGACGACAAACTCGCAGAACTCAACCAGCCGAGCCTGTGGTCCGGCATCAATGCCTATCGATCCGATCCGCTGATCGTCGATCTGACGGCGGCCTTGCCGCGCGGCATCCGTGAAGACCTGGAAAATATCGGTCGCTACGTCACCTCGCCGGAGGCGCAGGAGCTCGCGCGCATGGCAAACCAGGGCGCGCCACAGCTGCGCACCCATGGTCCGCGCGGCGAGCGTCTCGACGTCGTCGAGTTTCATCCCGCCTGGCACGCGCTGATGCGCCGCTCCATGTCGGTCGGCCTGCATTCCTCTGTCTGGGATCCGCAGGCCGATATCGAGGCGAAGGACGCGGGCCACAAGGTCCGCGCCGCGCGATTTTACCTGACGGCACAGCTGGAATCCGGCCATCTCTGCCCGCTGACGATGACGAGCGCTTCGGTGGCTGCGCTGTCGGCGTCCCCTGCGGTGCAGAAGGACTGGGCGCCGAAGATCCTGTCGCGCAAATATGATTCGTCCAACCGGCCCGCCATGCAGAAATCCGCGGTGACCATCGGCATGGGCATGACCGAAAAGCAGGGCGGCACCGATGTCAGGGCCAACCGGAGTGCGGCTGAAAAGGTCAGCGAAGGCATCTATCGGCTCTCCGGCCACAAATGGTTCATGTCGGCTCCAATGAGCGATGCCTTCATCATGCTGGCGCAGACGAAGGAGGGCATGGGCTGCTTCCTGGTGCCGCGCCTGCTGGAGGACGGGTCCGCCAACGGACTGCAGTTCCAGCGACTGAAGGACAAGGTCGGCAACCGCTCGAACGCCTCTTCCGAGGTTGAGTTCACCGATACCTTCGGTTTCCTGCTCGGCGGCCCGGATGCCGGCATCCGCACCATCCTCGACATGGTGACGCTGACGCGGCTTGATTGCGCGCTGGCCTCATCAGGCATCATGCGCGCCTCGCTTGCCGAGGCCGTGCATCATACGCGCGGCCGCAGCGTCTTCGGCAGGATGCTCGTCAACCAGCCGATCATGACGCGCGTGCTCGCCGACATGGCGCTCGACGTCGCTGCCGCTACCGCGCTGTCCTTCCGCTTGGCCGATGCTTTCGACAAGGCGCGCGGCAATGCCGAAGAAGCGGCCTATGCCCGCGTCATGACGCCTGTCGCCAAATACTGGTGCTGCAAGATCGCGCCCTCGCTGATCTATGAGGCGATGGAATGCATCGGCGGCAACGGTTACATCGAGGAGCGCCCGATCGCCCGCCATTACCGCGAGGCCCCCGTCAACGCCATCTGGGAAGGCTCCGGCAACGTGATGGCGCTGGATGTGCTGCGCGTGCTCAACCGTGGCAAGGATCTGTTCGAGACAGTTTTTGCGGGACTCGCGCGCGATCTCGGCCCCGCCGGCAAGAAAACGATCGACGTGTTACGCGCCGCAATCGCGCTTTGCGAACAGGACGAGGGCGCGGCGCGCCTGCTCGTCGAGCAGCTGGCACTTGCCGCCGGCGCGGCGGAACTCTATCGGCTTGGAGCAGGGCGCATCGCCGATGCCTTCATCGAGACACGCCTTGCCGGCGGCTGGCGCTCCACTTACGGCATGCTCGATTCCCGTTTCGACGCCAGCTACATCGTCGATCTGCTCTACCCGCCGGCGGCCTGATCGCAAGGGCGATCAGGCGATCCTGAGACCGAGATGCTCGGCCATGGGATCGAAATCCCTATCATCGTGCAAGAGCGAGTGGCCTTCTTGAATGCAGAATGTGCTAATGATTACGTCGATGATCTTGCGCACTGTGATACCGCGTTCCCGCAGCAGGCGATAATTACGGGCTGCCCTGACGGCGAGGCTGTCGTCAAGCATCGGACGGATCGTGAATTGGCGCAAATTCGCGATGGTGGTTGCATGGCGGTCATTGCGCGCGCCTTGGAGGACCTCCATAAGAATAAGATCGCCAACAAGAATCTCCAGCGGATCTTCGATATTCTGCAGACGTCGTCTGGCGGCGTTTTCCATCCCGCGTAGATGCGCAATCCAGACCGAACTATCGACGACGATCACTGGTTTCGTCCGGTCGATCGCGGCGCATCCCTTCCAGATCACCCTCCCAGCCGATTCCCGAGAGATTTGCGATCGCATTTTTTCTGCGGTGCCTGTCGACGAGGCTTCTGAGGGCCTGTTCGATAGTAGCTTTTTTCGTCGCCAACCCCGTGGCGGTCATCGCTGCGTCGAGCAAGGCATCATCGATATCTATATTCGTCCGCATTTTTTCCTCATGTGTATAACTTTGTTAAAAGATACACATCAGCCTCACGGGTTCAAGATCAATGCTGATGCCGCCGCCATAAACAAAAATCCGGCCGCGTCGCCACGGCCGGATTATCGTCATTTACGTCCGAAAATCAGCGTTCAAAAGAAGCCACGGCGTTGCCACCAGCCGGCTTTCTTCGGCTTGCTGTCATCGCTTTCGGTTGTTTCGCTGCGGGTGGATTTCACCGTCGGCTCTGAGGAAGAAATATTGGATTCGCGGTTGGCGCGAACCGGCTTTGCTTCCTCCTGCGCGGGCGTTGCGAGATCGGCCGAGGCTTCGACCACCTCCGGCTCTGCTTCTACGGCTGGTGCCGATTCCGCTACCGGTTCTTCGACCGGCGCTGCGGCGGGCTTCCGGCGGCCGCGGCCACGGGCAGGCTTTACCTCTTCGGCGACGACACCCACGTCCTCGACGGCAGCCGTTACAGCTTGGCTCTCCCTGGCCTGTTCGGCAACCGTCTCGACAATTGCGGCTTCACCGGGAGCGACGTCATCCGAAGTGCCGTCGTCTTCATCCTCGCTGCCACTGTCTTCGCCGGCTTCATTCGCCGTCAGCTCGGACCCGTCCTCCCGGTTGCGGCGACCGCCGCGCTTGCCGCGGCGCCGGCGCTTGCGGCGCTGCGATTCCTCGTTTTCGGCGCGGCTCTCGGGTGCAGCGGTGGCGGTTTCGTCGCCCTCAGCGCCCTCGTCGTCGGCATCTTCCTCTTCGTCGCCGGCTTCGCCTGCAGCGGCTGCCGGCTGCTCGGCATTGCCGTTGCGGCCACGACGGCGGCGGCGACGCTTGCGCTTACGGTTGCCTTCAGCTTCGCCTTCCGAACGCGCCGCAGCGGGACGTTCGGTCGCGGCAGCCTTTTCCTCGAGATCTTCGTCTTCTTCCTCATCAGCCTCGATAACGATGTCGTCGTCCTCATCCTCGGGGATGGCTGCGAAGTTGAAGAGGCTTTCGATCTTGACCGGGTTTTCGACGGGCTCGCCGCGGTCGATCGCAAAGTGCTGCGCGCCGACCGAACCATCGGCATCGATGATGATCGCTACGCCAAAACGCGCTTCGTAATCGACGATCGTCTGGCGCTTGTGGTTGAGCAGGTAGAGCGCGATGTCAGGCGTCGTGCGCACGGTGATGTTGTGCGTCGTGTTCTTGAGCAGATATTCCTCGATGCCACGCAGCACATGCAGGGCGACGGAGGACTGTGAACGGACGTGGCCGGTGCCGCCGCAATGCGAGCAGACCTGGGTCGTCGATTCGAGAACTGAAGCGCGGATGCGCTGGCGCGACATTTCGAGCAGGCCGAAATGCGAGATCCGGCCGACCTGGATGCGGGCGCGGTCATTCTTCAGGCATTCCTTCAGCTTCTTCTCGACGGCGCGGTTGTTGCGCTTTTCTTCCATGTCGATGAAGTCGATGACGATCAGGCCGGCGAGGTCGCGCAGGCGAAGCTGGCGGGCGATTTCTTCCGCGGCTTCGAGGTTCGTCTGCAGCGCAGTGTCCTCGATCGAGTGTTCGCGCGTCGAGCGGCCGGAGTTGACGTCGATCGAAACCAGCGCTTCCGTCTGGTTCATGATCAGGTAGCCGCCGGAACGCAGCGTTACCTGCGGCTGCAGCATGCGGTCGAGCTGGGCCTCGATGCCGGAGCGCGAGAAGATCGGGTGGATGTCGCGGTAGGGCTGAACCACCTTGGCATGGCTCGGCATCAGCATCTTCATGAAGTCTTTCGCTTCACGATAGCCTTCCTCACCGGCAACGATGATCTCGCCGATATCCTTGTTGTAGAGGTCGCGGATCGAGCGCTTGATCAGCGAGCCTTCTTCATAGACGAGGCAGGGAGCGGTCGACGCCAGCGTCAGCGTGCGGACGTTTTCCCACAGGCGCATCAGATATTCGAAATCGCGCTTGACCTCGACCTTGGTGCGGTTGGCGCCGGCGGTGCGCAGGATAACGCCCATGCCTTGCGGCACTTCGAGCATGCGGGCGATTTCCTTCAGGCGCTTGCGGTCCTGCGGATTGGTGATCTTGCGGGAAATGCCGCCGCCGCGCGCCGTGTTCGGCATCAGAACCGAATAGCGGCCTGCAAGCGAGAGATAGGTGGTGAGAGCGGCACCCTTGTTGCCGCGCTCTTCCTTGGCGACCTGAACCAGCAGGATCTGGCGGCGCTTGATGACTTCCTGGATGCGGTACTGCTTGCGCGGCTTGCGCTGCACGCGGTCCGGCACCTCTTCCATTGCGTCTTCGGCGCCAACGGATTCGATGACTTCCTCTTCGCCGTGATCATCGTCGTCGTCGTCGTCATCGTGGCGACGCTTGCTGGTGTCGATGTCCTCGGAAATCGTGTCGGTTTCCACCATCGCGGCCATCGTGCCGCCGGCAGGGGCGTCATCGTCGTTGTCGACACCCGAAGCGCCTTCCGCTTCGACGTCTGTCGGAACGGCGTCTTCCGTCGCCGTCGTTTCGGCAACCTTCTTGCGGCTCCGGCGCGGCCTTGCCTTCTTGGCCGGCGCTTCCTCGGCGGCTTCAGGTGATCCTGCCACCTCTGCCGTTACGGCAATCTCTTCCGCCGCGGCCTCTTCCGTTACGGCAGCCGGTGCCTCTGTCGGCACGATGCCGACATCCGGCTGATCCTGGGTCGAAAGATCGACCATCGGCGCGGTTTCGACGTGCTCGACGTCTTCGTCGCGACGGTGCTCCTCGGCCTCGGCCCGAAGCAGCGCCTGACGGTCGGCGAGGGGGATCTGGTAGTAATCGGGATGGATTTCGGCGAAGGCCAGGAAGCCGTGCCGGTTACCGCCGTAATCGACGAAAGCGGCCTGCAGCGAGGGCTCGACCCTCGTTACCTTTGCAAGATAGATATTGCCGCGGATCTGCTTCTTGTGCTGCGACTCGAAGTCAAATTCTTCTATGCGGTTCCCGCGAACGACAACGACGCGCGTCTCTTCCTCGTGAGACGCATCGATAAGCATTTTGTCTGCCATGTAAGCTGTGCTCCTCGGCGTGGCCGCGAGAGCGCATTCCCGACTGCTGTTGAAACAGAAAGAATGCGGTCCACAGTGGCCGCGCCGGATAATGAAAGTCGCGCTTGACGCGAAGGGGAGAGCAGCAGCCAGACCGCAGCCGGAACCGTTTCGGTCCGGGGCCTGTGCACTTCAGATAAAACCTGCTGCGAAACCATCAACAACCAAGCGTGATCGACAAATACGAAGACCCGGTTCGGGTCCGATGAGGTTGCTCCCTGAGAGCGTGGTGGCTGATCCACCAATGAAGTTCCGACAGATGCCGGAAAATCAGGATCCAGTTCTCGGGTTGAAGCGCATGAGACGGCGGACGATGACCGATGTGGCGCCAGGTCCAGATCTGGCTGGCAGCCCTTGCGGCGACTCTATCCCGTCAACACTTCTACCCTAAAATGCGTTGTATGTTTTCTCTGTCACAATAGCAAGGGAAAAGCCAAATGTGCCATAATATTGATGGATTTCGAATCGCATAGAAACCGGGGGCAGGTGACCGCGATTCGGCAGGCGGCAAGGCGTTTCGCTCTCGGGCGTCCGTTCCGGCCATATCAGGTCCATCGCGGTATAAATAGGGTGTGGCGGTTTATTGTTTAAGAGGGCTCGGATCGTGGCGCAGTTCGCAACGCGGCGATCGACATTGGCTAGGCGGGTTCAGACGGCGGTGCTCATTGCAGGTTGCCTCCTGCCTGGCCTCGCGGGTTCGGCCGAGACGAAGGATCCGCTGCTCGCTTATGGGGCGCGCATCATCGGCGATGATGCCAGGACGCGTATCGTCATCGATTTCGACCGCGAACCGCGTTTCTCCGTCCATTATCTCGCCAATCCGGAGCGGATCGTCGTCGATCTGTCAGCCACCGCCTTTGGATTTCCGGCGAAGGATTTGGCCGCCCGCGGCCTCTTCAAGGATATCCGCTACGGCAAGATGGATGATGAGAGCGCCCGCATCGTGCTGACAACGGCAAGGCCGGTGAAGCTCTCGCTCGCCAAGGTGCAAGCCGACGAGGCGGGCAGGGGCCATCGCCTGGTGCTCGATGCCGAGATGATCGACAAACAGGCCTTTGCCGAATTGGTCAAGACACAATCCTGGGACGATCGGACCGACGCGGCCCAGACGACGAGCGCCATTCCGGCGCCAGAAAAAACCGCCCCCGGCGATTTTGTCATTGCCGTCGACGCCGGCCACGGCGGCATTGATACCGGCGCGATCGGCGTCGACACGAAGACCGAAGAGAAGCAAGTGACGCTTGCCTTCGCCAAGGCCCTGGCCGACCGGCTGAACAAGGAGCCGGGCATCAAGGCGTTCCTGACGCGCAGTGACGACGAGTTCCTGTCGCTTTCCCAGCGCGTGCTGATCGCCCGCCAGAACCATGCCGGCCTGTTCATTTCATTGCATGCCGATACGCTGAAACAGAAGGATATCCGCGGCGCGACGGTCTATACGATCTCGGACAAGGCCTCTGACAAGCTCGCAGCCGACCTTGCCGAGCGCGAAAACCTTTCCGACCAGATCGCCGGCAAGGAGACGGTCGCCGAGCCGCCCGAGGTCGCCGACATCCTGCTCGATCTGACGCGGCGCGAGACGCAGGCCTTCTCGATTTCGCTGGCCGAGAGCGTGCTGAATTCCTTCAAGGACCAGATCGGCACCATCAACAATCCGCATCGCCACGCCGGCTTCCGCGTGCTGCAGGCGCCCGACGTGCCGTCGATCCTGCTCGAGCTCGGGTTCCTGTCGAATGCCGAAGACGAAAAACTGCTGCTCGACGAAACCTGGCGCACCAGGATCGCCGATCTTCTGACCGAGGCGGTGAAGCGATACCGCACCGGCGTCGTGGCGAATGGCGGCTGAAGAACGCCGCCCGGATATTTTAATGGGTTCGCTCAGGCGAGATCCATGAAAACAGTGACTTGGACGCATCCGTTCAATCACGTTCTGAGCGGCGCGGTTCGGTTTGTCGCCCGGGAAGGGCGTTGCTTCGATGTGACAGTCCCGATGAAACGCTGCCGAGGCAGTGATTGCGGCGGGCAGAGCCCTATTTTGCTCACATTCGCGCCGTTACTCCGGCTTATGTTTCCTAGCTTGAGGCGCGGAATCGGCTTGTGGCGGTAGCGCTCATGGAGTAAGCCGCGCGCAACGTGCAAATTGTCTCGATCTGTGCAATCGTTGCGTCCGCGCCGATTGTAGATCGAAGAGACCGGTAGCTGAAAATATGCTTAGACTTCTTGGATATTTCTTCGGAATGGCCTGCGTCCTGTTTCTGGTCGCGGCGGCGGGCATTGCCATCTATCTCGCCAATGTCGCGAGGGATCTTCCGGACTATGCCGTTCTGAACAGTTACGCGCCGCCGGTGACGACCCGCGTCCATGCCGGCAACGGCGCTCTCATGGCCGAATACGCCAAGGAAAAACGTCTCTTCCTGCCGATCCAGGCCATTCCCGACCGCGTCAAGGCCGCTTTCCTGTCGGCCGAGGACAAGAATTTCTACAACCATCCGGGGGTCGACCTCACTGGTCTCGGCCGCGCAATCCTCGTCAACCTGCAGAATTTCGGTTCGGGTCGCCGTCCTGTCGGCGCTTCCACGATCACCCAGCAGGTGGCCAAGAACTTCCTATTGAGCTCGGACCAGACGATCGACCGCAAGATCAAGGAAGCAATCCTCTCCTTCCGTATCGAGCAGGCCTACAGCAAGGACAAGATTCTCGAACTCTACCTGAACGAGATTTTCTTCGGGATGAATTCCTATGGCATCGCCGGCGCGGCGCTGACCTATTTCAACAAGTCGGTTACGGAGCTGACTGTCGCCGAGGCCGCCTATCTGGCATCGCTGCCGAAAGGTCCGGCCAATTATCATCCTTTCCGCCATCCTGAGGCGGCGCTCGAGCGTCGCAACTGGGTTATCGATCGCATGGTCGAGAACGGCTATGTCAGCCAGAGCGACGGCGCGGAAGCCAAGAAGCAGCCGCTCGGCGTCACCGCCCGCAGCAACGGACCATCGCTCTTCGCGTCCGATTACTTCGCCGAGGCCGTGCGCCGCCAGTTGATCGACCAATATGGCGAGAAAGTTCTCTACGAGGGCGGCCTTTCCGTGCGCACATCGCTCGATCCGCAGATGCAGCTCGCCGCGCGCAAGGCGCTGCAGGATGGCCTCGTGACCTATGACGAGCGCCGCGGTTTCCATGGGGCCGTCAAGCAGATCGACGCAAGCGGCGACTGGGGCAAGGCGCTTGCCGATATTCCCGCGCTGTCCGACGTTCCGGAATGGCGCCTGGCCGTCGTGCTCTCCGTCTCCGACGACAACGTCGACATCGGCCTGCAACCGGCCAAGGAGGGGAGCGGCAAGGTTGCGGCGGACCGTCTGCGCGGCACCATCGACGCCAAGAACATGCAATGGGCCTACCGTTCGGCGGATGGCTCCCGCAAGACGGCGAAATCGCCGGCCGGTGTCTTGAGCCCGGGCGATGTCGTTTATGTCGAGAAGCTCGGTGACGACGCGTCGACCTCCTACCGTCTGCGCCAGCCCCCCAAGGTACAGGGCGGCCTTGTCGCCATGGATCCGAAGACCGGCCGCGTGCTCGCCATGGTCGGCGGTTTCTCCTATGCTCAGTCCGAATTCAACCGCGCCACCCAGGCGATGCGCCAGCCGGGCTCCTCCTTCAAGCCCTTCGTCTACGCAGCTGCGATGGACAATGGCTATACCCCGGCCTCCGTCATCATGGACGCGCCGATCGAGATCGTCTCGGGTGGCCAGGTCTGGAAGCCGGAAAACTACGGCGGCGAAGTCGGCGGCCCGTCGACGCTGCGCTCGGGCATCGAGCATTCGCGCAACCTGATGACGGTCCGCCTCGCCAACGATCTCGGCATGAATATCGTTGCCGAATATGCCGAACGCTTCGGTATCTACGATCACATGCTGCCGGTTCTCTCGATGTCGCTCGGCGCCGGCGACACGACAGTGCTGCGCATGGTCTCGGCCTATTCGGTCATTGCCAATGGTGGCAAGCAGATCAAGCCGACGCTGATCGACCGTATCCAGGACCGCTACGGCAAGACGATCTTCAAGCATGAGGAGCGCCTCTGCGAGGGCTGCAATGCCGGCGACTGGCAGAACCAGGAAGAGCCCAACGTCGTCGACAACCGCGAAACCGTTCTCGACCCCATGACCGCCTACCAGATCACCTCGATGATGCAGGGCGTCATCCAGCGCGGCACTGCCGCTGGCAAGATCGATCTCAGCGGTCGCGACGTCGCCGGCAAGACCGGCACCACCAACGACGAGAAGGATGCCTGGTTCGTCGGCTTCACCCCGGATCTGGTCGCCGGCCTCTATATGGGCTTCGATACGCCGGCCCCGCTCGGCCGCGGCGGCACCGGTGGCGGTCTCTCCGCCCCGATTTTCAACGAATTCATGCAGGCCGCCGTCAAGGACATGCCGGAATCGAAGTTCGTCATTCCGCAGGGCATGAACCTGATCCCGATCGACCGCAAGACCGGCATGGCCGCCGCCGACGGCGATCCGAACACGATCGTCGAGGCCTTCAAGCCCGGCACCGGACCTGCCGACAGCTTCTCCGTCATCGGCATGGACAGCACCATGGCGCCGGAGGAGATCCTGAAAACCTCGCCGCAGGCCAACCAGGCCGTTCAGACCGGCACGCCAGGACTCTTCTGAGCCCTCACCCGATTTTAGAAGCCCGCCCCGGCTCTTTACATCCGCGGCGGGCGTCTCTATGTCACCAGCACTTGAAGAAGACCGTTACAGAGAAGCAGGAAAATGCGAGCGGAAATCGAAAACGTGGTCGATGAAACCAAGCAGGCTATCACCCTGCTGAGGAGGCATCTTTGACTGGGACCAGGCGATAAGACGACTGGACTGGTTGAACAACAAGGCAGAGGATCCGAACCTCTGGAACGATGCGCAGGAAGCGCAGAAGCTGATGCGCGAGCGCCAGCAGCTCGATGACGGCGTTAACGGCGTCCGGCAGCTGGAACAGCAGCTGAAAGACAATGTCGAGCTGGTCGAACTGGGCGAGGAAGAAGGCGACGAAGGCGTCGTCAAAGAGGCCGAGGATGCCTTGAAGGCGCTGAAGGCCGAGGCTGCGCGCCGCCAGGTGGAGGCGATGCTGTCCGGCGAGGCCGACAGCAACGACACCTATCTGGAAGTCCATTCCGGCGCCGGCGGCACCGAAAGCCAAGACTGGGCGAACATGCTTTTGCGCATGTACACCCGTTGGGCGGAACGCCAGCGCTTCAAGGTCGAGCTTCTCGAAGTCCATGATGGCGAAGAGGCCGGCATCAAGTCCGCCACCTTGCTCGTCAAGGGCCACAACGCCTATGGCTGGCTGAAAACGGAATCGGGCGTGCATCGTCTGGTGCGCATTTCCCCCTACGACAGCAATGCGCGCCGCCACACGTCCTTCTCGTCGATCTGGGTCTATCCGGTCGTCGACGACTCGATCAACATCGACATCAACGAAAGCGATTGCCGCATCGACACCTATCGTTCGTCGGGCGCCGGCGGCCAGCACGTCAACACGACGGATTCGGCCGTGCGCATCACCCATATCCCGACCGGGATCGTGGTGGCCTGCCAGCAGGAGCGTTCGCAGCACAAGAACCGCGCCAAGGCTTGGGAAATGCTGCGTGCCCGGATGTACGAAGCAGAGTTGAAGAAGCGCGAGGAGGCCGCCAACGCCGAAGCCGCTTCCAAGACGGATATCGGCTGGGGTCACCAGATCCGCTCCTACGTGCTGCAACCCTACCAGTTGGTCAAGGACCTGCGCACCGGCGTCGCCAGCACCGCTCCGGACGACGTGCTCGACGGCGATCTGAACGAATTCATGGAAGCGGCCCTTGCCCATCGCATCAGCGGCGCCGCCGACGCGGTCGTCGAGGATGTCGACTGATAATTCAGCACTATAGAAATCGGAAAGCCCTGGAAACAGGGCTTTTTTGTTCAGCCTATCGCTCCGGTGTCGCCGTCGTGGAACAGCGCTGCCGATAGAGCGGCAATCTCGTCATGAACGGCCCCCCGTTCGATGCCCGGCGGATCGGTGAAGAGCTCGGCGGCAAAGGCAAGGCCGAGCCCGGTGCCCTCCGGCACAAAGACATAATGCCCGAGGCCGCCGCCGAAGATCTTCAGCGCGCTTCCGGTCAGCCGCTCATGCAGCCATGAAGAACATTCCTCGGCCGGTGCCGCCTTGTCGGCATCGCCGACAAGGATAAGAGTAGGCGCCACCACAGTTTTCAGGCTTTCCGCGCCGAAGCTGAGAACGGAGCGACCCGGTGCGCAGAGGACCGCCGCTGCGATCCTGTCGTCGCGATAGGATCGCGACATGCGGGACCATGATTTGCGAAAAACATCGCTGGTGCGGAGCAGTGAGGGGATATGATCGGCGAGGTCGGGATATTCCCTCGGGCCGTGCGGACCACCTGGCTTCAGCCGTGACGGTTCGAACTGCGAGAATTGGGTGACGGCGCCGAGAAGCAGCATGACGCTATAGGCCCCGGCCGAGAATCCGGCCGCGAATACACGGTCCGCATCGATCCGACCGGCAAGATCGCCAAGCCAGTCGCGACAGCGGTCGAGCATCAAGCTCAGATCCGGAGCCCGCTCCCAGAGACAGGCAAACCCTTCCGCGCGATAAGGCTCACTGCCCGTATTGCCGTGATGATCGACGCCGAGCGCTGCAAATCCGCGATCGACCAGGCGTCGCGCCAGCCATTCCAGTCCGGCCGCAGAACCGCCGGTGCCGTGTGACAGCAGGACGAGGGGATAGGGCCGGTCTGAAGGCCGAATTGGTGCGTCGCGAGCGACCGCTGCCTTCCGAAACCAGCTTCTCTCCTGAGTCTCGCATTCCCGCGCGTCATCGGCAGCCGGATACCATAGCGACCAGCGGACGGGCCTTGGGCCGGCTGCGTCCCAGTCCGGTCTCCGGTCGTCGTAGAGGACGCCCTCGCGAAAGCCGAGCTTCATCCTTGTCGCCTGGAAAACAGCGTCTCGCTGCTCAATTGGTTGCTTTCTCGATGGTGATGTCGCCGAGTTCGTCGATCAGCACGGTCCAGCCGTCCGGCTCGGCCGCGGGATCGGTCTTCAGATAGATCGTGGCAAAGAGGCCGGGTTGCTTGATGATGCCGCTCGAGTTTTCGGGGCGGATATCGGTCACGTAAGGCTTCAGGTCGCTGATCTCCTGCAGCTCAATGGTTGAGGCAATCGCAGGACCGGTCTCGGTCTGGGCAATCTGTTGAAGATAGACTTTCGAGGTCCTGTCCGGCTGACGCACGGCAAAGAGCTTATAGTAACCATGGCTCTTTTCCTGGGAGTCGGAAACGCTTTCGGCAGTGGTGGGCGCCCGCTCGACATCAGGCGCGTTGCCGTCGTTCTCCCAGTAGCCGGTGCTGGTCGCGAAAATCACCGAAGCCGGCAGGATGACGTCCTGCGTGGGAGCGGCGATCGCGGCCGAGCATCCGACGAGGAAAATCGTGGTCATCAATGTCAGGCGCATTGCCATCATCTCAATCCTTGAACTGCTCGGCGAGAATGCGGTCGGACCAGGAGCGGTCGGGATCGGAGAGGATACGCGCCGTCATATGCTCCGACTGGGCGATGCGGACATGCAGCACCGATTTGACTTCCGTATTGTCCGCCACCGCATTCACCGGCCGCTTCACCGGCTCGAGCACGTCGATATCGACAGTCACCCTGTTCGGAAGCAGGGCGCCCCTCCAGCGCCGCGGCCTGAAAGCGCTGACCGGCGTCATGGCGAGCAGGGGCGCCTCGAGCGGCAGGATGGGGCCATGGGCGGAAAGATTATAGGCCGTTGATCCGGCTGGGGTGGCCACCATCAGCCCGTCGCAGATCAGCTCCTCCAGACGCACGCGTCCGTCGACCACGACTCTCAGATTGGCTGCCTGATAGGACTGGCGAAAAAGATAGACCTCGTTGATGGCGAGCGCTGTCGAATTGGTACCGTCGGCATTGGCCGTGGTCATCTTCAAGGGGCGGAAAGCGTTTTCGACGGCGACGCAGATACGCTCCTGAAGTCGTTCTGTGCTGTAGTCATTCATCAGAAAGCCGACCGAGCCGCGGTTCATGCCGTAGACCAGCTTGCCCGAGTTCATGGTGCTGTGCAGCGTCTGCAGCATGAAGCCATCGCCACCCAGTGCGACGATGACATCAGCCTTGTCCTGCGGAACGTCGCCATAGATGCGAATCAGCTCTTCGCGCGCTGCGAGCGCCTCCATCGTCGGCGAGGCGATAAAGGAAAGCGTCTGGAATGAACGGCCCATACAATGCCCTTTGTGAAGCTGCTCTAGCTAAAGGATAAATGGCAGTTGCGACAAGGCCGTTTTGCACGACAAGGCGTTTTGGATCCACGCCGACTGTCTGCGCCGGCACGGATTTTCCTTTACAGGATCGCAGAATCTGTTAGTTGGGCAGCTATTGCCCTTGTAGCTCAGTTGGTAGAGCACCTGATTTGTAATCAGGGGGTCGCGGGTTCGAACCCTGCCGGGGGCACCAGCCTGCTCTGTGAGCTTCGGCTCGGCGAGCCGAAGAGAGCGGCCAAGCGAAGGCTGTCGCGTCGTATTTCCGTTGGGAACGAAGGCGGACTGGTTCCGATAACGCTCCGGCGCTTTTCCTTGATGAACTCTATCTAAGGACTGCTTCAGCAGCAATTCAGTCGTGTTGGCGCAGTATCTCCTCATCGTCAATGAGGAAGCAGCCATGAAGTTCGCGCCTATTTTCCTGACCGCAGCCATGTCCCTCGGCGCGGCCTTTGCTGCCGTTGCGCCCGCCGCCGCCATGCCTGTCGACCGATCGGCGCTATCCGTGCAAAGCGACATCGTCCAGATTCATGACAGCTGGCCACACGACCGCTGGCGTGACGATCTTGATTGGCGTGACGACCGTGACTGATTGGCGCCGGTCTGAATGGCGTTATGAACGCCGCCCTTGGCGGCCGTGGCGCTGGGAAGAGCGTCGCGAGTGGCGCCAATTTGATCGCGACATGCCGCGATTCTATCGCAGCTGAGGATAGTCGGTCCCAGCCACTCGCCATTCCCGGTTTCAATGCGTGATGGATTCGTTGACTCTTGCCTCGATTCTGTCGCCGTTACCGGTCTGTCCGGCACCGGAAGGTGACATCATCGCGATGCTGAGCACGGAGGCGACCATGACAGCGACGATGGCGATCATTATGCGCATAAGCGTTCAATCCCCGTTCGGTGGGATTAACGCGCAATCGCCGTCCGCGTTCCTCTCGCCTATTGCACCGGTCCCGGCGTCGCGGGGCCGGGCGCCGTCGGCGACAGCGGATCGGGCTGGTGGACGGGATGCGACGTGTCCACCCAGATGATGCTGAGGATGATTCCCACAAAGGCCGCGATGAAGAGGATACCGAAAATCAGCGGTCGAATGGCCATGATGGGAATCGCTCCTTCTTGCTTGTGACCGGTCGTTACGGATCGATCGCCGCCAGATCATAATGCTCCAGAAGGTCATTCCAAGGCAAAAAGTGGATTTCTCCGGATCGAGCCCTCAGCCGGGATCAGTGGCGCACGAGCGAAAGCGGCTTGCCGCCTTCTTCGCCGGACTTGTCGAAATTACCGTCGGCGCGCATGTCGAAGCTGAGCGATGAACCATCATGGCTCATCAGCGTCAGCCCGAAACCGTCGATATTCCAGACGGCGAGCTTGAGCCTGGCGACATTGGCGGCGCAGTCTTTGGAAAGCGACAAGGGGGCGTGGCCGTCCGTATCGACGGTGGCGTCGAGTGTCACGCTGCAGAGCTTGTCGCCGCCCGGTCTTTGCATCGCCCATGTCCCGGCAAGGCTCCTGAAGGTCGGCAGGCGATCGACACCATCGGGTGCTGAAACCAGCAGGAGCGGTGTTTCGTCTTCCGTTTTCATCGGCGAACCTTCGTTCTCGACGAAACGGGCGATGACCTTGCGCGTCGCGTCGATCAGAATGAGACCGCCATTGCCGTCGAAATTCCAGGCATAGGACTCGGCAAGCGCCGGCAGCGGCTTAGTGCAGGCCTCCTGGCCGGACAGCGAATGGCCGCCGATCGCCGTACCGGTTTCAAGCGTCATCCGGCATCCCGCGCGGCCGTCTTGCGGGGCAAAGAGATAGGTCCCTGCCTGCGCTTTGAGAATATCGGCATCGATCTCCTGCCCCTGGGCCAGGCCACAGGCAAGGAGGGCAGCTGCCGCAGCCGGAAGCCGGACGACGAAACGGATCATGACACTTCCCCCTTGGCGTGACGACTGCGGTCGTTGGAATTGATCTGGTCGCCTGTTGCCCCGCTTATGGCTTCAGATAGAGCCGCGCCGCATAAAGCGCAATCGCCGCTGCATTCGAGACGTTCAGCGACTTGATTGCGCCCGGCATGTCGAGGCGGGCAAGCGCGTTGACGGTTTCGCGCGTCTTCTGCCTGAGCCCCTTGCCCTCCGAGCCGAGCACCAGCGCCACCTTGTCGCCGGAGAAGGTGCCTTCGAGCGGCGCCGGTCCTTCCGAATCGAGGCCGATGGTGGAGAAGCCGAGCTTGTGCAATTCGCCAAGCGCCTCGGCGAGGTTGGTGATCTGTATATAAGGTATCAGTTCCAGGGCGCCGGAGGCGGACTTGGCGAGCACACCTGACTCGGTCGGGCTATGTCTCTGGGTGGTGATAACCGCCCCGGCATTGAAGGCGACGGCCGAGCGCATGATCGCGCCGACATTGTGCGGATCGGTGACCTGGTCGAGCACGAGCAGGAGAGGGCTGTCCTTCAGCGCTTCGAGCCGGCGCACCGGTAGCGGCCGCGTTTCCAGCATGACGCCCTGATGGATCGCCTCGGGACCGAGCACCTTGTCGATCTCGTGCGGCGAGACGATTTCGAAGGGAATGCCTAGCGTCTCGACGTCGATTTCCAGACGCGCGAGCGCATTCTGCGTCGTAAACAGCTTGATCTTATTGCGCTCCGGATTGTCGAGAGCAGCGCGCACCGTATGCAGGCCATAGAGATAGACCTGGTCGGGCGCGAGTACCGGCGGCTTCCAGTCCTCAGCTCCCCGCCGGCGCTTCTGTGGCTGGGGTGTCGGGATCTCGCCGCGTTCGCGCTTGGCGTCGCGGTGGGCGCGCCTCAGATTGGCGTAGTGCGTATCCTTGGCGGATGGGTCTGTCGCGGCCTTGCCGCCGGATTTGTTGTCTTTGCTCATGCGGCTTTATAGCCATGGCGTTCGCTGCCGCATAGGCTTTCTTTCATGTGCCGGCTTTCGGCGTCGAATGAAATTTTTCGTGTTTTTTCCATTGTCATCGTGTTGACAGACGGAAATGCTCCGGTCATATACGCGGCGCAGACGACGGGCGGCAACGCTTCGAAGTCTGACGAACTTGGTCTTCAAGATCCGGACGAAAAACTGGAGAGATGCCCGAGTGGTTAAAGGGGACGGACTGTAAATCCGTTGGCTCAGCCTACGTTGGTTCAAATCCAACTCTCTCCACCATTCGTCATTGGATCGGACCATCCCGCGGGTATAGCTCAATGGTAGAGCAGCAGCCTTCCAAGCTGAATACGCGGGTTCGATTCCCGCTACCCGCTCCAGTCTCCCCTAAAGCCAGTTGATGCGATCGCAGTCACGGTCGTCGCGCGCGCTGTTTCCAGCCGTGGGTGTACGCCGACTGCTGTTGCCGTAGGCGAGGGACGCCAATGGCGGCGGCTTCCGCGCGATTTTCTTTGAGATTCCAGCGATTTTTGGAAGGGTCCCGGCGAATCGCCTTGCAGGCGGCGAATTGTCTCCCATATGCGCTGTCACGCCAAGATTGGTCTCTGCAATTAAGTCTTGCGCAATTTCGCCGAAAGCCTTAAACGGCGGCACTAAACCGGTTCGCCGGGGCCACCATTTCGTTCACAGGAAGCATTCAAATGGCAAAGAGTAAGTTTGAGCGCAACAAGCCGCACGTCAACATTGGCACGATCGGCCACGTTGACCACGGCAAGACGTCTCTGACGGCAGCGATCACGAAGTACTTCGGTGAGTTCAAGGCGTACGACCAGATCGACGCGGCTCCGGAAGAGAAGGCGCGCGGCATCACGATCTCGACGGCGCACGTTGAGTATGAGACGCCGGCCCGCCACTATGCGCACGTCGACTGCCCCGGCCATGCCGACTACGTGAAGAACATGATCACCGGTGCGGCGCAGATGGACGGCGCGATCCTGGTTTGCTCGGCTGCTGACGGCCCGATGCCGCAGACGCGCGAACACATCCTGCTCGCCCGCCAGGTCGGCGTTCCGGCGATCGTTGTGTTCCTGAACAAGGTCGACCAGGTTGACGACGCCGAGCTTCTCGAGCTGGTCGAGCTCGAGGTTCGCGAGCTTCTGTCGTCCTACGACTTCCCGGGCGACGACATTCCGGTCGTCAAGGGCTCGGCGCTTGCTGCTCTTGAAGATTCCGACAAGAAGATCGGCGAAGACGCGATCCGCGAACTGATGGCAGCGGTCGACTCGTACATCCCGACGCCTGAGCGTCCGGTTGACCAGCCGTTCCTGATGCCGATCGAAGACGTGTTCTCGATCTCGGGCCGTGGTACGGTCGTGACCGGCCGCGTCGAGCGTGGCATCATCAAGGTTGGTGAAGAAGTCGAGATCGTCGGCATCCGTCCGACGTCGAAGACGACGGTGACCGGCGTTGAAATGTTCCGCAAGCTGCTCGACCAGGGCCAGGCCGGCGACAACATCGGCGCGCTGATCCGCGGTGTGAACCGTGACGGCGTCGAGCGTGGTCAGATCCTGTGCAAGCCGGGCTCGGTCAAGCCGCACAAGAAGTTCAAGGCAGAAGCCTACATCCTGACGAAGGAAGAGGGCGGCCGTCATACGCCGTTCTTCACCAACTACCGTCCGCAGTTCTACTTCCGCACGACGGACGTTACCGGCATCGTGACGCTTCCGGAAGGCACGGAAATGGTCATGCCGGGCGACAACGTCACGGTTGACGTCGAGCTGATCGTTCCGATTGCGATGGAAGAAAAGCTGCGTTTCGCTATCCGCGAAGGCGGCCGCACCGTCGGCGCCGGTATCGTCGCTTCAATCGTCGAGTAACCTTTCAGGTTATCCACAATCAGGAAACCCCGCTGGAAACAGCGGGGTTTTTCGTTTTTGATGCATCTGAGCCGTTTAACAGGTGTTGTAAAAATATCGTTAAAAACGCCCGTCACAGTATTTTGTTCATCTCACGTTCAGAAAGCAGTTGTGATTGGCTCATTTTAGTCCAGACTCCTCCTTGTAAAGAGGAGAGTCGGGATGATTCCAAAGGCCACATTCGTTGCGACGATATTCGCGATGTATGTTTTCACGATGTTTTTCATCGCTGCGATTCCGCAAGAGGTTGTTCAATCGGCCGGAGTGCAGATCAATGAGGTAAGCGTCGTCAAGTGACGACCTTTCCAGTTCATCGCACGGGGCTGCGGTGATAGGGCGATAATTGGCCAGGTGCTCCCGGATAGGGTGCTCCTGGCGCGGCGGGGTGAAGCCCCTCGCAGGACGCTCGCTTGCTCTTCGCGCGGAAGCGTCTAACTATGCCTCCGGTTTCATCATGCGGAGGACATTTCCATGAAAAAGCGGATTCTGTTCACAGGCGGTTCCGGCAAGGCAGGTCGCCATGCCGTGCCATGGCTCGTCAATGCAGGGTACGAGGTTCACAACCTCGATCTCGTGCCTCTGGACAGCCCCGGCGTCACCAATCTCATCGCCGACATCACCGATAGCGGCCAGGTCTTCAACGCGCTGTCGATGCATCGCGATTTTCCCGATCTCGACGCGGGCAGGGGCGTTCAGCCATTTGATGCCGTCGTGCATTTCGCCGCCATTCCGCGCATCCTGATCAAACCCGACAACGAGACCTTCCGCATCAACGTGATGGGCACTTACAATGTCATCGAAGCGGCGGTGAAGCTTGGCATCCGGAAAATCATCGTCGCGTCGAGCGAAACGACCTACGGCGTCTGCTTCGCCGAAGGCCACCGCGACTTCCACCAGTTTCCGCTGGAGGAAGATTACGACGTCAATCCGATGGATTCTTACGGCCTTTCCAAGGTCGTCAACGAAAAGACGGCCCGCGCCTTTGCCGAACGATCGGGCTTCGACATCTATGCGCTGCGCATCGGCAACGTTATCGAGCCGCATGAATATGAGAGGTTTCCGACCTATTTTGCCCATCCCGAGATGCGCAAGCGCATCACCTGGAGCTATATCGACGCTCGCGACCTCGGGCAGATCTGCCATCTCTGCATCGAGAAGGACGGGCTTGGTTATCAGGTCTTCAATGCCGCTAACGATACGGTTTCCGCCAATACGCCGTCGAAAGAGCTGGCGAAGCGATTCTTCCCGAGCGTGCCCTTCACCCGCGAGATCGGTGAATTTGAGGGGCTGCTTTCCAACCGCAAGATTCGCGAGGTGTTGGGTTTCAAGGAAGAACACGACTGGCGGAAATATGTGAAGGTCTGAATGCTCTCCGGTTGCGCGATCGAAAAGCGGACGCCTGCAGAAAAGCGGACGCTCGCAAATGAGCAGAAGGCTTTGAAAATCGAAAATCGTGCTTGCCAATCCGCTGCCGCCGTCTTAAAGGGAGCGCCATGCATTTCGGCAGCGATTTGCGGGTCTTGGCCCGGGGGGCTGAAGGACAGGCATGAAGGGGTATAGCTCAGTTGGTAGAGCGGCGGTCTCCAAAACCGCAGGTCGGGGGTTCGAGCCCCTCTGCCCCTGCCATCTTCCCTGATACGGACAGCGCGGCGATTGTCGCGGCATTCCGGCTCGGGATCGATCGGTGGCAACTAATTTCGTTAAACTTCGGTTTCCCTCTTGTGCATTCGGAAATCGGTGTTTATTTAGGGTTCAACAGACACGCGGTGCGTGGGGCTGATAGTTTCAGCTTTACGCGCCGTAATTGCGTGGGCAGTCGATGGCATCCAAATCCAATCCGTTTGCGTTTCTGCAGCAGGTTCGCTCCGAGACGTCCAAGGTCACATGGCCGTCGCGCCGCGAGACGATGATCTCGACGGTCATGGTGCTGGTGATGGTGGTTTTTGCCGCGCTGTTTTTCTTTGCCGCTGACCAGCTGATCGGCTGGGTCCTGAGCTTCGTGCTCAATACCGGCAACTGATACGGGTGGAGATGAAAATGGCGGCACGTTGGTACATCGTCCACGCGTACTCGAATTTTGAAAAGAAGGTGGCTGAGGACATCGAGAACAAGGCTCGCCAGAAGGGGCTCGAGCACCTGTTCGAGAAGATTCTCGTGCCGACCGAAAAGGTTGTGGAAGTGCGTCGCGGCCGCAAGGTCGATAGCGAACGCAAGTTCTTCCCGGGCTATGTCCTGGTCCGCGCCAATCTGACGGACGAGGCTTACCACCTGATCAAGAATACGCCGAAGGTCACAGGTTTCCTCGGCTCCGACAATAAGCCCGTTCCGATTCCGGATTATGAAGCCGAGCGCATTCTCGGTCAGGTTCAGGAAGGCGTCGAGCGGCCGAAGGCATCCGTTACCTTTGAGATCGGCGAGCAGGTCCGCGTTTCCGACGGTCCTTTCGCTTCGTTCAACGGCACGGTTCAGGATGTGGACGAAGAGCGTTCGCGCCTGAAGGTGGAAGTGTCGATCTTCGGCCGCGCAACGCCGGTCGAGCTGGAATATGCGCAGGTCGAGAAGGTCTGATTGCAAAATTGGAGGCTGGCCTTTGGGGCCTGTTTCCGGCGGACCTAGTCCGCATCCGCGTGGAAGGTGAGGGGTCTTAGCCGGACCCTAATGATCCGCACCACGCAACCGCAGCCGCCGGAGAAATCCGGCATCACGGGCCGGGCGACCGGCCGTTCATGAAAGGCAGAGAGATATGGCTAAGAAAGTTGCAGGCCAGCTCAAGCTTCAGGTCAAGGCAGGATCGGCAAACCCGTCCCCGCCGATTGGTCCGGCGCTTGGTCAGCGTGGCATTAACATCATGGAATTCTGCAAGGCGTTCAATGCCGCCACGCAGGAAATGGAAAAGGGCATGCCGATTCCGGTCGTCATCACCTATTACCAGGACAAGTCATTCACCTTCGCGATGAAGCAGCCTCCGGTCAGCTACTGGCTGAAGAAGGAAGCGAAGATCACCTCCGGTTCCAAGACCCCGGGCAAGGGCGCAAAGGCTGGTACCCTCACCAAGGCTCAGATCAAGACGATCGCCGAAGCCAAGATGAAGGACCTGAACGCAGCAGATATCGAAGGTGCAATGGCGATGATCGAGGGCTCTGCCCGCGCCATGGGCCTGGAAGTGGTGGGTTAAGATCATGGCTGGCAAGCGCACACGCAAGATCAACGAAGGTGTTGATCCCACCAAGCTCTACGCTCTGACTCAGGCCATCGGCATGGTCAAGGAGCGGGCTGTCGCCAAGTTCGACGAAACCATCGAAGTCTCGATGAACCTCGGCGTCGACCCGCGCCATGCGGACCAGATGGTTCGCGGCGTTGTCAACCTGCCGAACGGCACGGGCCGCACGGTTCGCGTCGCCGTCTTCGCGCGCGGCGCCAAGGCTGACGAAGCCAAGGCAGCCGGTGCCGATGTCGTTGGCGCCGAAGACCTCGTCGAAATCGTCCAGGGCGGCAAGATCGATTTCGATCGCTGCATCGCCACCCCCGATATGATGCCGCTCGTCGGCCGTCTCGGTAAGGTTCTCGGCCCGCGCGGCATGATGCCGAACCCGAAGGTCGGCACCGTCACCATGGACGTCGCCGGAGCCGTCAAGGCTTCCAAGGGCGGCGCCGTCGAGTTCCGCGTCGAAAAGGCTGGCATCGTTCACGCCGGTATCGGCAAGGCTTCTTTCGATGCCAAGGCTCTGGAAGAGAACATCCGCGCCTTTGCCGACGCCGTCATCAAGGCGAAGCCGGCTGGCGCCAAAGGCAACTACGTCAAGCGCGTGGCGATTTCCTCGACCATGGGCCCGGGCGTCAAGATCGAAGTCGGCTCGGTCACCGCAGCTCCGACTGCATAAGTTTATGACCGGGCTTCGGCCCGGTCACTGAATTTCCGGCCTCGCAAGGGGCCGGAATATTCCGGAGAAATCCGGAATCCTGTCCGAGATTGCAGGTGGTTTTCCCTTAATCACTTCGCCTGCATGAGACGGGTAAGACCCGAATTGCATGAAGTTCACTTCTCGTAACTCGGTTCGAGCCTTGGATGCCTTGTGCCTCTTTAGCCCTGATGGGCGCGGGAGCGCGGGGGGACAGGATCCTCAAGCGTCGCTTGGGATCTCTTTGGATCCCGGGAGGCAAAAGGCAACCCGGCGGGCCCGTTTTCGGTCCCGCCAACTGGAGATAGGCAGTGGAAAGAGCGGAAAAACGCGAATTCGTCACGGAACTGAACGAAGTCTTCAAGGCTTCGGGCTCAGTCGTCGTGGCCCACTATGCTGGTGCTACAGTCGCGCAGATGAACGATTTTCGTTCGAAGATGCGTGCAGCTGGCGGTACCGTCAAAGTCGCGAAGAACCGCCTGGCCAAAATTGCCCTTCAGGGTACGGAAGCGGAAGGGATTACCAATCTCTTCAAGGGTCAGACGCTGATTGCATACAGCACCGATCCGATCACCGCTCCGAAGGTCGTCATGGATTTCGCCAAGACCAACGACAAGATCGTTGTTCTGGGCGGCGCCATGGGAACAACCACGCTCAACGCCGATGCAGTCAAGTCGCTTGCGACCCTGCCTTCGCTCGATGAGCTGCGTGCGAAGCTGCTGGGCATGATCCAGACACCGGCTACCCGCATCGCTGGGGTTGTTGCCGCACCGGCAAGCCAGCTTGCCCGCGTGTTTGCGGCCTACGCCAAGAAGGACGAAGCCGCTTAAGGCGGTTTTTCGCTGTTTATAATCAACCGGTTCGAACCGAACAAAAGGAACTAGTAAAATGGCTGATCTCGCAAAGATCGTTGACGACCTCTCCTCGCTGACCGTTCTGGAAGCTGCAGAACTGTCGAAGCTTCTCGAAGAAAAGTGGGGCGTTTCCGCTGCTGCTCCGGTAGCTGTTGCTGCTGCTGCTGGTGGTGCAGGCGCTGCTGCTCCGGCTGAAGAAGAAAAGACCGAGTTCGACGTCATCCTCACGGATGCCGGCGCCAACAAGATCAACGTCATCAAGGAAGTCCGCGCCATCACCGGCCTCGGCCTTAAGGAAGCCAAGGACCTCGTCGAAGGCGCTCCGAAGGCTGTCAAGGAAGGCGTTTCCAAGGCTGAAGCCGCCGACATCAAGAAGAAGCTTGAAGACGCAGGCGCAAAGGCCGACGTCAAGTAATCTTGAACTGCACGTGGGAGGTGGCACTTACTGCCTCCCATTTGCCGTTTTCCTGAACGAATTACCCAAAAGCCGCGTGAAAACGGCTTTTGGGTAATGGGTTCTTCAAGAGCATGGTCTCGAACCGAAGCGCCAAGGCAATCCGGCCTGGCTGTTTCGGGAGGTGGGACGAGGTTGAACTACTCATTGATCGGCGGGGTCGACTGGCCATCGGTTCCCGTCCGTTGCAGGCCCGGATGCAATTTTGAAGGAGCGACGATGGCTCAGACCCTTTCGTTCAATGGTCGCAGGCGCGTACGCAAGTTTTTTGGTAAGATCCCCGAAGTCGCAGAAATGCCGAACCTCATCGAGGTTCAGAAGGCGTCCTACGACCAGTTTCTGATGGTTGAAGAGCCGAAGGGCGGTCGCCCTGACGAAGGCCTTCAGGCCGTCTTCAAGTCCGTTTTCCCGATCACCGACTTCTCCGGCGCCTCGATGCTGGAGTTCGTGTCTTACGAATTCGAACCGCCGAAGTTCGACGTTGACGAGTGCCGCCAGCGCGACCTGACCTATGCCGCGCCGCTGAAGGTCACTCTCCGTCTCATCGTGTTCGATATCGACGAGGATACCGGCGCAAAGTCGATCAAGGACATCAAGGAACAGTCCGTCTACATGGGCGACATGCCGCTCATGACCAACAACGGCACGTTCATCGTCAACGGCACCGAGCGCGTCATCGTCTCGCAGATGCACCGTTCGCCGGGCGTCTTCTTCGACCATGACAAGGGCAAGAGCCATTCTTCCGGCAAGCTGCTCTTCGCCGCCCGCGTCATTCCCTATCGCGGCTCCTGGCTCGATATCGAATTCGACGCCAAGGACATCGTCTACGCCCGCATCGACCGCCGCCGCAAAATCCCCGTCACCTCGCTGCTGATGGCGCTCGGCATGGACGGCGAGGAAATTCTCGACACCTTCTACACGAAGTCGCTCTACAAGCGCGACGGCGAAGGTTGGCGCATTCCCTTCAAGCCGGAAACCCTGAAGGGCGCCAAGGCAATCACCGAGATGGTCGACGCCGATACCGGCGAAGTCGTGGTGGAAGCCGGCAAGAAGCTGACGCCGCGCCTGCTGCGCCAGCTTTCCGATAAGGGCCTGAAGGCGCTGAAGGCCGGCGACGACGATCTTTACGGCAACTACCTCGCCGAGGATATCGTCAACTATTCGACGGGTGAGATCTATCTCGAGGCCGGCGACGAGATCGACGAGAAGACGCTTGCCGTCATTCTCGCGAACGGTTTCGACGAGATCCCGGTTCTCGGCATCGACCACATCAATGTCGGCGCCTATATCCGCAACACGCTTTCGGCTGACAAGAACGAGAACCGTCAGGACGCTCTGTTCGACATCTATCGCGTCATGCGCCCGGGTGAACCGCCGACGATGGAATCGGCCGAAGCCATGTTCAACTCGCTGTTCTTCGATGCGGAGCGTTACGACCTCTCCGCCGTCGGCCGCGTCAAGATGAACATGCGCCTCGACCTCTCCGTCGAGGACACCGTTCGCATCCTGCGCAAGGACGACATCCTGGCCGTGGTCAAGATGCTGGTCGAACTGCGCGACGGTAAGGGCGAGATCGACGACATCGACAACCTCGGCAACCGCCGCGTCCGCTCGGTCGGCGAGCTGATGGAGAACCAGTACCGTCTCGGCCTGCTCCGCATGGAGCGCGCGATCAAGGAACGCATGTCCTCGATCGAAATCGATACGGTCATGCCGCAGGACCTGATCAACGCCAAGCCGGCTGCCGCAGCCGTCCGCGAATTCTTCGGTTCCTCGCAGCTCTCGCAGTTCATGGACCAGGTCAACCCGCTCTCGGAAATCACCCACAAGCGCCGTCTTTCGGCCCTTGGTCCGGGCGGTCTGACCCGCGAGCGCGCCGGCTTCGAAGTCCGCGACGTGCATCCGACCCACTACGGCCGTATCTGCCCGATCGAAACGCCGGAAGGCCCGAACATCGGTCTGATCAACTCGCTGGCGACCTTCGCGCGTGTCAACAAATACGGCTTCATCGAAAGCCCGTACCGGCGCATCGTTGAAGGCAAGGTAACCAACGACGTGCTCTACCTCTCCGCCATGGAAGAGGCCAAGTACTACGTCGCCCAGGCCAACGCCGAGCTGAACGCTGACGGCTCCTTCGTCGACGAATTCGTCGTCTGCCGTCACGCAGGTGAAGTTATGCTCGCGCCTCGCGACAGCATGAACTTGATGGACGTTTCGCCGAAGCAGGTCGTTTCGGTTGCTGCGGCACTCATCCCGTTCCTGGAAAACGACGACGCCAACCGCGCCCTCATGGGCTCGAACATGCAGCGTCAGGCCGTGCCGCTGCTGCGTGCCGAAGCTCCGTTCGTCGGCACCGGCATGGAGCCGGTCGTCGCCCGTGACTCCGGTGCCGCCATCGGTGCCCGCCGCGGCGGCGTGGTCGACCAGGTCGACGCGACGCGTATCGTTATCCGCGCCACGGAAGACCTCGAAGCCGGCAAGTCCGGCGTCGATATCTACCGCCTGCAGAAGTTCCAGCGTTCGAACCAGAACACCTGCGTCAACCAGCGTCCGCTGGTCACCGTCGGTGACGTCGTCAACCGCGGCGATATTCTCGCCGACGGTCCGTCGACCGATCTCGGCGACCTGGCGCTCGGCCGCAACGCGCTCGTCGCGTTCATGCCGTGGAATGGCTACAACTACGAAGACTCGATCCTGCTCTCCGAGCGGATCGTTGCCGATGACGTGTTCACCTCCATCCACATCGAGGAATTCGAGGTGATGGCGCGCGACACCAAGCTTGGCCCTGAGGAAATCACCCGGGATATTCCGAACGTTTCGGAAGAGGCGCTGAAGAACCTCGACGAAGCCGGCATCGTTTATATCGGCGCCGAAGTTCAGCCGGGCGATATCCTCGTCGGCAAGATCACGCCGAAGGGCGAAAGCCCGATGACGCCGGAAGAAAAGCTTCTGCGCGCCATCTTCGGCGAAAAAGCCTCAGACGTGCGCGACACCTCCATGCGCATGCCGCCCGGCACCTACGGCACGATCGTCGAAGTTCGCGTCTTCAACCGCCATGGCGTCGAGAAGGACGAGCGCGCGATGGCGATCGAACGCGAAGAGATCGAGCGTCTCGCCAAGGACCGTGACGACGAGCAGGCGATCCTCGACCGTAACGTCTACGGCCGTCTGATCGACATGCTGCGCGGCCAGGTGTCCATCGCAGGCCCTAAGGGCTTCAAGAAGGGCACCGAACTTTCGAACGCCGTCGTCTCCGAATATCCCCGCTCCCAGTGGTGGATGTTCGCCGTCGAGGACGAGAAGGTGCAGGGCGAACTCGAAGCCCTCCGCGGCCAGTATGACGAATCCAAGTCGCGCCTTGAACAGCGCTTCATGGACAAGGTCGAGAAGGTCCAGCGCGGCGATGAAATGCCTCCGGGCGTCATGAAGATGGTCAAGGTCTTTGTCGCCGTGAAGCGCAAGATCCAGCCGGGCGATAAGATGGCCGGCCGTCACGGGAACAAGGGCGTGGTCTCGCGCATTGTGCCTGTCGAGGACATGCCGTTCCTGGAAGACGGCACGCATGTCGACGTCGTTCTGAACCCGCTCGGCGTGCCTTCGCGCATGAACGTCGGCCAGATCCTGGAAACGCACCTGGGCTGGGCTTGCGCCGGCATGGGTCGTCAGATCGGCGAACTGATCGAAGCGTATAAGGCCAATGGCAACATCGAGCCGCTGCGCAAGACCATCGGCGATGTCGTCGGGGACGGTCCCAAGGCCGAACAGGTCCAGGACTTCGACGATGAGTCCGTTCTGCGTCTCGCCGACCAGTGGAAGCGCGGCGTTTCGATCGCAACGCCGGTCTTCGACGGCGCCAACGAAGGTGACGTCAACGACATGCTGCGTTTGGCGGGTCTCAAGGACACCGGCCAGTCGACGCTCTATGACGGCCGTACCGGCGAGCAGTTCGACCGCCAGGTTACCGTGGGCTACATCTACATGCTGAAGCTCAACCACCTGGTCGACGACAAGATCCATGCCCGTTCGATCGGCCCTTACTCGCTCGTGACCCAGCAGCCACTGGGCGGCAAGGCGCAGTTCGGCGGTCAGCGCTTCGGCGAAATGGAGGTCTGGGCGCTCGAAGCCTATGGCGCCGCCTATACGCTGCAGGAAATGCTGACGGTGAAGTCGGACGACGTCGCCGGCCGCACCAAGGTCTACGAAGCCATTGTCCGCGGAGACGACACGTTCGAAGCCGGTATTCCGGAAAGCTTCAACGTTCTCGTCAAGGAAATGCGCTCGCTGGGCCTCAGCGTCGAGCTCGAGAACACCAAGCTCGACGAAGCGCAGGCAACCCAGCTGCCGGACGCGGCCGAGTAAACATTGATAGGGCGTGCGCTGCCAATGCGGCGCACGCCGGTCCCGCCGGGAGCCGCATCCGTGTCGGCCCGGAAGGGAAGTTTCGCCGCATCTTGCGGTTATTCTCGTTTAAGCGAGGGAGGCGGCTCCCGGGAATTGCCGCCGGCCATCGCATTTTGAGGGCGCTTTAGCCCATGAAGGAGACAGGCATGAACCAAGAGGTCATGAATCTTTTCAATCCGCAGGTGCCTGCACAGAATTTCGATTCCATTCGGATTTCGATCGCGTCTCCGGAGAAGATCCTCTCCTGGTCCTACGGTGAGATCAAGAAGCCGGAAACCATCAACTACCGTACGTTCAAGCCGGAACGCGACGGCCTGTTCTGCGCACGCATCTTTGGCCCGATCAAGGACTACGAATGCTTGTGCGGCAAGTACAAGCGCATGAAGTACAAGGGCATCATCTGCGAAAAGTGCGGCGTCGAAGTTACGCTGTCGCGCGTTCGCCGTGAGCGCATGGGCCACATCGAGCTCGCTGCTCCCGTTGCCCACATCTGGTTCCTGAAGTCGCTGCCGTCGCGCATTTCGACACTGCTCGACATGACGCTGAAGGATGTCGAGCGCGTCCTCTATTTCGAAAACTACATCGTCACCGAGCCGGGCCTGACTGCTCTCAAGGAGCACCAGCTCCTCTCGGAAGAAGAGTACATGCTCGCCGTCGACGAATACGGCGAAGACCAGTTCACCGCGATGATCGGCGCTGAGGCGATCTACGAGATGCTGGCCTCGATGAACCTCGAAAAGATCGCCGGCGATCTGCGCTCCGAGCTTGCCGACACCACGTCGGATCTCAAGCAGAAGAAGCTGATGAAGCGCCTGAAGATCGTCGAGAACTTCATGGAGTCAGGCAACCGTCCGGAATGGATGATCATGAAGGTCGTCCCGGTCATCCCGCCGGATCTGCGCCCGCTCGTTCCGCTCGACGGTGGCCGTTTCGCGACGTCAGATCTGAACGATCTCTACCGCCGCGTCATCAACCGTAACAATCGCCTGAAGCGCCTGATTGAACTGCGCGCTCCCGGCATCATCATCCGCAACGAAAAGCGCATGTTGCAGGAATCTGTCGACGCGCTCTTCGATAACGGCCGCCGCGGCCGCGTCATCACCGGCGCCAACAAGCGTCCGCTGAAATCGCTGTCCGACATGCTTAAGGGCAAGCAGGGCCGCTTCCGCCAGAACCTGCTCGGCAAGCGCGTCGACTATTCCGGCCGCTCGGTCATCGTCACCGGTCCGGAGCTGAAGCTGCATCAGTGCGGCCTGCCGAAGAAGATGGCGCTCGAACTCTTCAAGCCATTCATCTACGCCCGCCTCGACGCCAAGGGTTATTCCTCGACTGTCAAGCAGGCCAAGAAGCTGGTCGAAAAGGAAAAGCCGGAAGTTTGGGATATTCTCGACGAGGTCATCCGCGAGCATCCGGTTCTCCTGAACCGCGCACCGACGCTGCACCGCCTGGGCATCCAGGCCTTCGAACCCACCCTGGTCGAAGGCAAGGCCATCCAGCTGCACCCGCTCGTCTGCACGGCCTTCAATGCCGACTTCGACGGTGACCAGATGGCCGTGCACGTGCCGCTGTCGCTCGAAGCCCAGCTCGAAGCCCGCGTGCTGATGATGTCGACCAACAACATCCTGCACCCGGCCAACGGCGCGCCGATCATCGTTCCCTCGCAGGACATGGTTCTCGGCCTGTACTATCTGTCGATCCTGAACCAGAACGAGCCGGGCGAAGGCATGGCCTTCTCCGATCTCGGCGAGCTGCATCACGCGCTGGAAAACAAGGTCGTGACGCTGCACACCAAGATCCGCGGCCGCTTCAAGTCGATCGGCGAGGATGGCAAGCCCTACTCGAAGATCTATGAGACGACGCCCGGCCGTCTGCTCATCGGCGAACTGCTGCCGAAGAACGGCAAGGTGCCCTTCGACATCTGCAACCAGGAAATGACCAAGAAGAACATCTCCAAGATGATCGACACGGTCTACCGCCATTGCGGCCAGAAGGACACGGTCATCTTCTGCGACCGCATCATGCAGCTCGGTTTCGCCCATGCCTGCCGCGCCGGCATTTCGTTCGGCAAGGACGACATGGTCATTCCGGACACGAAGGCCAAAATCGTCAACGACACCGAAAATCTGGTGAAGGAATACGAACAGCAGTACAATGACGGCCTCATCACCCAGGGCGAAAAGTACAACAAGGTTGTCGACGCCTGGGGCAAGGCGACCGAAAAGGTCGCCGAAGAGATGATGGCTCGCATCAAGGCGGTCGAATTCGATGAGAACACCGGCCGTCAAAAGCCGATGAACTCAATCTACATGATGAGCCACTCCGGCGCCCGCGGTTCTCCGAACCAGATGCGTCAGCTGGGCGGCATGCGCGGCCTGATGGCCAAGCCGTCGGGCGAAATCATCGAGACGCCGATCATCTCGAACTTCAAGGAAGGCCTGACCGTCAACGAGTACTTCAACTCGACGCACGGCGCCCGTAAGGGTCTGGCGGACACCGCCTTGAAGACTGCAAACTCCGGTTACCTGACCCGCCGACTCGTCGACGTCGCGCAGGATTGCATCGTTACGCACGTCGATTGCGGCACCGAAACCGGCCTGACCATGACCGCTATCGTCGATGCCGGCCAGGTCGTAGCCTCGCTCGGCGCCCGTATTCTCGGCCGCACGGCGCTCGACGACATCGATCATCCGGTGACGGGTGAGCGCATCGTCGATGCCGGCAAGATGATCCTCGAGCCTGATGTCATCGAAATCGAGAAGGCCGGTATCCAGTCGATCCGCATCCGCTCGGCGCTGACCTGCGAAATCCAGACGGGCGTCTGCTCGGTCTGCTACGGCCGCGACCTTGCGCGCGGTACGCCGGTCAACATGGGCGAAGCCGTCGGCGTCATCGCCGCCCAGTCGATTGGCGAGCCGGGAACCCAGCTCACCATGCGTACCTTCCACCTAGGCGGTACGGCAACCGTGGTTGACCAGTCGTTCCTGGAAGCCTCGTACGAAGGTACGGTGCAGATCAAGAACCGCAACGTGCTGCGCAACTCTGAAGGCAGCCTCGTTGCCATGGGCCGCAACATGACTGTCCAGATCCTGGACGAGCGTGGCGTCGAGCGCTCTTCGCAGCGTGTCGCCTACGGTTCGAAGCTGCATGTCGACGAAGGTGACAAGGTCAAGCGTGGCCAGCGTCTGGCGGAGTGGGATCCTTACACCCGGCCGATGATGACGGAAGTCGCCGGTACCGTTCAGTTCGAAGACCTCGTCGATGGTCTCTCGGTTCTGGAAGCAACCGACGAATCCACCGGCATCACCAAGCGTCAGGTCATCGACTGGCGTTCGACCCCGCGCGGCTCGGACCTCAAGCCGGCGATCGTCATCAAGGACGCCAGCGGCAATGTCGCGAAGCTGTCGCGTGGTGGTGACGCCCGCTTCCTGCTCTCGGTCGACGCCATTCTGTCGGTCGAGCCGGGCACGAAGGTCTCCCAGGGTGACGTTCTCGCCCGTTCGCCGCTCGAAAGCGCCAAGACCAAGGACATCACCGGTGGTCTGCCGCGTGTTGCCGAACTGTTCGAAGCGCGCCGTCCGAAGGACCACGCCATCATCGCAGAGATCGATGGTACGATCCGCCTCGGCCGCGATTACAAGAACAAGCGTCGCGTCATCATCGAGCCGGCGGAAGACGGTGTCGAGCCTGTCGAATACCTGATCCCGAAGGGCAAGCCCTTCCACCTTCAGGACGGCGACTATATCGAAAAGGGTGATTACATCCTCGACGGTAACCCGGCTCCGCACGACATCCTGGCGATCAAGGGCGTGGAGGCTCTGGCTTCCTACCTCGTCAACGAAATCCAGGAAGTCTACCGCCTGCAGGGCGTCGTCATCAACGACAAGCACATCGAGGTGATCGTCCGTCAGATGCTGCAGAAGGTGGAGATCACCGATGCCGGCGACTCGACCTACATCGTCGGCGACAACGTCGACCGGATCGAGCTGGAGGACGTCAACGACCACCTGATCGAGCAGGGCAAGAAGCCCGCCAGCGGCGAGCCGGTTCTTCTCGGCATCACCAAGGCGTCGCTGCAGACCCCGTCCTTCATCTCGGCCGCGTCCTTCCAGGAAACGACCAAGGTGCTGACCGAAGCTGCAATCGCCGGCAAGACCGACGGCCTGCAGGGCCTGAAGGAAAACGTCATCGTCGGCCGCCTCATTCCGGCCGGCACCGGCGGCACCATGACCCAGATTCGCCGCATCGCCACGTCGCGCGACGAGCTGATTCTCGAAGAGCGCCGTAAGGGCACTGGGGCGGCGGTCGCCACGCCGATGCTGCAGGACATGGCCGAAAACGCCCCGGCTGCGGAATAATCCGCAGCCGAGGTCTACGAATTGAAAAACCGCCCGGAGCGATCCGGGCGGTTTTCGTTTGTGCTAGCCTCTGATTGATCGGGGGAGGGAAGGCGTTCCCGTCAGTTGAACCGGATGATCGCGACCTCGCCATCGACCGCACCCTGATAAGCCGAGGCGTGCGGCTCTTCCGCCGGAATTTCGGTCAGCATGCCGATCTGGTCGAGATCGGCCTCGATGAAGCCCTCCTCGGCAAGAGCGTTCAAGGCTTCGCGCACGGCGGTGTCGTCATCGGGCGCCTTCAGCAGGATGTGCAGGTCGATGCCTTCGCTTGCCTCGGACTCATAGCCTTTTCCGATGATGATGAAGATCATCGGCCCGTCGAAATTATTGTCGTTATCAGGTGTCGTGATCATCGCCTGTCCTCGGTTCATGGAGATTCGCTTTGTCGAATCCGCTGAGAGGACCTAACGCCGCAATTGCTGATTCCTTAACCGCTTTTGCTGCAAGGCCCAAGTTTTTATCTTGGCGCACGTCCCTGAATGCGTCTAGAAGGATGAAAACAGGGCGTTCGGCCCGCATATCAAGGTGATGCGGCCAAGTTTATTTCTTAACCGGCCTTGACGGAACGGGTGGAAACCAGTAGTACCCCGCCCATCAGATCCCATGTGAGGCTTGGCTGTTCGGGGCGACGCGCCCTGAAGTTCACCTCAAACAAGGTTCTAAACGCACGTTGAAGTCATGATGCTGCACGCATGACGCAGGATTTTATGCGTCCTCTGCTCCTTGTGGTCCATCTGCGGAAGCGGATCGGGCCATATTTTGCGCATTGACGGAAAGCATGCGTCATTGCCGGAGACGGCGTGAGTTCAAGCCCGCAAGGGTACTGAGAAAAACGTAAGGGATGGTTGAATGCCTACCGTAAACCAGCTGATCCGCAAGCCTCGCCAGGCGAACGTAAAGCGTAATAAGGTTCCCGCTCTCCAGGAGAACCCGCAGAAGCGCGGCGTTTGCACGCGCGTCTACACGACCACGCCGAAGAAGCCGAACTCGGCTCTGCGTAAGGTCGCAAAGATCCGCCTGACCAACGGCTTCGAAGTCATTGGTTACATCCCCGGCGAAGGTCACAACCTTCAGGAACACTCCGTCGTCATGATCCGCGGCGGCCGCGTCAAGGACCTTCCGGGTGTCCGTTATCATATCATCCGCGGCGTTCTCGATACCCAGGGTGTCAAGAACCGCAAGCAGCGTCGCTCCAAGTACGGCGCGAAGCGTCCGAAGTAATTCGGTTTTGAATAATCCGGCGCTGCGCGAGGTCCTCCGCGTGATGAAGCGCCTTAACGGTTGAAGAGACGAAAAGTATGTCCAGACGTCATAAAGCAGAAAAGCGCGAGATCAACCCGGATCCGAAGTTCGGTGACCTCGTCGTGACCAAGTTCATGAATGCCATCATGCTCGATGGTAAGAAGTCCGTTGCTGAAAACATCGTCTACGGTGCGTTCGACGCCGTCCAGGGCAAGTCCAAGCAGGAGCCGCTTTCGGTTTTCCATTCTGCGCTCGACAACATTGCCCCGCACGTTGAAGTCCGCTCGCGCCGCGTCGGTGGTGCGACCTATCAGGTTCCGGTCGACGTCCGTCCGGAGCGCCGCCAGGCTCTCGCCATTCGCTGGCTGATTGCCGCCGCCCGCAAGCGCAACGAAACCACCATGATCGACCGTCTGTCCGGCGAACTGCTCGATGCGTCCAACAACCGCGGCTCCGCCGTCAAGAAGCGCGAAGACACGCACAAGATGGCTGACGCCAACCGCGCGTTCTCGCACTATCGCTGGTAATTCCGAACGGTATCGAAAGGCAGTCCACAATGGCTCGCGAATATAAGATCGAAGACTACCGCAATTTCGGTATCATGGCGCATATCGACGCCGGCAAGACCACGACCACCGAGCGTATCCTTTACTACACCGGCAAGTCGCACAAGATCGGCGAAGTCCACGACGGCGCAGCCACCATGGACTGGATGGAGCAGGAGCAGGAGCGTGGCATCACGATCACGTCCGCTGCCACCACGACCTTCTGGAAGGGCCGTGACGGCAAGATGCGCCGCTTCAACATCATCGACACTCCCGGCCACGTCGACTTCACCATCGAAGTCGAGCGTTCGCTGCGCGTTCTGGACGGCGCCATCGCGCTGCTCGACGCCAACGCCGGCGTGGAGCCGCAGACGGAAACCGTCTGGCGCCAGGCTGAGAAGTACAATGTTCCGCGGATGATCTTCTGCAACAAGATGGACAAGACCGGCGCGGACTTCTACCGCTCGGTCGAGATGATCAAGACGCGTCTCGGTGCGACCGCCGTCGTCATGCAGCTGCCGATCGGCGCTGAAAGCGACTTCAAGGGCGTTGTCGACCTCGTCGAGATGAATGCCCTGATCTGGCGCGACGAATCGCTCGGCGCCCAGTGGGACGTCGTCGAAATCCCGGATGACCTGAAGGCCAAGGCTGAAGAATATCGTGAAAAGCTGATCGAGACGGTCGTCGAGATCGACGAAGCTGCGATGGAAGCCTACCTCGAAGGCAACATGCCCGACAACGATAAGATCCGCGAACTCGTTC
The DNA here is from genome assembly GCF_019685295.1 of Rhizobium sp. NLR22b. Taxonomy (NCBI): domain Bacteria; kingdom Pseudomonadati; phylum Pseudomonadota; class Alphaproteobacteria; order Hyphomicrobiales; family Rhizobiaceae; genus Rhizobium; species Rhizobium sp. NLR22b. Next base: position 168,042 of record NZ_JABDWM010000014.1, read on the forward strand.
GCCGCGGCACGATCGACGTCAAGTTCCATCCGATGTTCTGCGGCACCGCCTTCAAGAACAAGGGTGTGCAGCCGCTGCTCGACGCCGTCGTCGACTACCTGCCGTCGCCGCTCGACATTCCGGCGATCAAGGGCATCGACTTCAAGACCGAAGCTGATATCGAGCGTCATGCAGACGACGCCGAGCCGCTTTCGATGCTGGCGTTCAAGATCATGAACGACCCCTTCGTCGGTTCGCTCACCTTCGCACGCATCTACTCCGGCAAGCTCGAAAAGGGCTCCTCGGTTCTGAACACGGTCAAGGACAAGCGCGAGCGCGTCGGCCGTATGCTGCAGATGCACTCCAACTCGCGTGAAGACATCGAAGAAGCCTTCGCGGGCGACATCGTTGCTCTCGCCGGCCTCAAGGAAACCACCACTGGCGATACGCTCTGCGATCCGCTGAAGCCGGTTATCCTCGAGCGCATGGAATTCCCCGAGCCGGTCATCCAGATCGCCATCGAGCCGAAGTCCAAGGGCGACCAGGAAAAGATGGGCCTCGCGCTCAACCGCCTGGCAGCTGAAGACCCGTCCTTCCGCGTGAAGACGGACCAGGAATCCGGCCAGACGATCATCGCCGGCATGGGCGAACTGCATCTCGACATCATCGTCGACCGCATGCGTCGCGAGTTCAAGGTCGAAGCAAACGTCGGTGCGCCGCAGGTTGCTTACCGCGAAACCATCACGCGCCAGACCGAAGAAGACTATACGCACAAGAAGCAGACCGGTGGTACCGGCCAGTTCGCACGTGTCAAGATCATCTTCGAACCGAACCCGGAAGGCGAAGACTTCAAGTTCGAATCCAAGATCGTCGGCGGCTCTGTTCCGAAGGAATACATCCCGGGCGTTCAGAAGGGCATCGAGAGCGTTCTGTCTTCCGGTCCGCTGGCTGGCTTCCCGATGCTCGGCGTCAAGGCGACGCTCATCGACGGCGCCTTCCACGATGTAGACTCGTCGGTCCTGGCGTTCGAAATCGCTTCCCGCGCTTGCTTCCGTGAAGCAGCGAAGAAGGCCGGCGCTCAGCTCCTCGAGCCGATGATGAAGGTCGAAGTCGTCACCCCGGAAGATTACGTCGGTGACGTTATCGGCGACCTCAACTCCCGCCGTGGCCAGATCCAGGGTCAGGAAAGCCGTGGCATCGCGGTTGTCATCAGCGCCAACGTTCCGCTGGCCAACATGTTCAAGTACGTCGACAACCTGCGCTCCATGTCGCAGGGCCGCGCGCAGTACACGATGACCTTCGATCATTACGCGCCGGTCCCGTCGAACGTCGCAACCGAAATCCAGGCAAAGTATTCCGGTCAGAAGTGACCGGAATACCAATTGACCGATAACAAGAATTAGCTCCTCTCGGGGACTAGCAAAACGGAGAGCCGAAAATGGCAAAGAGTAAGTTTGAGCGCAACAAGCCGCACGTCAACATTGGCACGATCGGCCACGTTGACCACGGCAAGACGTCTCTGACGGCAGCGATCACGAAGTACTTCGGTGAGTTCAAGGCGTACGACCAGATCGACGCGGCTCCGGAAGAGAAGGCGCGCGGCATCACGATCTCGACGGCGCACGTTGAGTATGAGACGCCGGCCCGCCACTATGCGCACGTCGACTGCCCCGGCCATGCCGACTACGTGAAGAACATGATCACCGGTGCGGCGCAGATGGACGGCGCGATCCTGGTTTGCTCGGCTGCTGACGGCCCGATGCCGCAGACGCGCGAACACATCCTGCTCGCCCGCCAGGTCGGCGTTCCGGCGATCGTTGTGTTCCTGAACAAGGTCGACCAGGTTGACGACGCCGAGCTTCTCGAGCTGGTCGAGCTCGAGGTTCGCGAGCTTCTGTCGTCCTACGACTTCCCGGGCGACGACATTCCGGTCGTCAAGGGCTCGGCGCTTGCTGCTCTTGAAGATTCCGACAAGAAGATCGGCGAAGACGCGATCCGCGAACTGATGGCAGCGGTCGACTCGTACATCCCGACGCCTGAGCGTCCGGTTGACCAGCCGTTCCTGATGCCGATCGAAGACGTGTTCTCGATCTCGGGCCGTGGTACGGTCGTGACCGGCCGCGTCGAGCGTGGCATCATCAAGGTTGGTGAAGAAGTCGAGATCGTCGGCATCCGTCCGACGTCGAAGACGACGGTGACCGGCGTTGAAATGTTCCGCAAGCTGCTCGACCAGGGCCAGGCCGGCGACAACATCGGCGCGCTGATCCGCGGTGTGAACCGTGACGGCGTCGAGCGTGGTCAGATCCTGTGCAAGCCGGGCTCGGTCAAGCCGCACAAGAAGTTCAAGGCAGAAGCCTACATCCTGACGAAGGAAGAGGGCGGCCGTCATACGCCGTTCTTCACCAACTACCGTCCGCAGTTCTACTTCCGCACGACGGACGTTACCGGCATCGTGACGCTTCCGGAAGGCACGGAAATGGTCATGCCGGGCGACAACGTCACGGTTGACGTCGAGCTGATCGTTCCGATTGCGATGGAAGAAAAGCTGCGTTTCGCTATCCGCGAAGGCGGCCGCACCGTCGGCGCCGGTATCGTCGCTTCAATCGTCGAGTAATTCCTTCGGCCACTCCGGTGGGGTGGCCGATTCGATGACAATATTATGATGCAGGCGGCGCAAGCCGCTTGCTTATTACACAGAAATGTAGCAAATGGCGCGCGAGCGCGATTTGCGCGCCGCTTTGGACGACGAAGCGGTGACTGAACAAGCAAATAAGGTGGGCTAGAAGGCCCTGAAGACTGGATAGGGATGTCGGGTATCGGCGCCCTCTCGATCTTTGAAACCGGTGGTCCGCCTTAGGAAGAAAGAACAACCCGTGTCTTGTCCAGAGACATGCGGAAAACAAACACAAGGATAACGTCGAATGAACGGCCAAAATATCCGCATTCGCCTGAAGGCGTTCGATCACCGGATTCTCGATGCTTCTACGCGCGAGATCGTGTCGACGGCGAAGCGCACCGGTGCAAGCGTCCGGGGCCCCGTTCCGCTTCCGACCCGCATCGAGAAGTTTACGGTCAACCGGTCCCCGCACATCGACAAGAAGAGCCGCGAACAGTTCGAGATGCGCACGCATAAGCGCCTGCTCGACATCGTAGACCCGACCCCGCAGACGGTAGACGCGCTGATGAAGCTCGATCTCGCCGCCGGTGTCGATGTTGAGATCAAGCTCTGAGCTTGCTCGAGCTGAGTTGGAAGGATTGAACCGATGCGTTCAGGTGTGATTGCACAAAAGGTGGGAATGACCCGCGTCTACAATGACGCCGGCGAGCATGTCCCGGTAACGGTACTGCGTATGGACGGCTGCCAGGTCGTTGCCACGCGCACTGTCGAGAAGAATGGCTATACCGCAGTTCAGCTCGGTGCCGGCCAGGCGAAGGTGAAGAATACGTCGAAGGCGATGCGCGGCAACTTTGCCGTTGCCAACGTCGAGCCGAAGGCCAAGCTCGCAGAATTCCGCGTGTCGGAAGACAATCTGCTGGAGATCGGCACGGAGCTCAAGGCGGGTCACTTTGCCGCCGGTCAGCTCGTCGATGTGACGGGTACGACGATCGGTAAGGGTTTTGCCGGCGCCATGAAGCGCCATGGTTTCGGCGGTCTGCGCGCCACGCACGGTGTGTCGGTTTCGCACCGTTCGCACGGTTCGACCGGCTCGCGCCAGGATCCGGGCAAGGTTTTCAAGAACAAGAAGATGGCTGGTCACATGGGCCAGACGCGCGTCACGACACAGAACCTGGAAGTGGTTTCGACCGACGAAGATCGCGGTCTGATCCTGATCAAGGGTGCTGTTCCCGGTTCCAAGGGTGCCTGGATCATCGTGCGCGACGCCGTCAAGTCGGCCGCGAAGTAAGGGAGCCAGATCAATGGAATTGAACGTCAAGACCCTCGAGGGAAAAGACGCCGGGAAGGTCTCCCTTTCGGACGAGATTTTCGGCCTCGAGCCCCGCGAAGACATTCTCGCCCGCGTTATCCGCTGGCAGCTTGCCAAGAAGCAGCAGGGCACGCACAAGGCAAAGGGCCGCGCTGAAGTCTCGCGCACCGGTGCCAAGATGTACAAGCAGAAGGGTACGGGCCGCGCTCGTCACCATTCGGCTCGCGCTCCGCAGTTCCGCGGCGGCGGCAAGGCCCATGGCCCGGTCGTTCGCAGCCACGAGCACGACCTTCCGAAGAAGGTTCGGGCACTCGGCCTTCGCCATGCCCTTTCGGCCAAGATCAAGGCTGATGACGTTATCGTCATCGACAACCTGGTCGCAGCTGAAGCCAAGACCAAGGCTCTCGCGTCCGCTTTCGAGACGCTCGGCCTGACCAACGCCCTCTTCATCGGCGGCGCAGAGCTTGACGGCAACTTCAAGCTTGCGGCACAGAACATCCCGAACATCGATGTTCTGCCGATCCAGGGCATCAATGTTTACGACATCGTGCGCCGTGGCAAGCTCGTGCTTTCCAAGGCTGCGGTTGAAGCGCTAGAGGAGCGATTCAAGTGACCGATCTTCGCCACTACGATGTGATCGTCTCTCCGGCGATCACCGAAAAGTCCACGCTGGTATCCGAAAACAACCAGGTTGTTTTCAATGTCGCCAAGCAGGCGACAAAGCCGGAAATCAAGGCTGCTGTCGAGGCGCTGTTCGGCGTCAAGGTTACGGCCGTCAACACTCTGCTGCGCAAGGGCAAGACCAAGCGGTTCCGCGGTTTCGTCGGCAAGCAGAAGGACGTGAAGAAGGCTGTCGTGACGCTGGCTGAAGGCCAGACGATCGACGTCTCCACCGGTCTCTGAGGAATAAGAAAATGGCATTGAAAACATTCAATCCGACGACCCCGAGCCAGCGTCAGCTGGTCATCGTGGACCGCTCCTCGCTCTACAAGGGCAAGCCGGTCAAGGCGCTGACGGAAGGTCTGACCAAGAGCGGTGGTCGTAACAACCTCGGCCGCATCACGGCTCGCTTCATCGGTGGCGGTCATAAGCGCAGCTACCGTCTGGTCGACTTCAAGCGTCGCAAGTTCGATGTCGAAGGCACGGTCGAGCGTATCGAATACGATCCGAACCGCACGGCTTTCATCGCCCTGGTGAGCTATTCGGATGGCGAGCAGGCCTACATCATCGCTCCGCAGCGTCTCGCCGCCGGCGACAAGGTCATCGCTTCGGAGAAGGCTGTCGACGTCAAGCCCGGCAACACCATGCCGCTGCAGTATATCCCGGTCGGCTCCATCATCCACAATGTGGAAATGAAGCCGGGCAAGGGCGGTCAGATCGCCCGTTCCGCCGGTTCCTACGCACAGCTGGTGGGTCGAGACCAGGGCATGGCGATCCTTCGCCTGAACTCCGGTGAGCAGCGCCTCGTAAGCGGCATCTGCCTTGCTTCGATCGGCGCCGTCTCCAATCCGGACCACGCCAACATCAACGACGGCAAGGCCGGTCGTACCGTCTGGCGCGGGAAGCGTCCCCATAACCGCGGTGTCGTCATGAACCCGGTCGACCATCCGCACGGCGGTGGTGAAGGCCGCACCTCCGGTGGTCGCCATCCAGTGACACCGTGGGGCAAGCCGACCAAGGGCAAGCGCACCCGGTCGAACAAGTCGACCGACAAGATGATCATGCGCTCGCGTCATCAGCGTAAGAAGTAAGAGAGGAAGTCTCCAATGGCTCGTTCAGTATGGAAAGGTCCGTTCGTTGACGGCTATCTTCTCAAGAAGGCTGAGAAGGTTCGTGAAGGCGGACGTGCAGAAGTGATCAAGATCTGGAGCCGTCGCTCCACGATCCTGCCGCAGTTCGTCGGTCTCACCTTCGGCGTCTACAACGGCAGCAAACATGTCCCGGTCAGTGTCAATGAAGACATGGTCGGTCACAAATTCGGTGAATTCTCTCCGACCCGCACCTACTACGGTCACGGCGCGGACAAGAAGGCGAAGAGGAAGTAACAATGGGCAAGGCAAAAGCCGAACGCCGGCTGAAGGACAACGAGGCGCAAGCAGTCGCCCGCACGCTCCGCGTCAGCCCCCAGAAGCTCAACCTGGTTGCCGCGGCCATCCGCGGCAAGAAGGTCGAGCGTGCACTCGCTGAGCTGGAGTTTTCCCGCAAGCGCATCGCGGGCGCCGTCAAGAAGACGCTCGAATCCGCGATCGCCAACGCCGAGAACAACCACGATCTCGACGTCGACGCACTCGTCGTCGCCGAAGCCTACGTCGGCAAGTCGATCGTCATGAAGCGTTTCCACGCTCGTGGCCGCGGTCGCGCGTCGCGCATCGAAAAGCCCTTCGCGCACCTGACGATCGTCGTTCGTGAAGTGCAGGCAGCAGAGGAGGCCGCATAATGGGTCAGAAAATCAATCCGATCGGTTTCCGTCTCGGCATCAATCGTACTTGGGATAGCCGCTGGTTCGCGGACAATGCCGAGTATGGCCAGCTGCTGCACGAAGACCTGAAAATGCGCAAGTTCGTGATGAGCGAACTGAAGCAGGCCGGGATCTCCAAGGTGGTTATCGAGCGTCCGCACAAGAAGTGCCGCGTCACGATCCACTCGGCTCGTCCGGGCCTGATCATCGGCCGCAAGGGCGCCGACATCGACAAGCTCCGCAAGAAGCTGTCCGATATGACCAACTCGGAAACGCACCTCAACATCGTCGAAGTGCGCAAGCCCGAAGTCGACGCAACTCTGGTCGCTCAGTCGATCGCCCAGCAGCTCGAGCGCCGCGTGGCTTTCCGCCGCGCCATGAAGCGCGCCGTTCAGTCCGCGATGCGTCTTGGCGCCGAGGGCATCAAGATCACCTGCGCCGGCCGTCTCGGCGGTGCGGAAATCGCCCGTACGGAATGGTACCGTGAAGGTCGCGTGCCGCTGCACACGCTGCGCGCCGACATCGACTACGGCACGGCAGAAGCAGAAACCGCATTCGGTATCTGCGGCATCAAGGTCTGGATCTTCAAGGGCGAAATCCTTGAGCACGATCCGATGGCTTCCGAACGTCGCGCGCTGGAAGGCGACGCACAGGGTCCGGCAAGCCGCGAACGCGACCGTGGCGATCGTCGCCGCGAACGCGACAACGCGTAATTAGCGCTGGCGAAAGATAAGCTCGGAGAAGTAAGAAAATGTTGCAGCCAAAGCGTACTAAGTACCGCAAGCAGTTCAAGGGCCGCATCAAGGGCGTCGCCAAGGGCGGTTCTGACCTGGCATTCGGCGAATTCGGCCTGAAGGCTCAGGAGCCCAACCGCGTCAACGCACGCGAGATCGAAGCGGCTCGCCGCGCGATCACGCGTTACATGAAGCGCGCCGGCCGTGTATGGATCCGCGTGTTCCCGGACGTTCCGGTAACCGCAAAGCCGACCGAAGTCCGCATGGGTAAGGGTAAGGGCTCCGTTGAGTACTGGGCATGCAAGGTCAAGCCCGGTCGTATGATGTTCGAGATCGACGGCGTCAGCGAAGAGATCGCCCGTGAGGCGCTTCGTCTCGGCTCTGCCAAGCTCTCGGTCAAGACGCGCTTCGTACAGCGCATTGCAGAGTAAGGATTGAGCTCATGAAAGCCTCAGATGTTCGCGCGTTGACCGCCGACCAACTCAAGGACGAGCTTGCCAAGCTGAAGAAGGAGCAGTTCAACCTGCGCTTCCAGAAGGCGACCGGCCAGCTCGAAAAGTCCTCGCGCATCAACGAAGTCCGCAAGGACATCGCCCGCGTGAAAACCATTGCCCGCCAGAAGGCGGCAGAAGTTAAGGCCTAAAGGAAGAAAAATATGCCGAAGCGCATCCTGCAGGGCGTCGTCGTTGGCGACAAGAACGAGAAGACGGTAGTGGTTCGTGTCGAGCGTCGTTTCGCTCACCCGCTGCTCCAGAAGACCGTTCGTCGATCCAAGAAGTACAAGGCCCACGACGAAAACAACCAGTACAAGATCGGCGATACCGTATCCATCGAGGAATGCGCGCCGATCTCCAAGGACAAGCGCTGGACGGTGATTGCCGCCCAGGGCAAGTAACAGAATTTTGGCCGAGGCCTTGCGTCTCGCCGAAATATCTGTATGAAGCAGCGTCAGAACGCTCGAATGCCGGGCGTTCTTTTGCTTTGAGCGCACGGAAGGTCCCGTTCGGGAAACCACCCTGGCACGATCGACCCCGCGCTATTCAGCTATGCCGTGTTGTTGCCTGCCGTTACGGCAGGTCGGCCGGCGAACATTTTCATAAGCCGGGGTAGGGGGCTTAGGCCCAACCATTCCGGTAAACCAAGAAGGCGACCTGATATGATTCAGATGCAAACAAACCTCGACGTCGCGGATAATTCCGGCGCACGTCGTGTCATGTGCATCAAGGTGCTGGGCGGCTCGAAGCGCAAGTATGCCTCGATCGGCGACGTCATCGTCGTTTCGATCAAGGAAGCGATCCCGCGCGGCCGTGTGAAGAAGGGTGACGTGATGAAGGCGGTTGTCGTTCGTACCGCCAAGGACATCCGTCGTCCGGATGGCTCGGTCATCCGCTTCGACACCAACGCAGCAGTCCTCATCGACAACAAGAAAGAGCCGATCGGCACCCGTATCTTCGGACCGGTTCCGCGCGAACTTCGCGCCAAGAACCACATGAAGATCATCTCGCTGGCTCCCGAAGTACTGTAAGGAGCGAACGATGCAGAAGATTCGTAAGGGCGACAAGGTCGTCATGCTCGCTGGCAAGGACAAGGGCCGCACCGGCGAAGTCGTACAGGTTATGCCGAAGGAAGATCGTGCGGTCGTCCGTGGCGTCAACGTCGTCAAGCGCCACCAGCGCCAGACGCAGACACAGGAAGCCGGCATCATCGCCAAGGAAGCTCCGGTTCACCTGTCCAACATTGCAATCGTCGACAAGGACGGCAAGCCGACCCGCGTCGGTTTCAAGGTCGTTGACGGCAAGAAGGTCCGTGTTGCCAAGCGTTCTGGAGAAGTGATCGATGGCTGAGGCAAAGTACGAGCCGCGGCTCAAGAAAGAATATGTCGAGCGCATCCGCAAGGCGATGCAGGAGAAGTTCTCCTACGCCAACGAGATGATGATCCCGAAGCTTGACAAGATCGTTATCAACATGGGTGTGGGCGAAGCCACGGCTGACTCCAAGAAGCCGACCGTTGCTGCTGCCGACCTGGCTGCTATCGCTGGTCAGAAGCCGGTCATCACCCGTGCACGCAACTCTATCGCTGGCTTCAAGGTCCGCGAAAACATGCCGATCGGCGCGAAGGTCACCCTGCGCGGCGCCCGCATGTACGAGTTCCTGGATCGCCTGGTCAACATCGCGCTCCCGCGCGTTCGCGACTTCCGCGGCCTGAACCCGAAGAGCTTTGACGGCCGTGGCAACTTCGCCATGGGCATCAAGGAGCACATTGTGTTCCCAGAAATCAACTACGACAAGGTTGATCAGATGTGGGGCATGGACATCATCGTTTGCACGACGGCGACGACCGACGACGAAGCACGGGCTCTCCTGAAAGAGTTCAGCTTCCCGTTCCGTCAATAACCGTAACGACGAGCGTAGAAAAGGAACCTGACATGGCGAAGACAAGCGCAGTTGAAAAGAACAAGCGCCGCCGTACTACGGTCGCCAACCAGGCCGCTAAGCGGGCTGCGTTGAAGGCGATCATCATGAACCAGGCTCTTCCGATCGAAGAGCGGTTCAAGGCCTCGATCAAGCTGGCATCCCTGCCGCGCGATGGATCGAAGACCCGTATTCGCAACCGTTGCGAAGTTTCGGGGCGTCCGCGCGCATATTACCGCAAACTGCGCATGTCGCGTATTGCGCTGCGTGAACTGGGCAATCTCGGCAAGGTGCCGGGCATCGTCAAGTCGAGCTGGTAAGGAGCAGGTTAGATGACAATGACTGATCCGTTGGGCGATATGCTCACCCGTATCCGTAACGGCGCTTCCCGCCGCAAGTCGTCGGTTTCGACGCCTGCGTCCAAGCTCCGCGCACGTGTTCTCGATGTCCTGCAGTCCGAAGGCTACATCCGTGGCTATTCCGTTGTCGATTTCGGCAATGGCAAGTCGGAGCTCAGCATCGAGCTGAAATATTATGAAGGCGCATCGGTGATCCGTGAGATCGGCCGTGTGTCCAAACCGGGCCGCCGGGTTTATGTCTCGGTCAAGTCCATTCCGCAGGTCGCGAACGGCCTCGGCATCACCATCCTTTCGACTCCGAAGGGTGTGATGGCCGATCACCAGGCTCGCGAACAGAACGTTGGTGGCGAGGTTCTTTGCTCGGTCTTCTAAGATTGGGCAGGGATCTCCATAGCGAACAGACAGGATTGAAACATGTCTCGTATCGGTAAGAAGCCCGTTCAGGTGCCTGCTGGGATCACGGCTACGGTCGATGGCCAGAAGGTTACCGCAAAGGGCCCGAAGGGCGAGCTGTTTTTCGTTGCTAACGACGAAATCAGCCTCAAGCTCGAAAACAACGCGGTCGTTGTGACGCCCGTGAACCAGACCAAGGATGCGCGTTCGAAGTGGGGCATGTCCCGCACGATGATCGAAGGCATCTTCAAGGGCGTCAAGGACGGCTTTGAGCGCAAGCTCGAAATCAACGGCGTCGGTTACCGCGCCGCCCTGCAGGGCAAGAACCTGCAGCTGGCCCTCGGCTTCAGCCACGACGTGATCTATGAGCCGCCGGTCGGCATCACGATCGCCGTTCCGAAGCCGACTGAAATCGTTGTCTCCGGCATCAATAAGCAGCAAGTCGGTCAGGTCGCCGCTGAAATCCGCGAATATCGCGGTCCTGAGCCCTATAAGGGCAAGGGCGTCAAGTACGCTGACGAGCGGATCGTCCGCAAAGAAGGCAAGAAGAAGTAAGGATCACGCGAAATGGCTAGCAGGAAAGAAGCACTTGCACGTCGTGCCAACCGCGTGCGCCGTCATCTCAAGTCGGTGGCCAATGGCCGTCCGCGCCTGTCGGTTCATCGCTCCTCGAAGAACATCTATGCCCAGATCATCGACGATGTGGCTGGCAAGACGCTTGCGTCTGCCTCCACTCTCGAGAAGGATCTGCGCGGTTCTCTGAAGACCGGTGCCGATACCGCCGCCGCTGCTGCAGTGGGCAAGCTCGTCGCCGAGCGCGCCTCCAAGGCCGGCGTGTCGGAGGTCGTGTTCGACCGTGGCGCCTTCATCTATCATGGTCGCATCAAGGCTCTTGCCGAAGCGGCCCGCGAAGGCGGTCTCACCTTCTGATCAGTTTCCGGCCGGACGCGTCAAGCGCCGGCCGGATTTTCGCCGGACCGCGGCACTCTCCAAAAGGGGAGGCTGATGCGGTCCACATTTGTTTGCCGATTGCACCCGGAAAAGAAAAAGGAAGAGGACAATGGCACAGGAAAGAAGGCCGCAGCGGGAAGACCGCCAGAGCCGTGAAGAGCGCGATAGCGAATTCGTCGACAAGCTTGTCGCGATCAACCGCGTCGCCAAGGTCGTCAAGGGCGGCCGTCGTTTTGGTTTCGCAGCACTCGTCGTCGTCGGCGACCAGAAGGGTCGCGTCGGCTTCGGCCATGGCAAGGCACGCGAAGTGCCGGAAGCCATCCGCAAGGCAACCGAAGCCGCCAAGCGCGAACTGATCTTCGTACCGCTGCGTGACGGCCGTACGCTGCATCACGACGTTCATGGCCGCCATGGCGCCGGCAAGGTTCTGCTGCGCTCGGCCAAGGTTGGTACCGGTATCATCGCCGGTGGTCCGATGCGCGCCGTATTCGAAACGCTCGGCATGCACGACGTCGTCGCCAAGTCGACCGGTTCGTCGAACCCCTACAACATGGTTCGCGCCACCTTCGACGCTCTGAAGCACCAGGTTCACCCGAAGGACATCGCAGCTCAGCGCGGCATCAAGTATGCAACGCTGCAGGCTCGTCGTAGCGCCTCCGGCAACGCCTCTGAAGAATAAGAGGAGCTGACCAATGGCCAAGGCTACCAAGAAGGCTGAAACGAAGACTGTCACGATCGAACAGATCGGCAGCCCGATTCGCCGTCCGGACGTCCAGCAGCGCACGCTGATCGGTCTCGGACTGAACAAGATGCACCGTCGCCGCACGCTGGAGGATACTCCTTCCGTTCGCGGCATGATCCGTGCTGTCCAGCATCTCGTTCGCATCGTCGACGAGAAGTGAGACGGAGGAAACGCTCATGAAACTCAATGAAATCAAGGACAACGAAGGCTCCACCCACAGCCGCAAGCGCCTCGGCCGCGGTATCGGTTCGGGCTCCGGCAAGACGGCTGGTCGCGGTGTCAAGGGTCAGAAGTCCCGTTCCGGCGTCGCCATCAACGGCTTCGAAGGCGGCCAGATGCCGATCTATCGTCGCCTGCCGAAGCGCGGCTTCAACAACATTTTCGCTTCCGACTTTGTTGTCGTGTCGCTTGCTCGCATTCAGGCGGCAATCGACGCCGGCAAGCTCGATGCCAAGGCGACTGTTGACGCAGCTGCCCTAAAGGCCGCCGGCGTTATCCGCCGCGCCAAGGACGGCGTTCGCGTTCTCGCTGACGGCGAGCTCAAGGCCAAGATCACCATCGTCGTCGCAGGCGCTTCCAAGCCCGCCGTCGAGAAGATCGAAAAGGCCGGCGGCACAGTGACGCTGCTTTCGGCTCCGGCTGCAGCAGAATAATATCTGATGATATATCGCCCGGGGTGCTTCACACCGGGCGATTTTGCTCCCATATGTGGGCCTCACAAAAACTTGGCTGGCGCCCCGCGTCATGCCGGTAAGACTGGAAAACAAGGGTGAGGCATGGGGTTGCGCTGCAATCCGTCCAAAACCCAGTTTTGAATTATTTTCATACTGATTCCGGGGCCGGTATTTCCCCATAGACGCCGGAATTGGTAGGGCGGAGAATCGCATGGCTTCTGCAGCGGAACAATTGGCATCCAACCTCAATTTTTCGACCTTTGCCAAAGCCGAGGATTTGAAGAAGCGCCTGTGGTTCACACTGGCAGCTCTCCTCGTCTACAGGCTCGGCACCCATATCCCGCTTCCGGGTCTCAATCCCGAAGCCTATGCCCAGGCGTTCCGCGGCCAGGCAGGCGGTATTCTCGGCCTTTTCAACATGTTCTCGGGCGGCGCCGTTCAGCGCATGGCGATCTTTGCGCTCGGCATCATGCCCTATATCTCCGCTTCGATCATCGTGCAGCTGATGACTTCGGTCGTGCCGACGCTTGAAAACCTGAAGAAGGAAGGCGAGCAGGGTCGCAAGATCATCAACCAGTACACCCGCTACGGCACCGTCATTCTGGGTGCGCTCCAGGCATACGGCATTGCCGCCGGCCTCGAGAGCGGCCAGGGTCTTGTCGTCGATCCGGGCTGGTTCTTCCGTATTTCCACCGTTCTGACGCTGCTCGGCGGCACGATGTTCCTGATGTGGCTCGGCGAGCAGATCACCTCGCGCGGTATTGGCAACGGCATTTCGCTGATTATCTTCGCCGGTATCGCAGCCGGCCTTCCGAGCGCTCTTGCCGGCACGCTCGAACTCGGCCGCACCGGCGCGCTGTCGACCGGCCTCATCCTGCTCGTCATCATTGTCGCGATCGCCGTCATCGGTGTCATCGTCTTCGTGGAGCGCGCCCAGCGCCGGCTGCTGATCCAGTATCCGAAGCGCCAGGTCGGCAACCGTATGTTCCAGGGCGATACGTCGCACCTGCCGCTGAAGCTCAACACATCGGGCGTGATCCCGGCGATCTTTGCCTCTTCGCTCCTACTTCTGCCGGCGACGGTCGCGGGTTTTGCCAACACCACGGCGATGCCTGCCTGGGCGACGTCGATCGTTGCCGCCCTCGGTCATGGCCAGCCGCTCTACATGGTGCTCTATGCGGCGCTGATCGCCTTCTTCGCTTTCTTCTATACGGCCATCGTCTTCAATCCGAAGGACACGGCCGACAATCTGAAGAAGCATGGCGGCTTCATTCCCGGCATCCGTCCGGGTGAGCGCACTGCCGAATATATTGACTACGTGCTGACCCGCATCACGGTGATTGGCGCCATCTATCTCGTCTTCGTCTGCATCCTCCCGGAGATTCTGGTGTCGCAAACCGGCATTCCATTATCCCTTGGTGGGACTTCGCTTTTGATCGTGGTTAGCGTAACTCTTGATACGGTTGCACAGATCCAGGGTCACCTGATCGCGCAGCAATACGAAGGCCTGATCAAGAAATCGAAGTTGCGAGGAGGAAAGAGGGGGCGATGAGACTTATCCTTTTGGGGCCGCCGGGCGCGGGCAAGGGAACCCAGGCCCAGCGGATCGTGGAAAAGCACGGCATTCCGCAGCTTTCTACGGGAGACATGCTGCGTGCGGCGGTCAACGCCGGCACGGAGGTCGGCAAGCGCGCCAAAGCGGTGATGGATGCCGGCAAGCTGGTCTCGGACGAGATCGTCATCGCCATTGTCTCCGAGCGAATCGATCAGCCCGATTGCGCCAACGGTTTCATTCTCGACGGTTTCCCCAGGACGCTCGTCCAGGCGGACGCCACCGAGGCGATGCTGAGGGCGAAGGGTCTAGGTCTCTCTGTCGTCATCGAATTCCGTGTCGACGATGCCGAACTGGTCCGTCGTGTTGCCGGCCGCTATTCCTGCGCACAGTGCGGCAGCGTCTATCATGACACTGACAAGGTTCCGGCCAATGAGGGCGTGTGCGACAAGTGCGGTTCCACCCACTTCAAGCGCCGCCCGGACGACACTCCGGAAACCATGACGGCCCGGCTGCAGGTCTATTACAAGGAGACCTCACCGCTGATCGGCTACTACCATGCCAAGGGCAAACTCAAGTCCGTGGACGGCATGGCGGAGATCGATCAGGTGACCGCCGAAGTCGAAGCCATTCTTTCCAAGCTTTAAGGCTTTGAAAATAAAACTTGGCGGAACGGTTGCTTTTCAGCAGTGATTCCGCTAAACACCGCGCCAACTCGCGACATTCCATGCGATCGGCGCGGATTTCCCAGGGAAGTCCGGGTTCGGTCGTATTGACATGTTGCGGACCTAATTTGAACGGGCGGTTCTCAAGGACCGCATAACGAAGCCCACTTGCCGGATGGCAACTGGAATGCAAGGAGAACAGGCGTGGCACGTATCGCTGGCGTCAACATCCCGACTGCAAAGCGCGTGGTCATCGCGCTGACCTACATTCACGGGATCGGTCCGAAATTCGCACAGGAAATCGTCGAGAAGGTCGGTATTCCGGCTGAACGTCGTGTGCATCAGCTGACGGACGCTGAAGTCCTTCAGATCCGCGAAACCATCGACCGTGATTATCAGGTCGAGGGTGATCTTCGTCGCGAAACCGCGATGAACATCAAGCGTCTGATGGATCTCGGCTGCTACCGCGGCCTGCGTCATCGTCGCGGCCTTCCGGTCCGCGGCCAGCGCACGCACACCAATGCCCGCACCCGCAAGGGTCCGGCAAAGGCAATCGCTGGCAAGAAGAAGTAATTGCCGGGAAACCGGGGTGGGGAGGCTGGCGGTCCGCGCTGGCCTCTTTTGAGTTTGGAGCGGGACCATATAGGCGCCGTTCCGGTGTAGCCGCTGGTATTACGGCGGTGAAGAGATCAACGAAAGGAATAGCATGGCTAAGGAAGCCGTCCGCGTTCGCCGTCGCGAGCGCAAGAATATCTCGTCGGGTGTCGCTCACGTCAACTCGACCTTCAACAACACGATGATCACCATCACTGATGCGCAGGGCAATGCGATCGCCTGGTCGTCGGCTGGCGCCAAGGGCTTCAAGGGCTCGCGCAAGTCGACCCCCTTCGCTGCCCAGATCGCTGCCGAAGACTGCGCCAAGAAGGCCCAGGAACACGGCATGAAGTCGCTGGAAGTCGAAGTCTGCGGTCCGGGTTCGGGTCGTGAATCGGCTCTGCGCGCGCTCCAGGCTGCAGGTTTCATGATCACGTCCATCCGCGACGTGACGCCGATCCCGCACAATGGCTGCCGTCCGCGCAAGAAGCGCCGCGTCTGATCATCGCTCTCGTCACCGGTGAGCGCCCTGGCGCTCCCGGTGGTTTTCAAGCTCGGTTGTCACGATTGGATGGTGGCAACGAACGGAAGGCAAACTCATGATTCAGAAGAACTGGCAGGAACTGATCAAGCCGAACAAGGTGGAGTTCTCCTCGAGCTCGCGCACCAGGGCGACGCTCGTTGCCGAACCGTTGGAGCGCGGCTTCGGCCTCACCCTCGGCAACGCACTGCGCCGCGTTCTGCTCTCCTCGCTGCGCGGTGCCGCCGTCACGGCGGTGCAGATCGACGGCGTGCTGCATGAATTCTCCTCGATTCCGGGCGTCCGCGAAGACGTCACGGATATCGTGCTCAACATCAAGGAAATCGCCATCAAGATGGATGGCGACGACGCGAAGCGCATGGTCGTGCGCAAGCAGGGCCCGGGCGTTGTCACGGCTGGCGATATCCAGACGGTTGGCGATATCGAAATCCTCAATCCCGAGCATGTGATCTGCACGCTCGACGAGGGCGCCGAGATCCGCATGGAATTCACCGTCAACAACGGCAAGGGCTACGTTCCGGCCGAGCGCAATCGTGCGGAAGATGCTCCGATCGGTCTCATCCCGGTCGACAGCCTCTATTCGCCGGTCAAGAAGGTGTCCTACAAGGTTGAAAATACCCGCGAAGGACAGGTTCTCGACTACGACAAGCTGAACATGACCATCGAAACCGATGGCTCGATCACCGGCGAAGACGCCGTCGCTTTCGCGGCGCGCATCCTCCAGGATCAGCTTGGCGTCTTCGTCAACTTCGACGAGCCGCAGAAGGAAACCGAAGAGGAAGCAGTCACCGAACTCGCTTTCAACCCGGCTCTGCTCAAGAAGGTGGACGAACTCGAACTGTCGGTCCGTTCGGCAAACTGCCTGAAGAACGACAACATCGTCTACATCGGCGACCTCATTCAGAAGACCGAAGCAGAAATGCTCCGCACACCGAATTTTGGTCGCAAGTCGCTGAACGAAATCAAGGAAGTTCTCGCTTCCATGGGCCTGCACCTCGGCATGGAAGTGCCGGCATGGCCGCCCGAGAACATCGAAGATCTCGCCAAGCGTTACGAAGACCAGTATTAAAAACCAAAAAGGCAGGCTCTTTCGGCTGCCTTTCCCCGTCAAACAGCAGGCCGATCGCCTGCATGTGCCAGGAAACGGCAGGCCCGGTTAACGTAAGGGCACCTGCATTAAAGGAGAGTAGCAATGCGCCATGGTAAAGCCGGCCGCAAGCTGAATAGAACCGCAAGCCACCGCAAGGCGATGTTCGCCAACATGGCGGCTTCGCTCATCACCCACGAGCAGATCGTCACGACCCTGCCGAAGGCCAAGGAAATCCGTCCGATCGTCGAGAAGCTCGTCACGCTCGGCAAGCGCGGTGACCTGCATGCTCGCCGCCAGGCGATCTCGCAGATCCGCGATGCCGCCGTCGTTTCGAAGCTGTTCGACACGATCGCAACGCGCTACGCCACCCGCAACGGCGGCTACCTGCGCATCATGAAGGCCGGCTTCCGCCAGGGCGACAACGCCGCTTTGGCCGTGATCGAATTCGTTGATCGCGACACCTATGCCAAGGGCGCAGCCGACAAGGCCCGCGTTGCTGCCGAAGAGCAGGCCGTCGCCGCTTAAATTTTCCGCTTCGCCGGAAACGGAACAGCCGGGCTGCAAAGCCCGGCTGTTTTTCTTTGTCCATGCGCGTGCGTAAAGGCTCCTTTTGGCGCAATGCTGTCGCCGGAAGGTCCCGACATGGATGCGGCCCATCGATCCGCCGAAACTGCTCAGACCGCTCGAACTTCAGCGAGCCGCTTGGCGGCGTAGTCGTCCTGCCAGCAGACGGCGGCTTCCCATGCGGCTGACGCTTGCGCGGCGATGTCGTGCGCGCCGTCGTCGAGACCGGCAGCGTTGCCGGGCAGCACCAGGTCGAGGTCGGGAGCGTCGACATGTGACTCGTCCCAGTCGATCAACGCGACCCGGTCGGGGGTTATGCGGACGTTGCCAGGGCTGTTGGGATTGCCGTGGACAACGCATCTCTGACGTCCGGCGAGCCGCGCCCACGCTGCGCGACATCGAATAACGCCCTCGGGCGGCATCGCGGCAAGGTTGATCCTCGTTCCGGTTTCCGCGTGAAGGAGGTCGGTCGACGATCGCCAGCCCGGACGCTGCGGCCAGCCCTGTGTCAACCGATGCAGCTCGCGAAGCGTGTCGGCCACGCGACGCCAGTCGGACCCTGTCTCGGGCGCTCCGCCCTCCATGTATTTCATCACCACCAGCCCGTCCACGAACAGCCGGCCGTCCGTCGTCGGGGTCGGCACTGGAACGTGCATGCCTTCACTGTCGAGGTATTGGATCAGCTCGGTTTCCCATGCGAGATCGGCGTTGGTCCGGCTGCCGAGACCACCGACCGCGATCTGCCCGTGGACGCGAACGCTCCACACGCCATTGGCAACTCCACCCGTCAGTCGTTCGATGCGAACCGCATCTTCACCCCATTGCCCGAGTACTTCCCATCCCATTGGCGATATCCCTGGCGGCTATGATTCAATTGACGGAAGAAATAGAGAAAGTTTAGGACGCCAAGATGTCCGTGTCCGGCGCAAAGCAGCCATGGCGGCAATCATCGAAACTGCCTAAAGCATCTTGGTCAAGGTGCGGCAGCGACACCGCTTACCAAACCCTGGAGATTAAGGTGGAAGGTTCTCTGCGCGAAGCACATTCCCGATCGCAGTTCCTCCGTCTCGCGGCTGTGTTTGTGGTGATTGCGGTCGGCCTGGCCCTCAGGCGCTTGGGCTACGCGGTCGATCTGCCTTTCGTCGTCGTCAAATATGGCGGGTCGGCGCTCTGGGGAGCGATGGTCTATCTGCTGGTGGCGCTCGTCTTCGGAAGGTCACCGCGGGCGGTCATTGCGGTCATGGCGCTTTTCATAGCAATCTCGGTCGAATTGTTCCGGCTTTATCATACGCCCGGGTTGGACGCGTTTCGGCTGACGACTGCAGGCGCCTTGTTGCTCGGCCGGATATTTTCCCTCTGGAACATACTCGCCTACGCGGTCGGCATCGCCGCAGCCTGTGCCTTTGATCCCGCGCGTCGTTGAGACTCGGCTGACTACCGTCAGGAAACCGACGCCGCCGCACGATTGCGTTGCCGCCCCTGGCTTTTTTTCCGACTGCGTGCGATCGGCCGCCAAGAGCGGTAGAGGATGAGCGCGATAATCAAACCCACATAAATAAACTGCTGGAGATCGAGGATCTTGGTCGAAAGCGCAAAATGCAGAGCCCCGCAGGCGGCAATGATGTAGACGAGGCGGTGCAGCCAGATCCAGGTGTTGCCGAGGCGACGGATCGAGAGGTTATTGGAAGTCACCGCCAGGGGAATAAGCATCGCAAGGCCGGCCATGCCGAACATGATGAACGGGCGCTTCAACACGTCATTGATGACGGCCTGAATTTCCATCGCCTGGTCGAGCACCATGTAGACGGTAAAATGCATCAGCGCGTAGTAAAAGGTCAGCAAGCCGAGCGCGCGGCGATAGCGCAGATAGTTCCAGCCGAAAAGCTCGCGGGCAGGGGAGACGGCAAGCGTCAGAATCAAAAAGCGGATTGTCCAGATGCCAAGGAAGAGCTCGAAGGTCTTGACCGGATCGGCGCCGAGCTGATCGGTCGCGCCGAGATAAAAGGCCCAGGCGGCGGGCACGAGCCCGACGACATAAAGCAGCCAGACGGAGGCAGGCTGCCAGCGCTTCGGGATGGCAAGCGACAGTTCGGCCATCAGAAATTCGCCTTCAGGTCCATGCCGGCATAAAGGCTCGCCACCTCGTCGGCATAGCCGTTGAAGGGCAGGGTGGGGCGGCGGCTTGCGCCGAAGAAGCCGCTTTCGCCGATGCGCCTCTCGCTTGCCTGACTCCAGCGCGGATGGTCGACGGCCGGGTTGACGTTGGCGTAGAAGCCGTATTCCTGCGGATTGGTCACCTGCCAGGTGTTCTTCGGCTGCTGGTCGGTGAGCGTGATCCTGACGATCGACTTGATGCCCTTGAAGCCGTATTTCCACGGCACAACAAGCCGGATCGGCGCACCATTCTGGTTCGGTAGCGTTTCACCATAAAGCCCGACGGCAAGCAGCGTCAGCGGGTGGCGCGCCTCGTCCAGCCGCAGCCCCTCGACATAGGGCCAGTCGAGCGACTGAAAGAAGCCCTTCTGCCCTGGCATCTCCTCCGGTCGCACGACGGTTTCGAAGGCGACATATTTGGCGCTGCCGAGCGGCTCCACCTTGTCGAGCAGCGCCGCCAGCGGAAACCCGTTCCATGGAACGACCATCGACCAGGCCTCGACGCAGCGCATCCGATAGGTGCGCTCCTCGATCGGGAATTCCTTCATCAGCGCCTCGACGTCGAAGGTGCCTGGCTTGTTGACCATGCCGTCGATCTTGACCGTCCAGGGCAGCGGCTTGAAATCGCCGGAGAGAGCGGCGGGGTCGCCCTTGTCGAGACCGAACTCATAGAAATTATTGTAGGTCGTGACGTCCTTGATCGGCGTCGTCTTCCCATCGACCTTGTACTTGCTCTCGACGGCGGAAAGGGTGGCCGCGCTCGCCTTGCCGGCGCCATAGAGCGCCATGGCGCCAAGCGTCGCTGCGCCCAGGAACTCACGGCGACGCAGATAGAGCTGGCGCGGCGTGATCTCCGACGACGCGATCCTTGGGGGGCGATAGCTTGGCATGTCGAAAACCTCCAGGGCGGATATTCCGAATATAGTCCTTAAACGAACCGCCCGCATGTTCGGATCAATTTCTATGCCTTGAATATTGCTGACAGGAAGCCAATTTTTTGTGTTCGGCTGTGATGGAATAGGGTGTAACCAAAGGTCCCGCCGAACCGTATATATTCGAATTGCGCTCAACGCGCTTCTCCCGGCAGCGTACCGGATTTGGCCTTGCCGGTAGTGACAGCCCCCATCGATTGGATTAGGACAATTCCAAAAAGCGGCGTTCGCCCGGCCCGCAGGCTTCATTGCCGGCCCGGCTTCGCCTGATGTTTCCGACATGTCGAGGAAGACACCGATGCCAGCTTACCGTTCCAGAACCACGACCCATGGCCGCAACATGGCGGGCGCGCGCGGCCTTTGGCGCGCCACGGGCATGAAGGATTCGGATTTCGGCAAGCCGATCATCGCGGTGGTGAATTCCTTCACCCAGTTCGTTCCCGGCCATGTGCATCTGAAGGATCTCGGCCAGCTCGTCGCTCGCGAAATCGAGGCGGCCGGCGGCGTCGCCAAGGAGTTCAATACGATCGCCGTCGATGACGGCATCGCCATGGGCCATGACGGCATGCTCTACTCGCTGCCCTCGCGCGAGTTGATCGCCGACAGCGTCGAATACATGGTCAATGCCCATTGCGCCGACGCCATGGTCTGCATCTCCAACTGCGACAAGATCACCCCCGGCATGCTGATGGCGTCGCTGCGCCTCAACATCCCCACCGTCTTCGTCTCCGGCGGTCCTATGGAAGCGGGCAAGGTCGTGCTGCATGGGAAGACACATGCGCTTGACCTCGTCGACGCCATGGTCGCGGCTGCCGATGATAAGATCTCCGATGACGACGTCAAGGTCATCGAGCGTTCAGCCTGTCCGACCTGCGGTTCGTGCTCCGGCATGTTCACCGCAAACTCGATGAATTGCCTGACGGAGGCGCTCGGCCTGTCGCTGCCCGGCAACGGCTCGACGCTTGCCACCCATGCCGATCGTAAGCGCCTCTTCGTCGAGGCCGGCCACCTGATCGTCGATCTCGCCCGCCGCTATTACGAGCAGGACGACGTCAAGGCGCTGCCACGCACCATCGCCTCCAAGCAGGCTTTCGAGAATGCCATGGCGCTCGATATCGCCATGGGCGGTTCGACCAACACGGTCCTGCACATCCTTGCAGCGGCCCACGAAGGCGAGGTCGATTTCACCATGGCCGATATCGACGCACTGTCGCGCCGCGTGCCATGCCTATCGAAGGTCGCGCCCGCCAAGAGCGATGTGCATATGGAAGATGTCCACCGCGCTGGCGGCATCATGTCGATCCTCGGAGAGCTCGATAAGGGTGGGCTCCTGAACCGCGATTGTCCGACCGTCCATGCCGAGACGCTCGGCGATGCGATTGATCGCTGGGACATCACCCGCACCAACAGCGACACCGTCCGCAACTTCTATCGCGCCGCTCCCGGCGGCATCCCGACCCAGGTCGCCTTCAGCCAGGAAGCTCGTTGGGACGAGCTCGACACCGATCGCCAGAACGGCGTAATCCGCTCGGTCGAACACCCCTTCTCCAAGGATGGCGGTCTTGCTGTGCTGAAGGGTAATCTCGCAGTGGACGGCTGCATCGTCAAGACGGCCGGCGTCGATGAATCGATCCTGAAATTCTCCGGCCCGGCCCGCGTCTTCGAAAGCCAGGATGCGTCGGTCAAGGCGATCCTCGCCAACGAGATCAAGGCCGGCGACGTCGTCGTCATCCGTTACGAAGGCCCGAAGGGCGGCCCCGGCATGCAGGAAATGCTCTATCCGACGAGCTATCTGAAGTCGAAGGGCCTCGGCAAGGCCTGCGCGCTGATTACCGACGGCCGCTTCTCCGGCGGTACCTCCGGCCTCTCGATCGGCCATGTCTCGCCGGAAGCGGCGAATGGCGGCACGATCGGCCTGGTGCGCGAAGGCGACATGATCGATATCGATATCCCGAACCGCACGATCAGCCTGCGTGTCAGCGAGGCCGAACTCGCCGCCCGCCACGCCGAGCAGGAAGGCAAGGGCTGGCAGCCGACCGAGATTCGCAAGCGCAACGTCACCACCGCGCTGAAGGCCTATGCGGCTTTCGCAACCAGCGCCGACCGCGGCGCCGTGCGGGATCTCAACGCCCGCTGAGTAGTCGAAACTACAACCCCTGATTAAGAGTCCAGCGGCGCGGCCGCTGTCAAAGCGGTCGGTTGATGTTTTTGTAGGTCTCGCCGAGCTGCTTCATCCGCTCGTCATAGGCAGCCTTGATACAGGCGGCGTCGCCCCCGCATTCCTGCCGCTTCTTCAGCCAGGCGGTCTGCTCGTCCTGCAATGTTCCGCGCGAGCCCATGGCCAGCAGACCGGAGAGCAGCTCGAAGGTCGTCACCATCTTGACGTCGGCGTCGTTGAGGACGCGATTGTCGCAGATCGCCTTTTCGTCCGGCTTCAATTCCTTCGCATCACAATCGAAACTCGCCGACCATGCCAGATCCGATGAGAAAATCAGGATCGCCAAACCGAGCGCGGCCGACATTCGCCATGTCATCATCTTCTTCCTTTACTGCCGATCAAATCAGCTTGCGCACCGCCAGAGCCAGAAAGATGATGCAGGCGAGCCAGACGACAAGGATGAAGATCAATCCGGCCCGGCCGGAAGGGCGTTCGATCCGCCTAGCCGCTTCCACGCGAAGCGCAGCCATCACCTCTGCCGGCACGAGCCGCGTCGCCAGCAAGATGCCGAGCGGAACGATGACGAGATCGTCGAGATAGCCGAGCACGGGAATGAAATCGGGGATCAGATCGATCGGCGAAAGCGCATAGGCTGCGACGGCGCCGGCGACCGCTTTCGCATACCAGGGCACGCGAGGATCGCGGGCGGCAAGCCACAGCGCAACGATGTCACGCTTCAGTGACTTTGCCCAGATTTTAGCTTTTGATATCAGTTGCATGGTTGACCTTCCTGAATCAAATTCGCAGCGCCATCAAGGCACTCCCTTGCCTTATTCTTCCATGCTTCCGCCCTCTTTCCTTTCTAGCGTCGGACGCTACAACGTTGCTCAAGAGGATTCAAAAGGGATACCCATGCAAGGCCTGTTCAAGCGCGCCTCCGTTTCGCTCTTCGCTCTGATGCTCGTTCTGCCGGCTGCGGCCCAGGCGCAGACGGCAAAGACGGTGCCTGAGAGCCAGATGCAGATGCAGCTCTCCTTCGCACCGCTCGTCAAGCAGACGTCGGGCGCAGTCGTCAACGTCTATGCGGAAAAGATCATCCAGCGCCAGTCGCCCTTTGCGGGCGATCCCTTCTTCGAGCAGTTTTTCGGCCAGCAGATGCCGAATCGATCCGAAAAGCAGTCCTCGCTCGGTTCCGGCGTCATTGTCGAGGCGAACGGCACTGTCGTCACCAACAACCACGTCGTCGAAGGCGCCGACGATATCAAGGTGGCGCTGTCAGATGGCCGCGAATTCCCCTGCAAGGTGGTGCTGCGCGACGACCGCGTCGACCTCGCCGTGCTGAAGATCGACACCAAGGAAAACTTCCCGACACTACCGATCGGCAATTCCGATACCGTCGAGGTCGGCGATCTCGTGCTGGCGATCGGCAATCCCTTCGGTGTCGGCCAGACGGTGACGAGCGGTATCGTCTCCGCACTTGCCCGCAACCAGGTGGTCAAGAACGAGTTCGGCTTCTTCATCCAGACCGACGCCTCGATCAATCCGGGCAATTCCGGCGGTGCGCTGATGAACATGAAGGGCGAGCTGATCGGCATCAACACCGCGATCTTCTCGCGCGGCGGCGGCTCGAACGGCATCGGCTTTGCCATTCCCGCCAATCTCGTCAAAGTCTTCCTCGCTTCCGCCGATGCCGGCGTCAAATCCTTCGAGCGGCCCTATGTCGGCGCGAGCTTCGATGCGGTGACGTCGGAAGTTGCCGAAGCCCTTGGGCTCAACAAAGTGCGCGGCGCACTCGTCGTCAAGGTTTCGGAAGGCAGCCCGGCGGCGAAGGCCGGGCTGAAGGCCGGCCAGATCGTCACGTCAGTCAACGGCATCGCCGTCGAGCATCCGGACGCGTTGCTCTATCGCCTGACCACAGCCGGCCTCGGCAAAACGGTCAATCTTACCGTCATCGACAACGGCCACGAGCAGCAGTTGTCGCTGGCGCTCGACCGCGCGCCGGAGACCTCGCCTCGTGACCAGCGCGTCATTGGCGGGCGGACGCCCTTTACCGGCGCCGTCGTCGAAAACCTGTCGCCGCGCGTCGCAGATGAATTGCGCATGCCCTCGGAATCGGCGGGCGTCGTCGTTGCCGATGTCAAGCAGGATTCCCCGGCGGCTCGTCTGGGTTTTGAGCCCAAGGATATCATCGTTTCGATCAACGGAACGGAAGTAAAATCGACCAAAGAACTGGCCGAGATAGCCAGCAGCGATCCCGGTCTCTGGCGGGTCGAGATCGAGCGCGATGGCCAGCGTATCAGGCAGTTCTTCCGATGAGCAATGATCTCTTCGCGCCGCGTGTTCCGGAAGAGGTTGCCGCCAGGCGGCCGCTTGCCGACCGGTTGCGGCCGAAGACGCTTGCCGATGTCACTGGTCAGGAACATCTGACCGGTGAGGACGGCGTGCTGAAGAGGATGATCGAAAGTGGTTCGCTCGGATCGATGATCTTCTGGGGTCCGCCAGGCACCGGCAAAACGACGGTGGCGCGGCTGCTTTCCGGTGAGGCGGGGCTGGCCTTCGAGCAGATATCGGCGATCTTTTCCGGCGTCGCCGATCTGAAGAAGGTGTTCGAGGCGGCTCGCATGCGCCGCATGGACGGTCGCCAGACGCTGCTGTTCGTCGATGAGATTCATCGTTTCAACCGCGCCCAGCAGGACAGTTTCCTGCCTGTTATGGAGGACGGCACCGTCATTCTCGTCGGCGCCACCACCGAAAATCCCTCCTTCGAGCTCAACGCCGCTCTGTTGTCGCGCGCCCGCGTCCTCACTTTCAAGTCACATGACGAGGAGAGCCTGGAGGAATTGCTGACGCGCGCCGAGGCGATCGAGCAGAAGCCGCTGCCGCTGACCGAGGAGGCGCGCGCCAGCCTGATCCGCATGGCCGATGGCGACGGCCGCGCCGTGCTGACGCTCGCCGAAGAGGTCTGGCGTGCTGCCCGCGAGGGCGAGAGCTTCGATACCGAAGCGTTGACGCGTATCGTCCAGCGCCGCGCCCCAGTCTACGACAAGGCGCAGGACGGCCACTACAATCTGATTTCGGCGCTGCATAAGTCGGTGCGCGGCTCGGATCCGGATGCTGCGCTCTATTATCTTGCCCGCATGTTCGATGCCGGCGAGGATCCGCTCTATCTCGGCCGGCGTTTGGTGCGCATGGCGGTGGAGGATATCGGGCTTGCCGATCCGCAGGCGCTGGTGATCTGCAACGCCGCCAAGGATGCCTATGACTATCTCGGATCGCCGGAAGGGGAGCTGGCGCTGGCGCAAGCCTGCGTCTATCTCGCCACCGCGCCGAAATCGAATGCCGTCTACACCGCCTTCAAGGCCGCAAGCCAGGCCGCAAAGCAGAACGGCTCGCTGCTGCCGCCGAAGCATATCCTCAACGCGCCGACGAAATTGATGAAGGGCGAGGGTTACGGCGAGGGCTATCGCTACGATCACGACGAGCCGGACGCCTTTTCAGGCCAGGATTATTTTCCGGAGAAGATGGGCCGCCAGACTTTCTACGATCCGCCGGAGCGCGGCTTCGAGCGGGATATCCGTAAGCGGCTGGAATGGTGGGCGAAGCTGCGCAAAGAGCGCAATCCGCGCTGACGCGTGGGCGGGGTTAACCGCCAAGAGCGACCGCTATGGCGACCAGAAGCAATCCGAGGCAAGTCATCGTCATCCCCGCATAAAAAGGCCTGCCTCCCGAAAATTTCGCCCACGCATAACCCGTCACGAACAGCAGCATGATGAGAAACAGGTTGCTGACTCTCAGAGCGAGGTGGGCGCTGTCGATGAGAAAGAAAGGGGTCACGGCCGGAATGGACGTGACCGAGACGAGAAAAACGACCGCGAGGGCGGCAAGGAGATCATTTTTCGATAGAGACGCCCTCACAGGATCGGCCCTGCGTGCGAGCGTCAGCAGTGATCTATAAAGCGCGTCTGCATCGGCAGCCTTTGCAGAAAACGGTGCTTCTTCGATCGGGAATTCTTTCGCGAGCATGTTGAGCGCCGCAGTCTCGCTTCCGGCGGCTTTGATTTGCCGAAAAAGGCGCAGCCGCCTGCTCTTGTAAAACGTCGTCCCCAGAACGAACAAAACGGCGTCAATGATCCCCCAGGCAACGTTGCATCCGACTGTTGCGACGATCAACTCCTGAGCATCCAACCCCTCTTCTTCAAAAACAAGTCTCGAGCCGACCGTCAAAGTCAGCGCCATGATCAGTCCGAAAAGGACTTCACCGAGTGCATCGCCGGGATCGATGATATCGGTGACACGATCGATCGGGTTCGAAGTCATGGGCTGCCCCAGGTGATGAGATCTTCGTCTGCTGTTCCTCTCTCGGCGATCCGAGTATGAATGGGAGCGGACTGCAGCTGGCGGCGTGGTGGAAGCCCCGCGACTGAGAATTGTGAACGACGACTCGGGATGATTCATTGATCGTGATCAAGATCAGTACGATTGGGCGTCTCGTGATCACGGTTTGTCGACAAAGCACGTCCGTGCCTGTCCTGGCGCGTCAGAAAAGATGCCGGTGCTGCAAAGCTCAGGAAGGGCGTGGTGTCTTCTGATTGACAGGCGCGGCGATCACCTTGACGGCGGATTCCGCGAGCCCGTGATGGCCTTCCATGTCGACGACGACATGCCAGTGGCCGCTTTCCGGAACGGCGAGCTTGACCGGCGACTTGCGCGCCACGCCGCCGATATATTTGAAATCGAGAACCTCGGTGAAACGCTGGAAGTTCGGCGCCGTCATCAGACGAACATTGTTCACCGCATTCAGCGACACCTCGACGATCGTTCCGGCTCGCTGTTCCTTGAGATCGTAATGGGTGAAGCGGAAATTCGGTTTCGGCATCGGTCTCGCGGTGTCTGATAACTTGGCGACGAGATTTTACCAGCATGCCAGTTAACGAAAAGTTGGAAATCGGCCCCTTTAGCCCATGCCTGCGATAGGAAATCCATGCGTGGCGAGGGGCAAAAATATAGTTATGGCATAAAGGCGGGCGGCGGAAATCTCCCACGCCATGTCGGGAAGGAATGGTCGCCCTGATGGCCGCCGTTCTCCTGGTTGTCAGTTGCCGCGCCGGTTTTCCCGATCCAGCTGCGTCACCAGCGCCAGGATCGTCTCCGATACCGGCGTCGGCACGGCAGTCAGGCGTCCGAGCGCCACCAGCATGCCGACAAGCGGGGTAATTTCGAGCGCCTTGCCGCCGATCAGGTCCTGCAGCATCGAGGTCCGAACGCCGCCGATGTGGCGCGACTGCTCCAGCCGCTGCTCGACAGACATGGCGAAATCCGCACCGACCGCATCGCCGACAGCGCGCACTTCCTTCATGACCTTGCTCACCATGTCCATGAGCGCCGGATCCGCCATGATGTCGGTCATCAGCGCCCGTGTCAGAGCGCTGATCGGGTTGAAGGCGGCGTTGCCCATCAACTTGCTCCAGATTTCACTGCGGATGTCGGCCGTGGTCGTAATATTGAGATCGGCGCCGCTCAGCACCGCTGCTATGGCCGAAAGCTCGGCAGACATTTCACCGGAGGGCTCGCCAAGTACGAAGCGGCCTTTGTGGGAAAGTTGGATCTCGCCTGGCTTGACCACTTCCGCGCCTTGATAGGCGACGCAGCCGATCACGCGTTCCGGGCTGATCAGCCGCCAGAGCCTGCCGCCGGGATCGAGCTCGTCGAATTGCAGTTCCTGATGTCCGCTCCTGGGATCGCGATGGAAATACCACCATGGAATGCCGTTGAGGATCATGACGACGCGGGTGCCTTGCTTGAGCAGACCGGCGATCCCTTCGGCGGCAGGCGACAGCTGATGTCCCTTGAGGCCGGTGATGACGAGATCCTGCCGCGGCAATGTCTTCGGATCGTCGGTTGCCGTTACGCGTACCTTGAGCGGGGTTTGCGCATCGGCCTCGCGCAGACTGAGGCCGTGGCTGCGGATCGCATCGAGATGCGCCCCACGCGCGACGACGGCGACGTCGTTATCTTCCCTGCCTGCGAGCTTGGCGGCGATGGCGCCGCCAAGGGCGCCGGCGCCATAAATACAGATGGTCTTGATGGGCATGTGTTGCCTCTTCAGGGGTCACGGTCTGACTTACATCTAGGCCATCCCCGGCGAGAGGCGAATGCCAATTTGCCGCAAGGCGTTCTTTGTATCACCTCCATGGCGCTGCCGCACGTCCAAATCCGAATACGGCGGCATTGGTCTTGGCTGCTCAGGCCCGAGCGGTTGCGTCGCTTGCAAAATCCGTGGAGACGGCAAGCTCGCGCCAGACGGCCAGTTCCTTTTCGACACTCGCATGCTGCGCCTCGATCATGGCGACCGTATCGCTGCCGAACGGCATGCGCAGCGGCGGGTTGGCCGAGTTGACCATTGTCATGATGCCGGCCGCGAGCTTGGCGGGGTTGCCGGGCTGGGCGTGATTGGCGTCGACGGCGAAATTACGCATGTTTCCAGCCGGCGTGCCCTCGTAATCGGCGATGGAAGCAGGACTTATTGCCAGCGAGGTGTCGGCGAGGAAGTCCGTGCGGAAGAAGCCAGGCTCGACAATCGTCACCTTGATGCCGAAAGGTTCGACTTCGGCGGCCATGGATTCCGACAGCCCTTCGACTGCGAATTTGGTCGAGCCGTAGACGCCCCAGCCGGGATAGCCGAAATAGCCGCCGATCGAGGAGAAGTTCAGGATATGGCCGGAACGCTGGCGACGCATATAGGGCAGTACGGCGCGTGTCACCTTCAGGAGACCGAAGACATTGGTGGCATAGATCTTTTCGATCTCTTCGGCTGTGGCTTCCTCGACGGCGCCGAGCAGGCCGTAACCGGCATTGTTGGCGAGAACGTCGATGCGGCCGAAGCGGGCGATGCCGGCGGCCGCAGCCTCCTTGGCCGGCGCCTCGTTGGTGACGTCGAGCGCGACGGCCAGCAGGTTCGGATGGTCCCCGAATTGTTCGATGATGGTCTTCGGGTTGCGGGCCGTGGCGATGACGGCATCGCCTGATGCAAGTGCTTCCTTGGTCATCAGCGCGCCGAAACCGCGGGATGCACCAGTGATAAACCAGACTTTCATGACGAATTCCTTTGTTGGCGTCGCATCTCTGTGCTGACGGACTGAATTTGACTGAAAACCAGATGCTGTATAAGATTCGTTATTATTGAAACTATGATGAGCAAAACTCAGCAATGAGGGCCACTGAACTTTCCGAACTGGCGGCCTTCGTGGCCGTGGCGCGGCACAAGAGCTTCCGCAAGGCGGGCGAGGAGCGGGGCGTCACAGCCTCTGCCGTCAGCCATGCGGTGCTCAATCTGGAAGACCGAATTGGCATCCGCCTGCTCAACCGCACGACACGCAGCGTTTCGCTGACGGAAGCCGGCGAACTCCTGGTCTCAC
Organism: Rhizobium sp. NLR22b; assembly: GCF_019685295.1. Lineage (NCBI taxonomy): Bacteria > Pseudomonadati > Pseudomonadota > Alphaproteobacteria > Hyphomicrobiales > Rhizobiaceae > Rhizobium > Rhizobium sp. NLR22b. Next base: position 198,335 of record NZ_JABDWM010000014.1, read on the forward strand.
ATCTCGTTCCGGCTTTCGGGGAGATGGCGGCCGCGCTCGATGCGCTAAACCGATACCGCGATACGCCGTTCGGCAGGGTGAGAATCAACGTGCCGAATTCCATCGGTCCTTTCGTCATTGGCCGTGTCATCGCCCCATTGCTTCAACGCAATCCCAATTTGCAGCTGGAAATCAACGCGACCGACAGGCTGGTCGACATCGTCGAGGAAGGGTTTGATGCCGGCATCCGTTTCGGCGAACGTGTCACTGAAGGCATGATCGCCTTGCGTATCAAGCCGCGTATCCGCCTGGTCGTCGTCGGTTCACCCGCCTATTTCGAGAGACGCCCGAAGCCGGAAACGCCTTACGAGCTCAAGCGCCACCTCTGCATCCAGAACATGTTTCCCTCCGGTGCACGTTATGCCTGGGAATTCGAGAAGGACGGCCAGACGGTGAGCTTTCAGCCGACCGGACCACTGTCGCTCGACGATCACGAACTGATGATGCAGGCAGCGCTCGGCGGCGTCGGCCTTGCCTATATCTGGGAGCCCCGCGTCGAAAAGGCCATTGCCGACGGCGAACTCATCCAGGTGCTCGACGACTGGTGTCAGCCGGAGGAACCGCTCTATATCTACTATCCGAGCCGCCGCCATATATCTGCGGGCTTCAGGGCGGTGATCGACGCGATCAGGGCGGTGTGAAAGAGCCCAATCCTACCCGCGCAAGCCAGCGATCGTTTGAAGCGCCTCAAAATAAATCGCCAGGTCTCGGGCAGGATCCGCCGGCAGGGTGGTTGCACGGAATACCTTGCCTCCTGCCGCCTCGACGCCTCCGTCGATCATCAGGTTGTCGGCCATGCCGTGATTTTCGATTGCGATGCCGTCAGGCCCGCGCGGGCGTCCGCTCGTCTCGTCGATCTCCATTCCCGCATACCAGATCGAGCGGACGCGCAAGCCGTAGTCGTCGGGGTGGTTGGTATAGGCGAAGACCGATTTTCCGAGAGCAATCATGAAGCCGATCTCGTAGACCGTGCCCGGATCGGCGCTGACGCCGCGAAAGGGTGTGATGTTGGCGAGGCAGATTTCCGCCTTACGCATGGCGACGTCATTGCGGGCGTAAATCTCCGCAGCTGGCCGCTTTATCGGCGTTTGATTTTCGTCGCTGCCGGGGCCGGTCGGTTCGAAGCCGCACTGACGCGCCAATCGGCGTTTTTCTGCCATGATGGGCATTGCATCGGGAAGAAAGACTTCCGGGCCGGCAAGGTAAATGGTGGTCATCGGTATCCTTCATTTCTACGCGAGCCGAAGCACGGGAGTTGAGGGCAGGGCGGGATCCATTTCCGATGGAAGCCTGGCAGATGGCAAGCCGCGCCGGCAACAATTTCGATTTCTTCCATTGACAGTCCGATCAGCCCGCAGCAGGCCGGCAGCTGCCGCGCGGGCCGGCATCAGCCTGCTCGTTGGAGACGTGAAAAAGCGAAAGGTTGCGCTTGTCACCCTTTTGACTTCGCTGGGCGAAGCAGCCAATGATACGGTCATGGCAGCATCATCGGGAGAGATTGATGAAGGGGCGGATTTTGTCAAATGCTGATCGAAGTGCGCCGAAGCGGCTCGGATATCTGTTTCCCGCCATCGCCGCGCTGATCCTATCGGCACCGCTGGCGCTGGGAGAAGACATCGGGCCGCAAAGCCAGTCCTCGCGTGCGCAGGTCGAAAAACTGCTCGGCCTGTGGAAGGAGCACTTTGCCGGCGCCGACAGCCTGCAAGAGCGCAGGGCTGCTTTCGCCAGGCTGATGGAAACGATGCCGGGGCCGACGCGCATCCAGGTCCGGCAGGTCGATGCCGACGGCGTGGATGGCGAGCTGATGTGGCCCGCCCGGCTCCATCACCCGATCGGCAAAAGGGTGATTCTCTACATCCATGGCGGCGGCTTTTCCGGTGGTTCCATCCGTACGCACGGCTTGTTCGCCGGTTCGCTCGCCAAGGCCGCATCCAGCGACGTGCTTCTGATCAATTATCGGCTGATGCCGGAATATACCTATCCCGCCCAGATCAACGACGCGCTGACGGCCTATCGCTGGCTTCTTGATAACGGTTATAGCAACGAGAACGTCGTCGTGGCAGGAGACGGCGCTGGCGGCAACATTGCGCTCGAGGCGGTGCTGCGGCAGAAGCAGGCGGCCAAACCCTTGCCGGCGGCCGTGATTGCGCTGAGCCCGATCACCGATCTTGCCGCGACGGGCGGATCGATGACGGCGAATGCCGGCAGCGACCCGCTGGTCGATAAGGCGTTGATCGAGACTTTGCGCAAGACCTATCTCGGCAGCCGGCCTGCCACCGATCCTCAGGCATCACCGCTTTATGCCGACATGACCGGATTCCCGCCGCTATTGTTGCAGGTCGGTTCCGGCGAAGCCCTGCTTGATGACACGCTGCGCCTCGCTGACAAAGCGCGCGGGCAGGGCGTGGATGTCACCACCGAGGTCTGGCCGGGCATGCCGCATCAGTGGCAGCTGTTTCCCGCGATACTCGACGATGCCGATCGCTCGAGTCAGACTATTGCCGAGTTTGCGATTCGGCATTTTGCCGAAAAACCGGAAGAGTAGGGGCCACAGCCGCTGGCGTCAGCCGACACTGCATCATTGCGATGTGCCGCCCGAGGGTGAAGGCGCCAGGGGCCGCTCGACTTCCCGGCCGACACTGAGCGCCTTTCGCACATTCGGCTCCAGCCGCTCGATATAGGCGTGGTCGGGCGCAGCGCCGAGCGCATCCAGCATTTTCGAGAAAAAACAGCGGGCCGCTGTGGCGGCCGTGACGTCGAAGATTTCGGCGTCACTCAGCCCGTGTTTCTTCAACCCGTCTATATCGTGCTGCGTGATCGATGTCGCATCGCGCGCCACCTTGGCCGCAAAGGCCATGATCGCACGCTCGCCGGCATCGATTGGTGCCTTTTCGGTCTCGTTGACAACTGCCGTCAGTCCCTCGCTGGTAAATCCCTCGCGCAGCAGCACCGAGCCGTGCGCCAGCATGCAATAGGAGGATTTAAGCTCCTTGGCCGCCGCCAGCGTCACCAATTCGTAGCGCCTGAGGCTCATATGGCCGCGAATGCTCGAAAGCAGCCCCGCCCAGCTCTCCATCACCTCCGGCCGGTGGCCGAAGGCACGATACATGTTCGGCAGATAGCCATAATTCGCCTCGGCCGACGCGTACATCGACGTCGTCCTCTCGCTGGCGGATGCATCCGGGGTGTGAATGAAAGCCATGACATGGTCCTCCTCTATTGCGAGAAGGATAGGGTAGATATGCCGGACAGCAATCCTGCGCCGTCAGATCGGGAACGAGCCCTCGGCCGTACAGGACGCCGTTTGAGGGCCTGAATGATCAGGCAACGTCGTTGCTCGCCAGAATGTCAGCGGCTCTCTTGATGGGAAGAGTGACGGTGAAGGTGGATCCGCACCCTCTTGCACTTCGCACCTCTATCGAGCCTTGATGCAGTTCGATGATCTGCTTGACAAGATTGAGGCCGATACCGGTTCCGGCAATCCCGGTCGAGGTCCGCGCGCGGAAATAGCGTTGAAACAGCCGGGGCACGTCTTCAGCATCGATCCCCACGCCATCGTCGCTGATCGAAACCTTGATATTGCCCGTCTCCTCCCATGCCGTAACACGAATTTCGGAGGTTCCTGGCGCATATTTCACCGCATTCGAGAGCAGATTGGTAAAGACCTGGCTTAAGCTGCGGGGATCGGCATCGATGAATTCCGGCAGCCCGTCTATGTCGAGCACGAAGCCGTGCGTCTTCGAGATCGCCGACTGCCGCTCGCAGCAGGTTCTGATCAACGTTCCCACGGCGCAGGCGTCATAACTGATATCGATCTTGCCGGTATCGAGGCGTCCGGCCGTCAGGATGCTCTCCATGAGATCGACGATCCGGCTCACCGATGCACGGATCTGTTCGACCTTGTCGTTGAGAAATTCGGGCTCGACCGCGCCCCCTTTCCGGAGCAGCCGCTGAGCGGCAGCATCGATGATTGCAAGCGGGGTGCGGAACTCATGTGATGCCATCGCCACGAACTGCCGCTGCAATTCGTTGATGCTCCGCTCCTGGGCGAGCATCCGCTCAAGCTCGCGCGCCTGCCGTTCGACCTCCGCCGTTCGGTTTTGCACAGTAACTTCGAGCTGATCGTGATGGCGGCGCAGCGCTTCCGCAAGCCGCACGGTCTTCGTGACGTCCTCGTGGGTCGCCACGTATCCGCCGTTCTGCATCGGATTGTGGGTGATTTTGATGATGCGCCCGTCGGTGAGCGCGATGTTCTGGCTCGCCGGTGCGCCGAGTGCCGTCGCTTCGAAGACGACGTCAAAATAGGTGGCGGTATCGGCCGGACCATTTCCCTGTTGGCTTCGATAGTCGAGGATGTCCACCAGCGACGTTCCGGGCCGAGTCAAAAAATCCGGCAGATCGTACATCCGTGCATAGGATGCGTTGCACAATATCAGCTTCTTCGTCGCGTCGAACATGCACAGCCCATGCGGCATATTGCTGAGAGCTGCGTCGAACCGGCGATGCTGTTCCCTCAGATTGTCTTCTACGCGGATATGGGTCGAGATGTCTTCATAGCTGAGGATCCAGCTTCCCGCTCTCGACGGGGCGCAGGTCAATGAGATCATCCGTCCGTTGGCCAGTGCAAACTGCGAGGTGTGCGGCCTGCCGGTAGTCAACCGTGAACAAGCCGCTGCACGGCAGTCGGCGGTGCCGGGCAGGCCGTCGATATTCATTCCTCTGCGCAGAGTGCCGTCGGAAAGGCCGAGAATATCAAGCGCACGGGAATTGAAAGCCGTCACCGTATCGGCAGAATCAAGGAGAATGATCCCCTGCGGCAGGTTCTCCAGAATGGCTTCAAACGAATGCGGCATTTCCGGCCCCGCTTTAGATCTGGCGCGTCCCCTATCCCTAGCATTGGCCACAAACGATAAAGTTTCGCTAATACCTCCGGGAGGGAATTCCTCGAGAGCAATTCCAGCAAAAATGCGTCGCGATTCTGCATCAACCTAATGGATCCACGACATCTGCCGCGATTCATCCTCAGACTTGAAGAGTCAGAGATTTCGCAGGCTGGCCCGAACTCGCAACGTTGGGAAAAGCCTGTCGGGTTGTTTCCATGATTTAAATCGTTCCAAAAACAAGTCCCCGCTCGTGACGTGATGGGGAGAGAGAAAGGCCAATAAAGAGCAACCCTAATTAAAATGGCTCTTGACATATTTGGAACGTTCCAAATAAATAAGCACCAGTCGACGATGACGTCGGGAGGGTGAAGTGACAAAGGCGCGGGTGACCGTCATCGACATTGCGAAGGCCGCCGGCGTCTCCAAGTCGACGGTGTCGCTCGTGCTTCAGGGCTCCTCCCTGGTCAATGAGGCGACGCGTGCCAAGGTCAATGCCGTGATGCGCGAGCTCGGATACGTCTATAATCGCGGCGCAGCCAATCTTCGGCAGGCCGGTTCCAAATCGAGGATCATCGGAGTTGTCGTGAACGATCTGACGAACAGCTTCTTTGCGGAGTTGGCGGTCGGCGTCGATATGGTCGTTCAGTCGGCCGGTTTCGTGCAGTTCCTGTCGAACACCGGCGAGAGCATCGACAGGCAGCGCGAGGTTGTCGCATCGATGCGCGAACATGGCATTTCGGGCCTGATTGTCTCGCCGGCGCGCGCCACCGATGCCGCCGACTTCAAGCCGCTGGTCTCGGCAGGCATTCCCGTCGTGGTTGTCGTCCGAAACCTGCCTGGCGCCAAGGTCTCGTCGATAGTCTCCGACAACCGGGCCGGCATGATGGCCGCCGTTCAGCATCTGGTGGGTCTCGGTCATAAGCGCATCGCATTTCTCGGCGGCTTTCCCGACACCGCTGTCTTCGACGATCGCCTTTCCGGTTACCGCAGCGGAATAGAGGCGGCCGGGCTCGGATACGACGAGGCACTCGTGATCTCGTCCGCGCCGTCGCGAGCGGGCGGCGTGGAGGCGATCGGAAGAGCGATCGCTCTTGGCGACCGGCCCACTGCGGCCGTCTGCTTCAACGATGCCGTCGCCTTCGGAGTCTGCGACGGATTGCGTTCGCGCCGTCTGGAGCCTGGCGCCGACTTCGCCGTCGTGGGTTTCGACGACGTCATCGAGGCTCAGGCGGCGGTCCCCGCGCTAACGACGGTCTCGGTCGATCCGCAGGGCATCGGGCGTCGCGGCGCACAGATGCTCCTCAAGCAGATCAATGCGGGCAAGGCCGAAGCGGAGACGGTGACGACAGCCGTTCGGCTCGTCGTCCGCGAAAGTTGCGGAGCCGGCACAGCCGCGCCGATAAGGGCCGGCAGAGCGGGAAATTGAAACGGGGTTCGAAGTGACGCACATGAAGAAGCATCTCACACCAGCCGAAGCGGCCGCGCTGATCCCGGATGGCGCCGTCGTTACGGTGTCGTCGTCGAGCGGTCTCGGTTGCCCCGACCTGATGCTGAAGGCGATCGGCGAGCGTTTCGATGCGACCGGTCATCCCAGTCACATTACCACCCTTCACCCAATTGCCGCCGGCGATATGAGCGGCATCAAGGGCGTCGACCATATCGCGAGGAAAGGTCTGCTCAAGCGCATCATCGGCGGTTCCTATCCCTCGGGACCGTCCTCGGCCGAGCCGCCGTTGATCTGGCAGATGATCACCAATAATGAGATCCCGGCCTATAATATTCCCTCCGGCATCCTGTTCGACATCCATCGCGAGGCCGCCGCCAAGCGACCTGGTGTCTTGACCAAGGTCGGCATCGACACCTTCGTCGATCCCGCGCGGCAGGGCTGCGCAATGAACGCCCTCGCTTCGGGCGATCCGGTGGTCAGGCGCGTCAGCTTCGAGGGCGACGACTGGCTGTTCTTCCCCGCGATCGTCCCGCAGGTCGCGATCATTCGCGCGACGACAGCCGATGAGCGCGGCAATCTCACATATGAACATGAAGGCGCCTATCTCGGCGGCCTCGATCAGGCGCTTGCCGCCCGCAATAATGGCGGCATCGTCATCGCGCAGGTCAAGCGGATCACCAAGGAAGGCTCGCTGAAGCCCCATGACGTCCGCGTGCCGGGAATGCTGGTCGACTATGTGATCGTTGATCCCGATCAGAAGCAGACGACGCAGACTGGGTACGACCCGGCAATATCAGGCGAGATCTTCCGCCCGCTCGATAGCTTCCGCGTTCCGGAGTTCAATGTCCAGAAGGTCATCGCGCGCCGCGTCGCGCAGGAATTAGAGGCGGGAAGCTGCGTTAATCTCGGCTTCGGAATATCGGCCAACGTGCCACGGATTCTGCTGGAGGAGGGGCTGCACGGCGCTGTCACCTGGGTGATCGAGCAGGGCGCGGTCGGCGGTGTGCCGCTGCTCGACTTCGCCTTCGGTTGTGCCTCCAATGCCGACGCCTATATGCCGTCTCCCTATCAGTTCACCTATTTCCAGGGCGCTGGTTTCGATGCGTCGCTGTTGTCCTTCCTCGAAATCGGAAAGGACGGATCGGTCAACGTCTCGAAGCTGTCGTTCCGGCCGCATGTCACCGCCGGCGCTGGGGGCTTCGTCGACATCACGGCGCGGGCGAAGAAGATAGTCTTCTCCGGCATGTTCAACGCCGGTGCGAAGCTTTCGATCGCCGACGGAGCTCTCCTCATCGAAAAGGAAGGCAAGCTGAAGAAGCTGGTGAACGTGGTCGAACACGTCACCTTCAGCGGCAGGCGCGCAATCGAGCAGGGTCAGGATATCACCTATGTCACCGAGCGGTGCGTCATGAAGCTGACGCCTGAGGGCATCGTGTTGACCGAGATCGCGCCCGGCGTCGATCTGCAAACCCAGATCCTCGAGCAGTCCGAATTCCGACTGATCGTCGCGCCCGACCTGAAGGTGATGGACGCCGCACTGTTCCGGGAGGCTGAGATCGGACTCTCGCTTCCGGCAAGGAGGGCGCGGGCGCTGGAGGGCTCCTTCAATGGCTAGTGGATCGGTCAGGATCGATATCGATGGCCATGTCGCGACGCTGACGATCTCCCGGCCGGAGAAGCTGAACGCGCTCGATCTCGATATGCTGAAAGCCTTGGCGGAGGCGGCCGACGCGGTGGAGGCGAACCCGAATGTGCGCGCTGCCGTTCTCACCGGCGAAGGAAAGGGCTTTTCCGCCGGAGGCGACATCAAGGCCTGGGGCGGAATGCTGCCTCAGGAGTTCGGCCACGCCTGGGTGCGGCACGGCCACCGCATATTCGATAGACTGGCGACGCTCAGGGTGCCGCTGGTCGCGGCCCTCAATGGCCACGCCCTCGGAGGCGGGCTCGAACTGGCCGGCGTTGCCGATATTCGCATCGCAGAGGAACACATCAAGATCGGCCTGCCGGAGACCGGCCTCGGAATGGTGCCGGGCTGGTCCGGCACCCAGCGTCTCGTGCGCCGGTTTGGCGCGCAGGCCGTCCGGCGCATGGCGCTCGGCGGCGAGATTTTTACCGCCGAGGAGGCGCGTCTGCTCGGGATCGTCGACGCGGTGGTTCCGACGGGAAACGCGCTGGCGGCTGCCAGGGACTATGCCGAGCGGATTGCCGCACGGGGACCGGCCGCTATCGAGATCGTCAAGCTGATGATCGCATCGGCGAACGGTGAAGACAATGGAACCGCGGTCGAAGCCCTAGGCTCGATCCTCGCCGCCAAGACCGGCGATCTGAAGGAGGGCGTTGCGTCGTTCAGCGAAAAGCGCCCGGCAAAATTCAAGGGAGAATGGTAATGACGGTTCTCGTCAATCCGACCGCGCTTAGCAATGACAAAGCTCGCGATTTCAAGATGCTGATTGACGGCAAATGGGAAGCCGGCGCCGCCGATCCGATCGCGCGCGTCGCGCCGAGCCATGGTGTGGTGGTCAGCCGTTTCCCGGCCGGCAGCAGGAGCGATGCCGAACGCGCCATCGCCGCCGCCCGCAAGGCCTTCGATCTCGGGCCATGGCCGCGAATGACCGCTTCCGAGCGGTCGGCCATTCTGCTCAGGGCTGCCGATCTGATCGCGGCGCGTGCGGAAGAACTGGCATTTCTCGATGCCATCGAGGCGGGGAAACCCATCACCCAGGTTCAGGGCGAGATCGCGGGCTCCGTCGACATATGGCGCTATGCGGCGGCTCTTGCTCGCGACCTTCACGGCGAAAGCTACAACACGCTTGGGGACGGCACGCTCGGCGTCGTCCTGCGCGAGGCGATCGGCGTGGTGTCGATCATCACGCCCTGGAATTTCCCGTTCCTGATCGTCGGACAGAAGCTGCCCTTCGCCCTTGCCGCAGGCTGCACCACCGTCGTCAAGCCCTCTGAACTGACATCGGGATCGACGCTCGTGCTCGGAGAAATCCTGCAGCAAGCAGGCATTCCCGAGGGTGTCGTCAATATTGTCACCGGTACGGGACCTGAGGTCGGCGCGGTCATGACGTCTCATCCCGACGTCGATATGGTCTCCTTCACCGGCTCGACGGGCGTGGGAAAATTGACCATGGCGAATGCTGCGCAGACGCTGAAGAAGGTCTCACTGGAACTGGGCGGCAAGAACCCGCAGATCGTCTTCCCGGATGCCGATCTCGACGCCTTCATCGATGCCGCGGTCTTCGGTGCCTATTTCAATGCCGGCGAGTGCTGCAATGCTGGCTCGCGGCTGATCCTTCACAAGTCGATCGCTGCCGATGCCGTCAGGCGGATTGCCGAGTTGTCGAAGGCGGTCAAGGTCGGCGATCCCCTCGATCCCTCGACGCAGGTCGGCGCGATCATAACGCCGCAGCATCTGGAGAAGATCTCGGGCTATGTCGCCGGCGCCAGGAGCAGCGGCGCTCGGATCGCGCATGGCGGCGAGAGGCTCGACCTCGGCATGGGGCAGTTCATGTCGCCGACGATCCTCGAAGCGGTCACGCCTGACATGGCGGTGGCGCGCGAAGAGGTCTTTGGCCCGGTCCTCTCGGTTCTCACGTTCGAAACGACTGCCGAAGCAATCAGGATCGCGAATTCCATCGATTACGGCCTCTCGGCCGGTGTCTGGAGCCGCGATTTCGATACCTGCCTGACCATCGGTCGGTCAGTGCGGGCGGGCACGGTCTGGATGAACACCTTCATGGACGGCGCCTCGGAACTGCCCTTCGGCGGCTACAAGCAGAGCGGCCTTGGCCGTGAGCTCGGCCGCCACGCGGTCGAGGACTATACGGAGACCAAGACGCTGAACATGCATATCGGCAAGCGCACCAACTGGTGGATGCCGCGAACCTGAGGCTGGCTTCGCCAGCGACGAAACTACGCCTGAGGAGGGCGGGTGATCGGGTGCGGGAATGGGTCCCGCATCTCCAAACGGGAACTGGGAGGTTCTTCGATGCGTAAGTTTCTGACAATGACTGCCGTGATCGCACTGGCCGTGGCCGGCGCCGGCGTCTCCGCACGCGCTGCCGACGTGAAGGAAGTGCAGATGCTGCACTGGTGGACGTCGGGGGGCGAGGCAGCGGCTTTGAACGTCCTGAAGCAGGATCTATCGAAGGAAGGTTTTGCCTGGAAGGACGTCCCGGTTGCCG